>CAZTVU010000056.1:7543-23426 GCA_964617025.1 uncultured Planctomycetales bacterium | reverse complement strand
CGGTGGAAATCGACACCGGCGATGCCGGTGCGAAGATAGTCGCCCGCCCGCTGCCAATCCTCCTCGATGTGCCGCATCATCCGAAGATATCGATCGTGGCTCGTGCGCCGGTACAACCGGCCGAGCCCGTGGATGACGGCCATGTTCATCTCGTGGGAGCCGGCGTCGAACACGCGGCGCCCCGTGTCGAGGTACGTCCGACAGATCAGGTCGCCGGCGCGGCCGGCGGCCTCCAGAGCGGGCTCGTACCCCGTCTCGTCATGGTAGACAAGCAGCGCCTGCATCACGTGATAGTGGCCCCACAGGTCCCAGTGACCGAGCAGACGCTCCGTCCTCGTGAAGGGGCCGAAGTAGCCGTCGTCCTGGGCGGCGATCACCTCGTCCACCACGCGGCGGATGGTCTCCTCCAGCTCCTTCGAATGAACCATTCGGCACGCCTGAATCGCGGAGAGGAGGTACTTGCCGACGAACTCGCCGGCCCACGGAACAAGCTCCGGCACGGGGACCCGATCCCGCACGCGCAGCATCTCCGTCATTCCGGGGTTGGCCTCGGGTGCGGTCAGCAGCCATTGGCGGAGGTTGGCGTCGATCCGCTGCCCCAGTACGCCCCGGAACTCGAAGCGCGCGCCCCGCGGCGGGCGCAGGCGAACCTCGCCCGCGTCCCCGACCGGCGCGGCGCCGAGCGCAGGCACAAACGAGAGGGCCGCCGCGAAGAGCGAGACGATCGATGCACTCAAGCGAAGAGACGGCTTCCTCCGTTGCGGCATGACTCCTCCGTTTCTCCGGCGGCTGCCAGGGGGGACGAGGCGGTTTTCGCGTCGCCCGGATCCATGGATCCCCGGTAGTCTACGCCGCATCGAGTGGTCAGTCCAGATCGCGCGGCCCGATTTCGTCGTTCGCTGGCACCGGGGCCGACGCGCGTGTAGGATCGACCGTCACGGGCGGCTCGTTCGGGGCGATCCGTCCTTGCTCCGTCGTTGCGCTGGAGGTCATAAGATGCGCTTTGTTCGAAGCATCGTCCTGTCGGCCGTTCTGATCGTGACCCTGTTCCTCGCGCGGCATGCCGCGTCGGCCGCCGTGCCGAAGACGATCGCCGTTCCCATGCGCGACGGGGTGAAGCTCTCCACGGACGTCTATCTGCCCGAAGGCGACCGGCCCTGGCCCGTGGCCCTGCTGCGCTCGCCCTACGGCAAGGCGGGGGCCTGGTCCGCCGCCGTCGGGCAGATGGGCACGACGAAGGGCTACGCGGTCGTCATCCAGGACGTGCGGGGCACCGGGAAGAGCGAAGGCAACCACTGGATCATTTTCCGCAATGACGGGTGGGCCGGCCCCTGCGACGGCTACGACACCGTCGAGTGGATCGCCAAACAGGACTGGTGCAACGGAAAGATCGGCACGTGGGGCGCGTCGGCGCTGGGCATTACGCAGAACATGATGGCGCCGTCCCGCCCCCCCCACCTGACGTGCCAGTTCGTCGCCGTCGGCTTCTCGAACTTCTACGAGGACTGCGCCTATGTCGGCGGCGCCTGGGGCAAGTCGCTGCTCGAGACCTGGTTGAGCCAGAACAAGTTCGTCGAGAAGAACCGGGAGGCGTTCCTGCGGCACCATTGCTACGACGATTTCTGGGCCGATCTCGACGCGGTCGCGCAGGCCGACAAGGTCAACGTGCCGGTCACGTACGTTGGGGGGTGGTACGACTGCTTCTCCCAGGGCACGATCAACATGTTCACGGCCGTGCAGAAGCGCGGCGATAAGGGCGCCCGGGGAAAGTGCAGGCTGATCATGGGACCGTGGGCGCACGGCCTCTTCAAGGAACTGACCTACCCGAACGCCGACGCCGGGCGCGCGCTGGACGCCTGGCCGTGGCTGGATTACTGCCTGAAGGGCAAACAGAACAAGATGGCCCGGGCGCCCGCCGTCGAGTATTACGTGATGGGCGATCCGGACGACAAGGACGGCCCCGGCTGCCGCTGGCGAACGGCGGACGACTGGCCGCCGCCGTCGACGCCCACCCCGTACTACTTCCACGAGGACAAGTCGCTGCGGCCGGCCCGGCCGGGGCGGGCCGACGCCTCGTTCACCTACGAGTACGACCCGAAGAACCCCGTCGAGACGCACGGCGGCGCGAACCTGGTGATCGCCGTCGGCCCGATGGATCAGCGAAAGCTGGAGGGCCGCGCGGACGTGCTCGTCTTCACCGGCGATGTGCTGGAGGCACCTCTCGAAGTGACCGGCCGCATCACCGTGAAGCTGTGGATCGCCTCCTCGGCGCGCGACACGGACTTCACCGCGAAGCTCTGCGACGTCTACCCCGATGGGCGGTCGATGCTCGTGACCGACGGCATCCGCCGCGCGCGGTTCCGCAACTCGTTCCGCAAGGAGGAGTTCCTCGAGCCCGGAAAGGTCTACCCGCTCGAGATCGATCTGTGGTCGACGAGCCTCGTCTTCGGCCGGGGGCACCGCATTCGCGTCCACATCTCCTCCAGCAACAGCCCCCGCTTCGAGCCGAACCCCAACACGGGCGACCCGCATCCCGTCGGCGACACGCGGGTCGTTGCGAGGAACACCGTCTACGTCGACCGAGACCGTCCGTCGCACATCGTGCTTCCGGTCGTCTCGCGGGTCGAGGGCACGCCGGCCACCAAGCCCGCGTCCGACACGGCCACCCGACGCTGACGCCGCGCCCCCGCCCGGGAGGTGCCGCAAGGATTGTCCGCGGAGCGGGCCGACGACCGTCGCGACCCGCAGGGCCGTCTCTCGGCCGCGGAAAAGCCATGATATGATGGTCGTACCGCAGCCGGCCCGGGGGGGCGAAAGTGAGCGGCGGGGATCGGCACAGCGAGAGTGTCGTTCAGGAGCATTTGACGTGCCATGAGGGACGATATGCCCGGCGGCGCGGAACGCCAGGAACAGATCGACGGCCTGCTCGCTCGCATCGCGGAGCTCGAACGGGCCCAGCGTGAACGAGATACCCTGACGCGACTCGCAACGCGTCTGGCGGCGGTTGCCTCCGCGGGCGACCTCATGGATGCGCTTTGCGAAGAGAGCGACCGGCTGCTGCACTGGGACTGTTGTTATCTCGTGCGCCGGTCGCCGGCAAGGTCCGTGATGACCGTCGTTCGCTACGTGGACACGGTCGACGGCCGCAAGCAGGTCTTCGCGGGCGAAGAGCTGACCCCCGAGAATGCCGGGCCCGGTTTGCGGCGGGCGCTCGCCGGCGAGGCCGTCCTCTACAACCGCGACTCCGGGGAACCGGTCCCCCCCATGGTTCCTTTCGGGACCGGTCGCCCGTCCGCCAGCCTCCTGTTTGCCCCCGTCCGATGCGGCGATGCGGTCAGCGGGGTCCTGAGCGTCCAGTCGTACACTCCGGGGCGCTATGGTCAGGCCGATCTGGAGTGCCTTCAGCGAATTGCTGACGTAATCGCGCCGGCATTGGAGCGGGTCAACACGGAGGATGAACTGCGCGAAGCCGAGGCCCGGTATCGCGCCCTTGTCGAACGGATCCCGGCGATTACTTACATAGCGGCGATGGACGGGATCAGCTCGACCAAATACGTCAGCCCGCAGTCGGCGGCGCTCCTGGGCTACACGCCCGCCGACTACGCGGCCGATGCCGACCTCTGGCGGAAGCGCCTGCACCCCGACGACCGCGAGCGGGTGATGGCCGAGGTGGCCCGATGCCACGCGACGGGCGCGCCGTTCGCATGCGAGTACCGCATGATCGCCCGGGACGGCCGTGTGGTCTGGTTCCGAGACGAGGCCACGATCATTCACAATGAGGCGGGGCGGGCGGTCTGCCTCCAGGGCGTGATGATCGACATCACCGAGCGAAAGAGCGCCGAGGAACTCCTTCGCCTCCAGCGAGACCTGGCGGTCGCGCTGAACTCGGCCAGCACGCTCCCGGAGGCGATGCGGATGGTGCTCGACGCCGCCGTTTCCATCGACGGCGTCGAATGCGGCGGGGTGTACGTTGCGGACGAGGCGACCGGCGGCTTTCGACTCGTCGCGCACACCGGGCTTTCCGCCACATTCGTCGAGGCGGTCTCGTACGTCGCCGCCGACTCGCCCCAGGCAAGGCGCCTCGCGACGGCCAGACCGATCTACGCCGCCGTCGGCAGCCTGGCCGAGCATCACCCGGCCTGCGATGCCGAGGGACTCCAGGCGATCGCCATCCTGCCGGTGGTGCACGAGGGGCAGGTGATCGGGGCGTTGAACGTGGCCGCGCGGCAGTGCGGCGAACTCTCGGTGGCCGCGCGGCACACCCTGGAGGCGATCGCCGCCCGCATCGGCGGGGCGATCGACCGGATTCGGTCCCGGGAGGCGCTGGAGCGGGCGCGAGACGAGCTGGAACGGCGAGTCGAGCAGCGCACGGCGGACTTGCGGGCCGCCAACGAAGCGTTGCGAGCCCAGATCGCCGAGCGCGATCGGGCGGAGGCCGCGCTGTCGGAGCGCGAGGCACGCATCCGCTCCATCAGCGACAATCTCGTGTCCGGGATGATTTACCAGATCGTGCGGAGAGAGGACGGGTCAAGGCGGTTCACGTACCTCAGTGATGCGGTTCGCCGGTTCTACGGCGTCACACCGCAGGAGGCGATGGCCGATCCGAACCTGATCTACGGTCGCGTTCATGAGGCCGACCGGCTTCGACTCTGGCAGGAGGAGGAGGAATCGCATCGAACGCTGTCCGTGTTCTCAACGGAAGTCCGAATGATCGGCCCGGCCGGCGATATCCGGTGGTCGGCGTTTGTTTCGAGCCCGCGAAGGCTCGCGGATGGATCCACCTGCTGGGACGGAATCGAGTACGACATCACCGAGAGGAAGCGGGCGGAAGAGGAGCGCGAGCGATTGAACGCGCGGCTTCGCGAGGCGCAGCGGCTGGAGACCATCGGGCGATTCGGGCGCGGCGTCGCCCACGAATTCAACAACCTGATGGCCACCGTCCTGGGGCTGGCCTCCAACATGCGGGCGGGGCGGCGGCCCGAGGACCCCGATCATGCCAAGCTCGTCCACATCGAGGAGGCGGCCCGCGCGGCCGGAGACCTGGCCCACCAGCTCCTGGCCTTCGCGCGCGGCGGCAGGCTGCGCACACACGTACTGCCGTTCGGCGAGGTGCTCCGGGCCGCGCTGGTGCTGGTCCCGCCCATGATTCGCCCCGACGTGGCGATGGAGCATCGGATCGCGCCGGACCTCTGGCGGGTCAACTGCGACCAGACGCAGGTTCAGCACGTCATCGTGAACCTCTGCCGCAACGCCGTCGAGGCCATGCCCCATGGCGGCCGCCTGACGATCACGGCCGAGAATCGCACGCTCGCCGCTCCGCTCGAGGAGGCCCGGCCGTCCCTGCCCGGCGGCGACTACGTCTGCCTCAGCGTCGAGGACACCGGACTCGGCATGGATGCCGAGACGATGAAGCGGATTTTCGACCCGTTCTTCAGCACCAAGGAACGTGGGCACGGACTCGGCCTTGCCGCGGCCTACGGGATCATGGCCGCCCACGGCGGGGGCATCTCGGTTACGTCCGAGATCGGCAAGGGCTCGACATTCCGCATGTGGCTGCCCCGCGCGAGGACCGCCGGGGAAGAAGGTGCCTCGCATCTCGCGTGACCGAGCCGGCGGCGCGGACCCGATGGAGGCAAGGTGTTACAGGAGCGTTTGAACGGACCGGATGTGCCGCCGGCACGCCTCTGAACTCGCAACTCGGAACGCCGAACCCCCCTCCCTGCCAGGGAGGGGCCGGGGGAACATGCCTTTGCTCGTGGGGTGCCGCTGCCCTCGCCGGCGCGGGAGGAATGAGGCGCACTGGGATGTAGGCCGGCGAGACGCCGGCCCCACTGTGGTGCCGACGCCCCCGTCGGCATTTCTCAGGCGTATCCGACTGAGAAACGGCACGGAGCATACGATGGCAAGACGACGCCGGCCGAGCCTGTCCCGGCCTCACGGTTGTCGCACCTGCGCCTACGTCGGTGCGGGAGGAACCAAGCGAAAAGCAAACGGGGAAGCATGGCCGGCGAGGCGCCGGCCCTACTGTGGTGCCGACGCCCCGTCGGCGCGGAAGGAACGAAGGAAAATCGCGCGAAGCCACGAAACGACGGATGAGGGAAGGCAAACGCGAAACAGCGAAGGCCTCGCTGAATAGGTCCACACAAAAGGGAAAGTGGTCACCTGCAGCCCAATGCAGTGAACATGGGCAGTCTCGACAGCTTGCCACTTTCCATCCTCGGAGGACCTGTTTATCGCTCGGCCTCCGCCGGCGGCGGTGCGGGCGTCGGCGGGAAGCCGAACCGTTCGCGGACGACGTAGAGCGGCCGGCGCTTGACCTCTTCGTAGACCCGCCCGAGGTACTCGGCGATGATCCCGAGGCAGATCAACTGCACCCCGCCCAGGATCAGGACGGTCATCATCATCCCCGTCCAGCCGCGCTCGATGTCGGCCCCGACGCACCACGCCACGAGGATGTACAGCGCATAGAGGACGCCCGCCAGGAGCGTGACCGTGCCCAGCAGCGACGCCAGGCGAAGCGGGATGTGCGAAAACGAGAGGACCGCGTTCAACGCCATGCGGATCGTCTGGCGGACCGTGTACGACCGCTCGCCGGCGAAGCGTGCCTGGTCGCGGTAGCCGATGCCGATCTGCCGGAAGCCGAGCCAGCTCATCATGCCGCGGATGAACCGCGACCGCTCCGGCATCTGGCGGAAGGCGTCGACCACCCGCCGGTCCATCAGCCGGAAGTCGGCCGACTCGACGGGGATGTGCACCTGCATCAGGGCGTTGACCAACCGATAGCCGAATCGCGGCCGGCGATCCTCGCGATAGGCGTACACGATATCAAAGCCCGCTCGCCACTGTTCGAGAAACCTCGGGATTAGCTCGGGCGGGTGCTGCAGGTCGGCGTCCATGACGACGACGGCGTCGCCGGTCGCGTGGTCGATCCCCGCCGAGAGGGCCGCCTGGTGACCGAAGTTCCGCGAGAAGCTCACGCCGCGAACGTGCGGGTCAACCGCCGCCAACTGCCGAATGACGTCGGCCGTCGCGTCGCGGCTGCCGTCGTCGACGAGCACGATCTCGTACTCGCAAGCGAGTCCGGCGCACACCTGCGACAGCCGCCGGTGCAGCTCGGCCAGGCCCGCCGCCTCGTTGTAGCATGGGACGACAATCGACAGGCGCACCCCATGCGCCGTGGTCCCGGGATTCACTGTCTCGGTGCCCGCCATTCGCCGCCTCGGCCGGCCTCCGCGCCCATCACTTCGCGTTCATCATTTCCTTGAGCCGCTCGTACTCCCCCGGCTGCATGCGGATGGAGTGCTCGGCGGCGGGGAATCGGCCCGCCCGCACGTCGTCGGCGTACTCGGCAGCCGCCCCGGCAAGCACCGCGTGAATGTCGGCGTAGCGCTTCACCGAGCGCGGGGGATGCCCGCCGCCCCATCCCAGCATGTCGTGCAGCACGACCACGGTGCCATCGCAGGCCGGGCCGGCCACGCAGCCGACGACGGGCACGCCCACATCCCGGCAGATCTCCGCGCTGACCTCGCTCGCAACGGCCTCCAGCAACAGCATGGAGGCCCCCGCCTCCTCCATCGTGTGCGCCTCGCGGATGAGCATCGCCGCCGAGTCGGCCTTCCTCGCCTGGCCCCTGTAGCCGCCCTTGTCCGTCACCCACTGCGGACGCAGGCCGATGTGTGCCATCACGCCCATGCCGGCGTCGCGGATCGCCTCCAGGACGGGCAGCTCGCTCGCCTGAAGCTCCACCTTGACGATGTCGCAGCCGGCCTCCTCGACGAATCGTTTGGCCGCCGCCACACCCGCCGCAGGGCTCTCATGATAGCCGGCCGAGAAAGGCATGTCGCCGATCACGAACGCATCGGGCGCCCCCCGCCGCACGGCCGCCGCCACCTCAATCATGAAGTCGACGCTGATCGCGCGGGTCGCCGGATATCCGAGAACCACCTCGGCGACGGTATCGCCGACCAGCAGCACGTCCACGCCGGCTTCGAAGAGAATCCTCGCGGTCGGGCAGTCGTAGCACGTCAGCACCGGGAAGCGCTCGCCGGCCCGTTTCCGCCCAACCAGCGTCTTCAGTGTGACTTTCTCGGGTTCGGCCATCGAGCGAACAGCATATGTCGGACGCACCGAAAAAGCGAGAAAGCAACGGCCCCGCGATGTGCGGCAAGCTCGCCGCGATCCGTGGTCGTGCGGCGTGCGGTCGTTGACAGCGGTCCGCCCGTACCGTAGCGTATCCGAGTATCCCGGAGACAGGTTCAGGTCCGTCCTGCACCCCGTGATACGCGGCGCGGCCCGGTTCTTTTCTGCGTGGGGCAACGATGGATTTCAAGGCTCTCGGACACACCTGCGTGGTGGGCTTGCATTGGGGGGATGAGGGCAAGGGCAAGATCGTCGATGTGCTGACCGAGCATTTCGACATCGTCGGGCGCTACAACGGCGGCGCGAACGCGGGGCATACGGTGCGGGTCGCCGGCGAGCGGTTTGCCTTTCACCTGATGCCCAGCGGCGTGATCCGCAAGGGCGTGGTCGGCGTGATCGGCCCCGGCGTCGTGGTCGACCCGGAGGTCCTCTGCCGGGAGATCGACGACCTCGTCCGGCGCGGCATCGCTGTGGGCGAGAACCTGCGGATCAGCGATCGCGCCCACGTCATCATGCCCTGGCACAAGAAGCAGGACCAGCTCTCGGAGCAGGCCCTGGCCGCGGGCAGCCGGATCGGCACGACCTCGCGCGGCATCGGCCCGTGCTATGCCGACAAGATGCAGCGCTCGACGGCGATCCGCGTGTGCGATCTGTATGCCGAGGCGACGCTGCGGTCGCGCGTCGAAGCGATCGTCGCCCAGCGGAACCAGATGTTCGCCGCGCTCTACGGCGACCGCGAGCCGCTGCACGCCGGGGAGGTGCTGGACGCCTACGCGCGCTTTGCCGACCGTCTCCGCCCGCACGTGTGCGACACGACGAGCTTCTATCGCGAGGCGATCCGCGCGGGCAAGCGGGTGCTCTTCGAGGGGGCCAACGGCATGCTTCTCGACGTGGATCACGGCACCTATCCGTTCGTGACGAGCAGCTCGACGGGGCCGGCGGGCATCGCCGGCGGCTCGGGCGTGCCGCCCCGGACCGTCCGGACGTGCATCGGCGTGGTCAAGGCGTACACGACGCGCGTGGGTGCCGGCCCGTTCCCGACGGAGCAGGACAACGACATCGGCCGGTACATTCGCGAGCGCGGCCACGAGTACGGGACGACCACCGGGCGGCCCCGCCGATGCGGCTGGTTTGACGCCGCCGCAGCCCGCTACAGCGCCGCGCTGGCCGGCGCCGACCACGTCGCCGTCATGCACCTGGACACGCTGGGCGGCCTCGACCCCGTCGGCGTATGCACCGAATACCGCCTGGACGGCAAGTCGATCGACGGCATCCCCGCCGGCGCGGACGAGTATGCCCGCGTCGAGCCCCGCTTCGAGATGCTGCCCGGCTGGTCGGAGGATCTCAGCACCGTCCGCTCGTTCGACGAGCTGCCCGGTGCCGCCCGACGATACATCGACCGGCTGAGCGAGCTGATCGGCGTGCCGGTCTCCATCGTCAGCGTCGGCCCCGAACGGTCTCAGACCCTCTATCGGCCATGAAGGAGCAACCCCTCGATCCGCGCGTCGTCCTCGGACTCGAGCCGCACCGGCTTCCGCGCCACATCGCCATCATCATGGACGGCAACGGTCGGTGGGCCGAGCGGCACGGCCAGCCGCGCATCCGCGGCCATGCCGAGGGCGCGAAGGCCGTCCGCGCCGTCGTGACCGAGTGCGCCCGGCTGGGCATCGGGTACCTGACGCTCTACAGCTTCAGCACCGAGAACTGGAAACGCCCCCGGGAGGAGATCGATGCCCTGATGGCCATGTACGCCGAATACCTCGTCGCCGAGCGGCCCACAATGATGGAGAACAACGTGCGAATGGTGCAGGTCGGCCGGCGCGAGGGCCTGCCGGCGGATGTGCTGCGCGAGCTCGCCGTCACGGCCGACGCCACCCGGGCCAACACGGGCCTGACGCTCTGCCTGGCGATCAACTACGGCTCGCGCGGCGAGATCGTCGACGCCTGCCGGTCGCTCGCCCGCGAGGTCGCCGAAGGCCGGCGCCGCGTCGAGGACATCGACGAGGCCGCCGTCAGCGGCGCCCTGTACACCGCGGGGATTCCCGATCCGGACCTGCTCATTCGCACGGCCAATGAGCGGCGCATCAGTAACTTCCTCCTCTGGCAGATCAGCTATGCCGAGATCCACGTGACGCCGGTCCTCTGGCCGGACTTTCGTCCTGCGCACCTTCACGAGGCGATCCGGGATTTCGCGGCCCGCCGGCGCCGGTATGGGGGGCTGGAGCCGTGCGGCTCGTGATCGGCTACGCCGGCTCGTCGAGCGAACGAAGGTAGCGAAAGTCGAAGATTCCGGTGTTGTGACCGTCCGACCACGTGATTTGAACGGCGTAGTTGCCCACCGGCGCACCGTCCACCGCCCGCAGATCGTCGATCGGCTTCGTCGAGAGGATCGGCAGCGGTTCACGCTTCTGCCTGTCGCGCTCCGTGCGACACGCGGCGCACGGGCACAGCCCGCGCAGCCGGCCGAGCGAATATCGGCTCTGCCGGCCGTCGCCCCAGGTGATTCGCAGTTCCTGCTCCTTGAGGTTCAGGCGCACGTCGACCGGCAACGTCTGCGGGTCGCCCGGCCGCGGTGTGCCGTCAGGTTCGTTCAATGATGTCATCGGTCCTGCGCCGTCGTCGGGTCCGCCGCCTTCTTCTCGATCGGCGCCAGCGGGGCCAGCCGACCTTCCTTGAGCCGATCCGGGAACTGGGCGATCGGCGAGCCCGCCGGGGCCTTAAGGGCCGCCTTGGCCAGGTTTTCCAGGCCCACGCGGCGCAGCTCCGCCGACTCCGGCGAACCGTAGTACTCCAGGTAGCCCAGCAGGAACCGCAGCCGATAGTCGTCCCCCTTCGCGAGCAACTCCTCCAGCTCCGCCCGCCGCCGCTCCAGCACGGCCGGGATGAACGCCTTCAGGTCGAACGTGAAGTACGCGATGCCCGGAAACGTCTCGATCGCCCGGCTCAGCAGGTTCGCTGCGCTCATATACTCGCCCGCGGCGATCAGCGCGAACGATCGGCCGAGCAGCGGCAACGGATTGTCCCGCTCCAGGGTTGCGGCCATCTCGTAGAAGCCGGCTGCCCGGTAGTACTGCCCGTTGGTGATTTCCTCTTCGGCGCGCCGCAGATACTGCTGCGTGGCCGACGAGCCCGTGCCCGCGAGCGATCGCACCGGCGTCGCCAGGTACTCGCGAACCCAGGCCGCATGCGTTCCGGCGGCCTGTTCCGACGGTTGTCCCGCCGGCGAGGCACCCAGCCCAAGATACTGTTCGCGGAGGATCCGCGCGGTCGCCGCCATGTCCGCGAAGCGATCCCGCCCGAGCCATTCCGGGGCCGTCGGGACGTTGAGGGCCGCCGGCGAAGGGGCGGGCGGAGCGGGCGTTGCGGGCTTCTCGCCCGGCGGGATCGGCGGCGCCGCCGGCTCCACGCCCGGGCGAAGCACCCGATCCAACGGCGACCGTGGCGGACGGGCCGATGCGGAGGCGTCGACCTCCAACGGCACCTTCTCGCTCATTCCGACGTCCCGCGCCGTCGGCCCCTCGGTCGGCGCGTAGCGCAGTTGGGACAACGGGACGTTCGTCGGCTGCGGGAAGAGCGGCGTGGACAGCAATCGCGGGTTCACGGCTCGCTGTACCGCCGGTTCGACCGCGAGCCCTGCACCCGTCGGCTGCGGCGCGGCGCCCGTCGGGAAGGGGATCGGATCGCGGGAGGCCGGCGTGAACGTCAGCCGGGGATCCTGATAGAAGTTGCGGGCCGTGAGAGAGCGATACGGCTGCCGCGTATCGCGCGGAATCGTGCCGACACTCGTCACGTTTCGCGAGGCGTCATAGTAATACCGCGGCTGGAAGTTCGACTGGCCGGCCAGGAGGTCGGCGACGCTGATCCCGTCGGCGCGAAAGCCGGAAAGCCCCGCGGACGGCAGGTTCATGAAGAACTGGCTCGAATCACGGATGGGCGAATACCCGCGGAACTGCGCGCCGCCGCCGACGTTGCCGGTCATGATGCTGTTGGCACGGTTGAGCCGCGGCTGCGGGGCGGCGTAGTTGATCCCGCCGCTGCCCACCAGCGGATTGGCATCCAGCGCGTTTCCGCCCTGGATCATGCGCGTCTGCCCGCCGGCGCCGGACGCCGCTGCGAGCAGGCCGGTAACCGTGACGCCGACCGCGACGAACCGTCTGAGTTCTGCCATAAGTCACCCCCGGACTCATCGTCCAAATCCCATGCGTCCTTGGGTGGATGAGTCTCTTCTATTATAGGGCGTGGCGGTGCGGATATCGCACAACGTCTTCGGCCCGGCAAAAACGTCCTGGGAACGGCAGATTGACCGCCGACAACACGCCCGCGGCCCTGGAAACGACCCGATCACTTCGCCTGTTGCGCAAAGTGGGGAGCGGGCGGGCCGTTCCACTGGGTAGTATTGCCACGTCCGACCCGCTTATCGTGGCCGCGGGCGTTTGGCATGCATTCTGCCGGGGCTTCTACGTCCACACGAATTCGCCGCAGTGGACCGAATACAGAGAGGGACGAATGCAACCGAGCGAAACCACGGAAAACGCGTTGAGGGGCCTCATCGGCGAGTGGTTGAACGAAGCCGTGACATCCGGCCTGGGTGAAAGCCGGCCGGGCGAGCACCGACACATCCTCTACGGCGGGGCCGCCCCGCGGGATGTATACGGCCCCGCCGGCCGTCGACCCGGCAAGGCCGCCCTCGCCACCGCGCGAGACGTCAGCCGATCCGGCGTCGCGTTCTTCTGCCGAGAACGGGTCCCGCTCTACACTCGCATCACGGTCTGCCGCGCCGGCTGTCGAAGTGGGTTGCCCGCCAGGATCCTTAACCGAACGCAGACGCTGGGCGGCTACATCTACGGTGTGGAGTTCACCTCGGAGGAGCAGCGGGCAGGCGTCATGGCCGTCGCATGACCGCCGGTCAACTCGGAGCGGCCTCCGCGACGCCGGGCAGGCCCGCCGTCGCCGGAAGCTCGACGATCTTCAGCCGGACGCTGGGGCCCGGCCCCTCGACCCGCACGTCCTCGTATCCGGGGGGAAACATGAACTGCACCGTCCGCGTGATCCAGCCCTCGGTGCTTGCCTGTGTGGCAGCCGCACCGGTCTCTCCGGGAACCACATCCTCCCGGCCGATCTGCACGAAGGCCCGAACGTTCTCGGCCGTCAGGGTCTCCGCCTTGTCCGGCGGCACCCGCACGTCGACGGACTGGATCCGATCGCCCGGATCGCCCCACACCACCTTGTACTGCCCGATCATGTCCGGGTTCAGCATCACACTCACCGGGATCCGCGAGAGGCGCTTGGACGCCGTCCGCTGGGTCAGCGTCGCGGTGACCGCCACCTCGCCCGGCTGAAACTCGACCGGCATGTCCTGCACCATCCGCGGCAGGGGCACCGTGAAGCTCACCGCCCCCGTCCGGCCCTGGGCCTCCCGCAGGAGCTCGTGCACCGGCACGACGACGGCCGGTTCGCCCGGCCCGAGCTTCGCCAGGAAGCTCTCGCGAATCCGCCCGGCCACGGACGCCGGCTGGACATCCAGCGGGCCGGACACGCTTGCGGCGAGCGGTCCGGGGTCGGCCCGGACCGCGAACCGGGCGGTGGTCCACCGGTCGACGAGAATCCGGAGGCTCGGGGGATACGCATTCGTCACGTGCAACCCACGTTCGCGCACCTGCCGGGTTCGGTTGAGCGCATCCACGACGTCCAGATTGTAGTGGCCGCCGGTCCACGTATCGGGAATCTGAATCTGATACTCCGACGCCGAGCTCGACTCGTCATGCGAAATCTGTCGGATGGCGACCTTCGGACCCGAGAGGTCCACGCGAACGCGAGCCGTGCCGGCGTCGGTCGGGGCCCGCGGACCGGGCGTCTCAATCACGGGCACGACGTCCGCCGCACCGCCGGCCACCAACCGCACGGTCACCCACACCGTCGCGCTCTCCTGGCTGGCCTGATCGGCGCAGACCCAGATGATGACGGTGAGGACCGCTGTGGTCGCCAGCAGCTTCACCTGCTTCATCATGGCGCCACCCCGGCCTGCGAGGAGGCCGACGACGAAATGACCTCGGTCAGCGCGGCCGGCCGGGGCCTGGGCTCGGCGGGGGCTCTCGTCTCTTCCCGGGCCGCAGAGGCCGGGGTCCGCTCCGCGGCCGGAGGGGCCGTCTCGGCGGCCCGAAGCGGGGCGCCGAGCAGCCGCTCGCGGAGGACCTGAGCCAGGGCATCCGGCGCGATGCCCTGGGTGAGCACTGCGCGCTCGGCGATCGAGATCGTACCGGTCTCCTCGCTCACGACGATGACGAGCGCATCGGAGTCCGCGCTGAGACCGACGGCGGCGCGGTGACGGCTGCCCAGCCGTCGATCGAGCGTGCCCGCCTCGGCCAGCGGAAACTGCACGCGCGCCGCGAGGATTCGGCCCTGCGACACCACCACGCCCATGTCATGCAGGGCCGAATTCGGCCAGAATATGGTGTGCAGCAGGTCGACGGAGAGTTCGGCGTCAAGCCGCACGCCGTTTTCCGCCAGCGACCCAAGCGGAACCTCTCGCTCGATGGCAATCAGGGCGCCGATCTTGCTCTTGCTCAACGCGACCGCCGCGTTCGCAATCACCCCGACCGAATGGTCCAGCCGCCGCGAGAACCGCCGCAACCAGCCCGTTTCCCCGACGCGCATCAGCCCCCTCCGCAACTCGGGCTGAAACACCACGAGGATGGTCAAGAAGACCGTCCACGCGAAGTACTGATACAGGATGGAAATACGCGCCCAGTCGAATCGCACCGCGAGCACCCGGATCGCCAGGAAACCCGTGATCAGCATCACGACGAGGCCGCGAAGAAGCCGGGCGCCGCGTGTGCCGTGAAGGAATCGCAGAACGACGTAGACGACCACGCCGATCAGGAACAGCTCAACCAGGATCGTCGAACGATCGTAAGCATCGGACAGGAGACTTTGAAAGTATGCTTTGATCGAGTCAACCATGACGACCCATGCCGGCGATCGGTCCCCTTGCAACAGTATATTCCACATCGCTTATCACGCAAACCGCGTACCCGTTATCCTGGAAGACACGCGCCGCCGGGCGAGGATGGGTACGGAACGGGACGCGACCTGCCCCCGGCAGTTCCGAAGAGGCGCAGACCGGTTCCGTCAGACCGTTTCGTGCCGGCCAAGGCGTCGGACGCGCTCAGCGCCGAACTCAGGAGGGCGTGCGGCGCCCGTCCGACGCCCCGATTGCGGTGATGCCTCCGCTCATGTCCGTCCGGCCCGATCTTTGGTGGCGGCCGCGACCCTCACCGACAGCAGGCCCGCGGGTCCGCGCCAACGGACACTTGTCCCGCGGCGGCAAGGCGACTACATTCGGTTGCCGAAAATCGCCAATCGATCCCTTGTTGAGCCCTGGATGGGCCAGGAGGTTGTCCATGCCCGACGCCGCGATCCTACGCATCGGCGACCACGACTACAAGCTCCCGATCCAAGTCGGCACGGAAAACGAGAAGGCCCTCGACATCAGCAAGCTGAGGGCCGAGACGGGCTTCATTACGCTGGATGACGGGTACGCCAACACCGGCGCCTGCTGCAGTGCGATCACCTTCATCGATGGCGAGCAGGGCATCCTGCGTTACCGCGGGATCCCCATCGAGGAGCTGGCCGAAAAGTCACGATTCATCGAGGTGGCCTACCTGCTGATCTGGGGCGAGTTGCCGACTCGCGAGCAGATGGAGGAGTTTTCCACGCTCCTCACCGACAACGCCCTGCTCCACGA
>CAZTVU010000056.1:3636-7525 GCA_964617025.1 uncultured Planctomycetales bacterium | reverse complement strand
CATTTTGAGGGTTTTCCGAACTCAGCACCGCCGATGGCGATGCTGTCCGCCATGATCAACGCGCTTTCGTGCTACCATCCCGACATCCTGCCGTGCGAGACGGATGAACAGGTGCTCGAAGCCGCCGCCCACCTGATCAGCAAGGTCCGCACCATCGCCGCCTTCTCCTACAAGATGTCCATGGGGGAGCCGTTCATCTATCCCGATCCGCGGCGACGCTATGTGAACAACCTCCTCTACATGATGTTCACCCTGCCCCACAAACCGTACGAGGTGAGCCCCGAAATCGAGCGCGCGATGAACCTCATCCTGCTCCTGCACGCCGACCACGAGCAGAACTGCAGCACCTCCACCGTTCGCATGGTCGGATCGAGCCGCGCGAACCTGTTCGCGTCGGTGGCCTCCGGGGTCTGCGCGCTCTGGGGTCCCCTGCACGGGGGCGCCAATCAGGCGGTCATCGAGATGCTCGAGACGATACATGCCGGCAAGCGCACCGTGCAGGAGTGCGTCGAACTGGCCAAACGCAAGGACAGCGGCTTCCGCCTGATGGGCTTCGGCCACCGGGTTTACAAGAATTACGACCCGAGGGCCGCCATTCTGAAGAAGGCCTGTGACGAGGTCTTCCGCGTCCTCAAGCGGAGGGATCCCCTCCTCGACATCGCACGCGGCCTGGAGGACGCGGCCCTCAGCGACTCCTACTTCATCGACCGCAAGCTATATCCCAACGTCGACTTCTATAGCGGCATCATCATGCGCGCCATCGGCATCCCCACCAACATGTTCCCCGTCATGTTCGCCATTGGCCGGCTTCCCGGCTGGATCGCCCACTGGCGCGAGCTCCGCCAGTCGGGCGACGCTCGCATCGCCCGTCCACGGCAGGTCTATACGGGACCGCCCAAGCGGAGCTATGTGCCGCTCGAACAGCGGCCGCAGGCCGTCGGCCGATCGTAGCTGACAGCCGCCGTCCGATAATCGGAGAGCCCGGCCCTGAAGGCCGTCGGTCGGAAGCCGCTTTGCGACGCATGTCGGCGCACAAGAACCGCCGCGGTTTCGGCGTCTCGCCATCCCCGAATTGGTTGTTGCGGATTTCCCCAAGCTATACAATAGTGGATTCCGCCCGGCCGAATGCCACGGGTGGATGGGTGCCGAGGGTCGTCGTGATCGTGTCCCAGTCCATCGACATCAGCGCAGCCCTGGAGGCGTGGGCTCAGCGGTTCAACAAGGGGCTCGAGGGGATCGAGAAGGCGTACGACGACGTGCTCCGCGGCGAGGGCGCGTGCAGCCCCGAACTCGTCGAGGCGGTGCGATACTCGGCCCTGGCCCCGGGAAAGCGACTTCGGCCCTACCTCGTCGGGGCGTGCTGCGAATTGTGCGGAGGGTCCGACGAGCAGAGCCTTCCGGTAGCCGCGGCGATGGAGTGCGTTCACGCCTTCTCGCTGGTGCACGATGACCTTCCGGCAATGGACGACGACGACCTTCGTCGGGGCCGCCCGACGTGCCACAAGGTGTACGGCGAGGCGATGGCCATACTCGCCGGCGACGCCCTCCTCGCACTGGCATTCGAGATCCTCGCAACCCGTTCGCCGGCTTCATGCGATCGAGCGGCGCTCGTCCGCGAACTGGCGAGGGCGACCGGTTGGTGCGGCATGATCGGCGGGCAGGCGCAGGACGTCCTGGGCGAGCGGGCCGAGCCGGATCTGGACCGGGTGCGCAGCATCCACGATCACAAGACCGGGGCGCTGATCGCGGCGTCGTGCCGGATGGGGGCGATCGCCTCCGGGGCCGCGGCGGGGCAGGTCGACGCCCTGGGCGTATACGGCCGGCACCTCGGCCGGGCGTTTCAGATCGTGGACGACCTGCTCGATGTGACATCCACACCGGAGGAACTGGGAAAGGCGACGACCAAGGACCTGAAGGCCGGCAAACAAACGTATCCGCGTGTCGTAGGAATACAGGCCAGCCGCGAGGCAGCGGGCGAACAGGTGGCACTGGCCGAGAGGGCGCTCGAGGAATTCGGCGAAGCGGCCGATAACCTGCGCAGGCTGGCACAATTCGTGCTTTGCCGCCGGACGTGAGACAACATGTCGATTCTGGAACGGATTAGTGGTCCTGCCGATCTGCACACGCTCTCCATGGCGGAGCTGGTGCAACTCGCCGGCGAGATCCGCGAGCGGATTGTCGAGGTTGTCGGCCGGAACGGGGGGCACCTGGCCAGTAACCTGGGCGTGACGGAGATCTCGATCGCCCTGCACTATTGCTTCGACTTTCGACGCGACCGGCTGCTGTGGGACGTCGGCCATCAGTGCTATCCGCACAAGCTCCTGACGGGCCGGAACAGTCGGTTCGACACGCTGCGCCGCGCGGGCGGGGTAAGCGGATTCCCCAGCACGGACGAAAGCGAGTATGACCTGTTCAACGTCGGCCACGCGGGCACGGCCATCGCCACGGCGGTCGGTCTGGCGCGGGCGGACCAGATCCTCGGCCGCCCCACGCGGGTTGCCGCCCTGGTCGGCGATGCCAGCATCGTCAACGGGCTGGCGTTCGAGGGCATCAACCAGGCCGGCCTGTTGAAGCGGCAGTTCCTGGTCGTGCTCAACGACAACAAGTGGGGAATCGCGCCGACGCAAGGGAGCTTCGCCGCGTACCTCGCGAAGTTCCGGGCGAGCAACGTCTACGAGGAGGTCAAGGAGAAGGCCCGGCGCTACATCGGCCGCCTGCCGGTGCTGGGAAAGTCCGTCGTCGATGCGATCGACCACCTCAAGGAGGGCATCAAGGCGACCGTCTCCCCGCACCAGATCTTCGAGCAGATGGGCTTCATCTACGCCGGTCCGTTCGACGGGCACGACCTGCCGCTGCTCATCGAACTGCTGACGTACCTCCGGGACGTGCAGCATCCCGTTCTCCTGCACATCCACACGGACAAGGGCCGGGGCTGCTCGTTCGCCTCCGCCGAGCCGACGCGGTTCCACTCCCCGATGCCGTTCGTGGTCGAGGACGGCAAGGTGACGGTCCACAAGGGTCGCGGGAAGAGCTGGACGGCCGCCTTCGCCGACGCGCTCATCGCCGTCGCTCGGGAAAACGAAAAGGTCCACGCCATCACCGCCGCCATGCCGGACGGCACCGGTCTCGACAGGTTCGGCAAGGTGTTCCCCGATCGCTGTTGGGACGTGGGGATCGCCGAGAGCTCGGCCGTAGACATCGCCGCGGGCATGTGCCGGGCCGGCCTGCGGCCAGTGGTGGCCATCTACTCCACGTTCATGCAGCGCGCCTTCGACCAGGTCTTTCAGGAGGTCGTGCTCCAGGGCCTCCCGGTCGTTCTGTGCATGGATCGGGCCGGGCTCGTCGGCGGTGACGGCGCGGTGCATCACGGATTCCTCGATATCGCCTACCTTCGCAGCTTTCCGGGCATGATCCTGCTGGCGCCGGCGGACGAGGCGGAGATGCTCGCCGCCTTGCGCTTCGCGATGCAGCAGAGCCGGCCCTGCGCGATCCGCTATCCGCGCGACGACGTGCCGGAATCGCTCGGCCCCTGTCCGCCGTTCGAGCTGGGCCGGTCGCGCGTGGTGCGCGACGGGAGCGACGCCGTCATCCTCGCCTACGGCTCAACGGTCAGCCACTCCCTCGACGCGGGCGAGCTCCTGGCGGCCGACGGCGTCGGCGTCCGCATCGTCAACGCCCGGTTCGCCCGCCCCGTGGACGAACGGATGGTGACCGAATCGCTCACGGCGGGGGTGCCGGTGATCACGGTCGAGGACCACGCGATCGCCGGCGGCTTCGGCACGGCCGTGCTCGAGACCGCCCAGTCGCTGCGGCTGCCGACGGAGAACCTGGTGCGGCTCGGGATCCCGATCGATCGTTTCATCGCCCACGGGTCGCGGGCGGGCCAGCT
>CAZTVU010000056.1:0-3626 GCA_964617025.1 uncultured Planctomycetales bacterium | reverse complement strand
CGACGCCGCGGGAATCGCGGCCGCCGTGCTCGAGCGGCTCGGCGAACACCATCACCACGAGTCCGTCCCCTACTCGGACATCCTTCCCGCATCCAAGGCGAAGGGGCGGTAGCAGAGCCCGGTGTCGCACACGGCAACGCCGGAAAGCGAAAAAACGAGAAAGCGAGAAAACCCCGCGCGACCTCCGGCCGCAATCCGAAGATGCGCGCGTCTGGCGCGCCGGTTGCGGCGGAAGACTCTCCCCCGACCTCGACTCGGGCGGCGGTTACCCCGCCCGTCCTGCACGGCGCGGCCCGCGCGTTTTGGACTGCGGCGGCCCTGCCGTCGCTTTTCCTGGGCCGCGCCGGCGTGCCGCAAACCGTCCGAGCCAAAGCGGTGGCGTTGCCACCGCAGTCCACAGGCGCCGACGGACGACGAATGACGTGAAGGGAACAGCCGGAGACTCACGAACGCGGCCGGATCCTCGTCGGAAAAGCTTGTCGGGAGAACAAGAAATCGAGGGATATCATCGAAGAACGTCTGATGGCGCGGCGAACTCACCGCGCCATCACGGGCGGAATTCGGACAGGGCCCTCCGAAGGCGCTCTTTCGCTTTTCTGATTTTCCGCCTCTTCGCTTTCCCGTCGTTGCGTCCTGCGACGACGGGGTACAGACTATCCCGGTGAGGTCTTTCGCAGGCGTTCGGCCAGTGCGTCCGCCGTGGCCGCTTCGCCGACGCGGCGGGCTTCGCGGATCGCCCGCTTCAGGACCTGCGGATGGTCGGAGTAGCCGGCCACGCGCGCGGCCAGCCGGTCGGCGGCCTCCTGCCCCCGGGCCGCCTCGATCGCATCGAGCAGGGCCGGCACGCGAAGCACGGGCAGCATGTCCGCCTCCAGCAGGCGAAGCTCAATCTCCACGGCCTTTGCGGCGGCGTTGACCCGTCGGGCGCCGTCGGCGATCCAAAGCCAGTGTCCGCCCGTGCCGCCGGCGATCGCCTCGGCGCGCGTCAGGATCGCCCTCGCCGGCTCGAGGAGGCCGTTGTCCGCGCACCAGTCGACCAGGAAGCAGAGGCATTGCGTTGCAAGGGCTCGCGAGATCGCCCCCGCGGCACGACGCGCCTCGATCGCAGCGGCCACGGCCTCGACGTAACGCGGGGCGTCATCCAACCGGCCGACCGGCGGCAGGACCTTGCGGCAGTCAAAGGGCTGCGAACCGTACAGGTCCTCCCTGAGCGAGTCGATGAGCCGACCGACGGTCGCGGCGAAGCCCTCGAAGCGGCCGGCGGCGGCCTCGCAACGGGCGATCGCCGCCAGAAGCGAGCGGCCCGCGCCGGCGGAGGAATCGGCGTCGAGGTGCTTGCGGTACGTCGCGATCCGGCGGTCGATTTCGGCGGGCTCGCCCACGGACGCCCATCGTTCGAGGATGCTGGCGTCGAACTCGTCGATAATCGTGTCCAACGGACCGGGCCCCAGGCGATCCAGCAGCCGCCGGTGGGCGTCGCGACGACGGTCCTCCGGCAGCGTGGCCAGATACTCGTCGATGTGCTCGAACCGCTCGCCGATACGGCGGCTGCCGTGGCCCTCCTGAAGGTCGTTGACCAGCAGCCACATGAGCACGTGCCGGGCCTTCTCCGTCTCGCCCCGCAGGCGATAGAACCGGGCCACGCTCCCGAGCAGGGCGGTGTCGGCCGGATCGGCGTAGCGGGCGATGTCGTCGATCGCCGGCACCAGACCGGCCGGGACGCCCGCCGGGTCCTCCGCGGCGAGGGTCGCCAGAAGGCGTCGGTCTTTGATGTTGAGGGCGTCGCGGCGGTGCGCCTCCGCCATTTGCGTGTACGCCGTCGCGCGGGTGTTTCGCAGTTGCATCGCCTTGGCAAGCCCGTCGATCAACCCCTGCACGTCGCCCTGTTCGGGCGGGGCGGCCAGCAGCAGGGCCGTGTATTCCTCCTCGGCGAAGGGGAGGTCGGCCAGCGCGGCAAAGATGCGCTCGCGCTGCCAGAACGGCGTCCGGAGCCGCTCCAGGGCGCCGACCACGCCGCCCGGCGACGGGGCCGCCGGCCAGAACGGCGAGAAGAACCGCCCCGTGTCGCGGTTGCGGATGTAGAAGCGGCGGAACGTCGTGCGGACGTCTTCCACGCGACCCATCATCCGCAGCACGCGCATGGCCTCGATCGCCGCCAGGGGCGTCTCATCCTTCGCGACGGCACGGAGGGCGTTGCTCCAATCGTAGTGCTCGCAGTACAGCGATTGGAGCGTCCGCCACTCGAACGCCTCCGTGAGCGTGGCCCGGGTCAGCGTCGAGGCAAGCAGCCGCGAAAGCTCCACCGTCCGTCCGGTCTCTTTCAGCGATTGGATCAACCGCCGGATCAGCGTGCGCTCGGTGGGCGAGAGGGCGAGGGCGGCCCGATACGCCTCGACCGCCGCCTCCAATTCATCGAGCGACTCGAGGAGGATCCCCTTGGTAAGCAGAATCACCGCGCCGGCCCCCTCGATCTGCAGCCGCTCGTCGAGGTCGGCGACCAACGCGCGGACGTCCGCCGGCCGCATCAGACGGGCGAGGTCGGCCAGCATGCGGGGCAGTTCGAAATCGGGCTTGCTCTGGCCCAGCAGGCCCTCGACGGCCTCGCGGATCAGCGGCATCGCCTCGTCGTGCAGGCCCGCGGTGCTCCTCGCCCCGGCGACGGCGATAAGCACGGGGATCTCGCCGGGCGACTCGCTCAGCAGCACCTCGCCGAGCCGCCGGCCGATCTCGGGCTGCCGGCGGTTACGGTTCCAGTTGGACTCCTGTGCCTGCCAGTAGCCGCGCTCCGGATCCAGCCGTTGCCGGGGGGCCGCCTTGAACAGTTCCTCGAACGCGGCGGCCAGTGACTCCTCCGGCGGCGAGGTCATCCGGCCGGCCAGCGCCATCAGGAGCGACCGCCGCGCTGCCGGCTCGCGGGCCGCGACCATTCGGCGAAGCAGATCGGGGCGGGCGGCGGGCGGCGCCTTCTCGAGCAGGTCGCCGAGCACGCTCGAGGCCGTGCCCTTATCCTTGCAGGCCGCCGCAATGACGCGGTCCAGGTCGTCGAACGGCATCCCCAGGCGCTCCGCCAGGCGCATCCGCAGGAGGTCCAACGCAAGCCGCTTGTCCTCCTCCAGTCCGGCGGCCAATTGGCCGACGCGGTCGACGAACCCGGCCCGGTCCTCCGGCGTCAGGTGGTTCCACGCGAGTCGGATGCATTTCTCGATCATCGCCGCCATCTGCGAGGCGTCCTTCGACTTGCGGCTCGCGTCGAGCCAGGCATGGGTCCACGTGCGGACCGCTTCACGATCTTCCAGCGCGGCGGCGGTGGCGACCATCAGCGTGGCGGTTGCGTTGACATCCGCCGTCGAATCCGGCGCCGTGGCACGAAGAACTTCGCGGGCCTCCTTGTCGCGACCCGAAAGCAGGAGGAGCGGCACGAGCCGGCTCGCTGCGGCCGCGTTCAACGAGCCGTCATCCAGCGACTGCCGAAGCATCGCGGGGTCCGACCGCAGGGTTCTGAGCCATGCGTCGTCGCCCGCACGCGTGATTGACGGTCGAACTCCAGGGGCGGTCGCGGGTGCGACGCCCGCCCTCCCCGGAGAGGCTTGATGCGTCGCCGCGGCCGTCGCCGGCCGCGTGGTGGT
>CAZTVU010000055.1:0-23735 GCA_964617025.1 uncultured Planctomycetales bacterium | reverse complement strand
CACCGGAGCCGGGTAGTTGTTGAGGTACAGCTTGGCCGTGCCGGCCTGGACGTCCATACGGAACGTCTGCCACGCCGTCGGGTCGGCACCGAGCGTTCGGGATGCCCCCCCGCCGGGGCTCTGGATTTCGGCTGTGATCTTGCCCGGCACGCCCGAGCCCGGGATGCCCGCGTGGTTATACATCCGCATGAATGCGTAGGTGGCCGGATTGCCCGCCAGCACCGCTGCGGCGCTCGGGTTGGTGGGCACGAGTGCGTCCAGCTTGATTCGCCACTCGACGCTGTAGCCGGTGGCCATGTCCACGTTCCAGTCAGGCGAGCCGCCGTTGAGCTGGTAGTAGCGGCTGTTCGAACCGCCGTTCGGACTTGTGTCGATCTGCAGGTAGTCGGTGCCGCCTTCAATTCCGAGCGAGGCAAACGCGTTCGACCCGAAGGCCGACCAGGCGGGCGCGTCGGCCTCCGGATGCACGTCGCCGTCGTACGACCACGTAGGGGGTTGGCCACCGGCGGCGGCGGCGGCGGCCAGCAGGGCCATCAGAACCATCACTGCGATTCGGTGAGTCATGATTTCTCCTCCGTTATGACAGAACCTCTATCGTCGCTCCGTTTTTTTGCGACGTCGGCCGTGCACGCTGCACGGCACGTGATCTTCGTCTTGTCGTTGGCCCGGCCCGCCGGGCTTTCCTGCCCCGCTGTGCGCCTCAGGCGGACAGTACGCTGTGGCTGAGTCTCGGCAGCTCGAACAACTCCTGCGCGACAAGCGCCGCCGCACCGAGCAGCGGCGACTTTTCCTTCGCGCTGGCGAGCCGAACCGAGACGATTTCTCGCATCTTCGGCAACGCCATGCGGGCGATTTCCGTCTGAACGGACTGAAGAATCAATTCGTCTGCGGTGTCGATCGATCCGCAGAGGATCACATCCTGCGGCGCGAAGAGGTTGATCATGTTTGACGCCGCGATCCCGATGTAACGCCCCACATCGCGAACGATGTCGGCGCAGTCCGGGTCGCCCTCCTTGGCCAGGCGGTAGATGAGTGCGGGACGGAGCACCTCGCCTCTGGCCAGCTCCTTCGCCAAGGCCGCGCCGCGTCCCTGCGACATCAATGCCTGC
Organism: uncultured Planctomycetales bacterium; assembly: GCA_964617025.1. Classification (GTDB taxonomy): domain Bacteria; phylum Planctomycetota; class Phycisphaerae; order UBA1845; family PWPN01; genus CAZMVY01. Next base: position 22,626 of record CAZTVU010000055.1, on the reverse strand, counting down.
GCCCGCTCGCAGATGGCCGAGGCGCTGACGAATGTCTCCAGGCATCCGCGGCTGCCGCACTCGCACGGCCGTCCGTTCAGATCCACGACGGTGTGGCCGATCTCGCCGGCGAAGCCCTGGCTTCCCGTGTAGATGTCGCCGCGATGCATGAGCGTCATGCCGATGCCTGTCCGCAGCGAAATCACCAGGCAGTCCCGGCTCTCGAGCTGGGAGTCGATCCATTTCTCGTAGAGCGCCGCGAGATGCAGCGAGCGGTTCATGCGGACGGGCATGCCCAGCTCGCGCTCCAGGATGCCTCGGATCGGAACGTCTCGCCACCGGGGCATGTTCGTCGAACTCAGCAGCAAGCCGCGGTTGCGGTCGATCAAGCCGGGAAGGCTCAGCCCCACGCCCAGGAGGCGAGGTTTCTCGACGGTGGCAAGGAGCTCTCGGCACAGTTCGAGCATCTGGCTGCACACGACCGCGGGCTCGGCGAAGCGATCGATGAGCCGCTCGCGATACGCCAGTTCCTCCACCAGCAGGTTGGTCAGCGCGACCCGGATGACATCGGGTTCGAGATCGATCGCCAGAATGCGGCGGGCATCACCGTTGATGCGAAGCATCTGGGGTGGGCGCCCGCCCCGCGGGCAGGACTCCTGCGCCACTTGGGTCTCGCGCAGAAGCTCCTGTTCGAGCAGTTCGCTCACGATGCCTGTGACCGTGGCAGGCTTGAGACGCGTCTTGCGTGCCACCTCGGCGCGATACGTGGGCTGCAGGATGCGGACGGCGTGGAGAACGAGTCGGCTGTTCACCGCCGCAATGAGTTCGATGTTACCGATCGGCGCCTCGCGTGCCCGCATGTGAACGCCTTCCCGCCGCCTCTGTCCCGTTCGGGCTGAGCTCTGCTCTCCGATGCGTTTATTCATAGCGTGAAGTTACCCAAATGTCAACCTAGAACCGTGAAGACTCCTTGGCATGCGCCTGATTCAGTGCCACTGAATCAGGTGCCTCTAGTCGGCATCATGCCGGTCCGGCGGGCCGGGCGTCAAAGGGGATGTCCGACGCCGTAGTGATACGCCCAACTGCAAGCCAGATCGCCTTTTATCGGCAGCGGGGTGGCAACGACCTTCAACAACTCCGGGCGGTCAGGCGTCAGCCGTGTTGGAGGCGGCCTGTGACGTTGACAGCGTATTTCGGAAGCGGAAGCCCAATTCGGCGAACTCCTCTTGGACGCGCGCCTGCGCCTGCTTGATGAACAGGAGATCGACCCCGTGGCAGAGAAAGGTGGCCCCGAGATCCAATAGCTTGCGAGCGTGCTGGCTGGAGAACGCGGGTGTGCCCCAGTGCTTTCCCGAATTCCGGGCGGCGGCGGCGACCCTTCTCATAGCGTCTTGCACATCGGGATGCTCAAACTGCCCCGGGATTCCGCAGGCGACTGAGAAGTCACCGGGGCCGAAGAAAAGCACGTCAATACCCTCGACGGCGGCGATGGCCTCGGCCTGCTCAACGGCCCCTGGCTCCTCGAGTTGAACGACGAGGAAGGTTTCTTCGTTGGCCATCCGCACGTAGTCGGCGATGGGCATGCTGCAATAGGGCATATCCGGATTGGCCCCATCCACGCCGCGGCGACCAAGCGGGGCAAACTTGCTCCAGGTTACGACCTCCGCGGCCTCCTTTGCGTCGTCGCAGCGTGGATACATGATGCCTTGTGCGCCCGCCTCCAAGAGGCGGCCGATGGACATGAACTCCCCCTTGGCGGGTCGAACCATGACGTCCGTTGAACCGGCACGTGCCGCCCGAATCAGCGAGCTGACCGTTTCCACTGAATGCGCGTGGTGTTCTATGTCCACCCAGATTCCGTCGAATCCCGCCATTGCGGTGAGCTCAAAGACCGACGGATCGGTGAGGTAAAGCACGGTGAGGAGCACAGGTTCGTTTCGCGCAAGCTTGGCTTTGACGATACTTCTTCTCACGGTCGGATCACTCCATTGGGGTTTAAGTCGCGCATGGCGTCCGGATGTACCCGCCAAGCTGCGCGGCTCGCAACCAGCTTGCCATGAGTCCCAAGCAACTGACATGGAATGCCCGCAAGCACCCGCAGGCAGTCATCCGCTCTGGATACGGTGTTCCAAACGCATTTACGCATGTAGACTGCCTGTCAGTGGGACTGCGGCTCAGTTCCGTCTTGTACGTAACGTGTTTTCTGAAAGCATCTTATAATCAGTTGTGCGTCTGCGATCCCCAAGCAGGGCACGTCCAGAAAAATCGCACTCTGCCCTTGACAAACGGGTATATTCATGCAATAAATAAACCGGTGGGGTGCATCTGTCAAGGCGTGCCCTTCATAGGGGGCGGATCACCCGCACGAAAGGTAGGACCAAGGGCGGTTGCTTCGGGGGAACATCAGCCGCCGGCGTCCCGCGGGGCACCGGCCAAGCGCGAGGAGGATGACCGTGAGCCGGCGTCGCTCCAAGGCATTTACGTTAGTCGAATTGCTGGTCGTCGTTGCAATCATTGCGCTGCTGATCTCGATTCTACTGCCGTCGCTTTCGCGAGCGCGCCATCAGGCCAGGCGGATCGTGTGTCAGAACAACCTCCACCAGGTGGGCATCGTCTGGCAAATGTATGCGCAGGTGGAACGGGGCGCTTACCCGTATCAGGATCTTTATGGATTCGGCAACTGGACGCTCTTGGCGAAGGCCCAGCGCGACATGTTCGAGAAGGGTAACTACGGCGTAAAGGGTGGGGTCGGCTTCTACTGCCCCTATTACCAGCCGGTGCATGGCTCGCCGGAGTCCGACTGGCGGATCGCGCGAACGGACACCAACCCTCCGACGGACACGTTCCTCATTTCCTACGTGATCTGGGCCTACAACACAAACGTCGTCAGCTACCTCGGCTACGACAAGACGCCGTTGCCGATCACGACCTATGAGGAGATTCGGCCGCCGCGCACGAACACGGAGAAGTATCCGGCGCGCCGGCCGATGCTTTTTGACGAGGTCAACTGGTATGGTCGCAGGTACGGCGGCTACGGCTTTCGCTTTTCCACGCACATCGAGCGGGGCGGGACGCCAGCCGGCGGCGCATCCGTGTACGCGGACGGGCATACTCAATGGCGCCGCTTCGATTCCGCGAAGTCCAAGACGAACCGCGGGCCGAAACGCAACCGCAACGTGATGTACCCGGTTCTGGACGACCCCGACTTCCAGCGCTTCTACTGATCTCGGCGTTGCGCGGTGAATCCTGGCGAGAGGGAGGGCGGGGGCACGGCGACGGGCCCCGGAGCGTGCCGCAACGTGTGTCGGGAGCCGGCCACAAAAGGCGTCGGCCTGCGATTGTCGGTGTGAAGCGCTGAACGGCGTCCGGCGGGATTCGTCGCCGGTTTTTCGGGGCAGAGCGTGCGGATGGCGCAGCCTGGGCGCAGGCGTCCTTTGCCGCCGGCGTCGCGGAGTCCGTGGTAACGATAGCCGCCGACACCCGGAGGAAGGGGGGGGGTGCGTGGGCAAGGCTGCCGGATCATGTCAGGCGGCGGAAGCCGCTGTGAGCTACGGGGCCCTTCAGGCGTTTTTCGATGTCGTCGGCGTCGAGGGCCTGACGAAGCAGGCCGAAGACTTCGTCCAGGGCCGACAGGTATTGCGCCACGATCCCATCGTCCTGCCCGAGCGTCGCGTAGAACGTGTTGGTCGCCAGGAACCCGCGATCGAGCATATACTGCGTCAGCAGCGTTCGCAGCGCCTGAAACCGATCGCCGCAGTCGATCGAAAAGTGCGTCAGGGCGGGAAGGCCCTCCACCTTTACGCCGAGGCCGTGCTTCTCGCCAAGGTACCGCCAGCCCTCCTGCACCTGTTGCCCGATCCGGCGCGTATGCGCGGCGAGATCGACCGCCTGCATCTTACGGATCGTGGCGAGTGCGGCCGTCGGGCCGATCGCCTCGGTCCAGTATGTGCTGCTGATGAAGGACTGTTGCGCTGCCTGCATCACGTTCCGCCGTCCGATGACCGCACCCATGGGGTAGCCGTTGGACATGGACTTGGCGAAGACGGCGACGTCCGGTGAGACGCCCAGGAACCGATGTGCGCCGCCGAAGTGGTGCCGCCAGCCGGCCGTGATTTCGTCAAAGATCAACACCGCGCCGACGTGGTCCGCGGTGGTCCGCACTCGTTCGAGGAATCCGGGCGCCGGGAGATCGAAGCGCACGGGCTCCATGACGATGGCAGCGATCTCGGTTCCGTGCGTGGCGGCGAGTGCCTCAAGCTCCTCCGCTTTGTTGAAGTGGAACGGCATTGCCGTCCGGAGCAGTGCGCGGGGGACCCCTGTCGGCTGCAAGCCGGGGAGGAGATGCCCATCCAGCGCCCGGTCGTCGGAGAGGTTTGCGGCCAGATACCAGTCGTGCCATCCGTGGTAGCCGCAGACGAGTATCCGGTCGCGGCCGGTATAGGCCCGTGCGATACGCACGGCGACGGCCATCGATTCGCCGCCGGTGCGCGTGAAGCGGACCATCTCCGCCCAAGGGTGGATTTCGCACAGGAGATCGGCCAGCTCGACCTCGACAGGGGGGTTCAGGGTGCACATCGTTCCGCGGTCGATGCACGCTTTGACCGCGGCATCAACATCCGGATCCGCGAAGCCCAGGAGACACGCCCCGATGGCGCCGGTTGTCATGTCGAGGAAACGCCGGCCGTCGAGATCCCAGCATTCGCAACCCCTGGCTCGGCTGTAGTACGCCGGCCAGAGCTCCGGAAGGAACATCTCCGGCCGCTTGCTCAACAGTTGCGTTCCGCCGGGGATTCGGGTCCGCGCGTGTCGGTACAGCCGTGCTCCCGTGGCGTTTGCCCAATCGACCCCAGCCCCTGTTGTGATTCTTGTCATCGCTCGTAACCCTCAAGGTAGGTGCGTGACGCCGTCGGGCATCACTCTTCCTCAGGATGCCGTTTCACGGCCCTCAACCGATCCGCCAGGGTGTTCTCCGCTCTCGCGCCGGGTTGTTCTTTCACCTTCCGGCGACGGCCCGCGCAGCGCCACGGCGGGCTCTCGTCGATGGACTGGTCAAGGCTTTCCGTGCGACGTATGTCCGGTGCGGTCTCCTGTTAGGTTCCGCTCGGATGAGTGTACCACGAAGTGCTGCGGCCGTCGCCCGACATCTGACGACAAGCCGGTTCGGAGCCCCTCGCGGGCCCGGCGGCACGCCTTACGGCAAAGCGCGAGATTAAGAACGGCTTCACCGATGTGTGGGAACGTGCAGTTCCGTGAGATGCACCTCTACTTCCATGGCGCCGACCGCGACGACGGCCGTCTGCCGGTGCAACTGGACGCGAACGACCGTGCCGGGCCGATCGAACCGCCGCACGTGAACGGCGTCGCCGGGTTTGAGCTGCGTCATCGCCCGCGTCCAAGCGGCGAATTCGGCCCTCTGGCGCTCCAGCTCCGCCCTCTGCTGTTCAAACGCTGCGCGGGCCTGCTCGGCCGATCGCTGCGCGGCCTCGGCCTCCGAACGGGCCTGTTCGGCGCGTCGGCGGGTGGCGAGGGTGCTGTCGATGGCCGTCCGCAGGGCGTGCCCCTGTTGCGGAAGGTACCGGCGGGCGGCGGCGATAATCCGGGCGGGCATGCCCAGACGCCGGGCGATGGCGAGCGCGTTGCTGTTTCCGGGTTCGCCGATGATGAGCCGATAGGTGGGGCGCAGGGTCGCCACGTCGAACTCGACGGCGGCGTTGTCGGCGCGGGGGTGGGTGAAGGCGACGCTCTTGAGCACGCCCAGGTGCGTCGTCACCATGCCGTGGCACCCGATGGAGAGAAGCTCCTCCACGATGGCACGGCCAATGGCTGCACCCTCGTCGGGGTCGGTGCCGGCCCCCAGCTCGTCGATCAGGACGAGGGTGTTGCGCGTTGCCCGCTGAAGCATGCGCAGGAGCTGCCCCAGATGCGCACTGAACGTGCTGAGGGACTGTTGGAGGCTTTGCTCGTCGCCGACGTCGATCATCACGTCGTCATACACCGGCAGTGTAGCGCCGGCATCCGCGGGGATCGGCAGGCCTGCCTGGGCCATGGCGACCAGCAGCCCGAGCGTCTTCAGCGCAACGGTCTTTCCGCCCGTGTTGGGGCCGGTGACGACGAGCAGGTCGAAATCGTCGCCCAGACGGACGTCGATGGGGACGACGGGCCGTACCTCCTCGCCGCCGGCACGCTGCCGTTCCTGGAGGTGCAACAGCAGGGGGTGGCGGGCGTTTCGCAAGCGAAGCGTGCGCCCGGCGCCCATATCGGGGCAGGTCATCTCATACTTCCTCGCGAAACGGAGCTTTGTCGCGATCAGATCGAGGACCGCCAGGGTGTCGAGCGTTCGCAGCAGTTCCGACTCGTTCAGGTGGACGAGGTGAGTGATGTCCCAGAGGATGCGGCCGATTTCCTCCGTCTCGTCCTGACGCAGCCGCACGATGGCGTTGTTCAGCTCAACCGCCTCGGCGGGCTCGATGAAGAGGGTCGCCCCCGTGTCCGAGGTGCGATGGATGATGCCGCGAATGCGCCCGCGATGCTCCGCCGCGAGCGGCAGGACGAACCGGTCGTTGTGGAACGTCGCGTCGGGGTATCGCAGGCACTTGATTACGGCCGGGGAGCGAAGCAGGCGATCCACGACGATCTGGATTCGCGCCCGCGCCGTGCGGATACTTTCGCGGATCCGCGCCAGGCGCGGCGTGGCGTCGTCGCGAATCCGGCCGCGCTCGTCAATGATCGAATGGATCCGGTCCGAAATCGGCTTGAAATCTCCGAGGCGTGAGGCCAGGGAGCGAAGCTCGGCGACGTTTTCCGGCAGCTTGCGCGACCAGGCGAACACCGCATTGGCGGCATCCAGCGAGGAGGCCAACTCGGCCAGGCCGTCCGGTTCGATCACCGCCGGCGGAACGGCGGCGCGGATCATGTCGCGGACGTCCTTGAGGCCGCCGACCGGCGGCATGCCGATCGCCTCAGCGGCAACACCCATTTCAACGACCTGGGCGAGCCACTGCCGGATCAATGATTCGCGGGAGGCGGGCTTCAGCCGCAGCGCGAGCTTGCGACCCAGCGGCGAGCCGGCACACTCGGCCAGCATCTGGCGAATGCGATCAAACTCCAGCCGATCGAGGGTGTGCCCGTCCATGCGCGAATTGTAACAAACAAAGGCGGAAACGCGGAGAGGTGGGATGCCGTCGTTCTTGCGTTGCAGATTCTGCGGAGGGTGCGCGGAACCCCGGCCAAAAGCCCGCTGAGGCGCCGGCACAGAACCGGCGGATCGACGCCGGTTGCGACCGTGGAACCTTCGGGACGCCCGTTACCGGGGGCCGAGTTGCGCCGATGGGAGTCCGATTTTTTTAAGAATCGAATTGACTTCCTCCGTCGTCCGGCCTAGAAGCGCCATAAAGGATCATTACGGTCGCGTAGTAGCTCCGACAATCGCCGCCAACGAGAAACAACGGGCGGGAGATGACGGGTAGCCATACGGTCTCGCGACCGAGTGCGATCTCGCAGCGGTATTTGTGTCGGCGTTTCTCCCCCGTCGGCGCGATCGCTTACCGCAGAACGAGCACGATCCGTGAGCCTGCACGTAAAGCAGGGATAGTTTGGCCTTTTGTCGGGAGGACGATCATGAAGCCGTGTTGGGGGTGGGACGTTCGGCGCTTGACCGCGGTTTTTTGCCTCGCGGTGGCATTGTTCGCCGGAGGACCGGCCTTGGCCGAGCAGGCCAAGGAGGTGGTTGTGCGGGCGATTTCCAAGTGGGACGCCGGTTGCGACGGCGGCCAGCGGGACTCCTGGGACAACATGGCCCGGGCCTGGTACGACGAGATTACGGACGCCGGTTGGTCTCCCTGGGGCCACGGGAGCAAGGCATGGGTCAAAGACGGTTTCTATCACAACGGGAACATCGTCGACAGCGACTTCACCGATGTGAACGAAGTCGCCTGGGGCAACGATCTTGGCACCGACCGGCTCGATGACGTCGACGCGTTCATGATCGCGCTGCACGGGGGCAACGCCAGTGATAATCGCTGGTACGGCAGTGTGCGCGTGAACGAAGCCGGCGATGGGAATTGCTCGACGTACCAGGGGCACATCGTGCTGGGCGAGGCCGGCAGCGACCTGGAGTTCCTACACCTCTCGTCGTGCTTCAGCATGGACGAGGAAGACTGGTGGCCGGCATGGTCCGACACGTTCAAGGGCGTCCATCAGATCGACGGATTCCACGGGATCATGTGGATCTCGAGCGCCCGCTGTGATGACTACGAGGACTTTGCCGACGACGCCTTTGACATTTCCATAGCGGACGCCTGGCTGGACAACCTCTATGACACCGACGTAAGCGACGGCAACTGGGATCAATGTCCCGTTGCGCGCGGCGCCGGTACGAGCGAGTCCGACCTTTGGAGCCGCATCGATCACGAGGAGTACGACAACGTGTACTCGGATGCGCCAAACCCCACTTGGCACGGTGTGATCTACATCCGGGGCTGTGATCCGAAGGACAAGCCGGCCCTGCCGAACTGAAGGAGTCCCAAGACATGAGACGCATACTCTTCTCTTTTGCGTTTGTTCTTCTTGCCTTCTCGACCGCCGGCTTTGCGCAGCGAACCGAGCCCGGCGTGCCGCCGCCGCTGAACCGATGGTGGAAGCTGGATCAGTACCGTGCGCAGGTGGCCGACCTGCTGCCGGCGTATGACGACGGCCTTCTGCTTCCCGCCGTGGGGCCGGACTGGATCTCCTCGGTGTCCGTAGCCCAGATCGCCGCCGCCGTGCAGGATTCGCCGCCCACGCAGATCGTTCGGGATGGGTCTCGGGTCGAGGCCCGCGATCCGCAGGAGACGAAGGTCATCAAGATCGACCTCGACCGCGGACGCGTGCGGTATCTGAACAACACGCGAACATTCGACTGGGCGACGTTTCCCCACACCGCCGTCGCCGAATCCCTTGCGGTGTCGATGCTCAGCGGTGCGCTGGGTACGTTGGGCGTGCCGGTATCGGCGGAATTCGGCGGCGTCCGCGTCGACACCGTCATGGCTCAGGCCTTCGGTGACGGAAGCGTAATGCCCGCTGCCCCCCTGGCTCCGTTTGAGCGGGAGCGTCTGGTCACCGTTCGGCGAAAGATCAACGGCCTGCCCGTGCTCGGTTCGATGGCGCGAATGAGCGTGTCGAACTTCGGGCTGGCTGCTCGGCTGCTGGTCGAGTGGCCGCAGTTCCGGCTTCCGACGGGCCTGGTGCTTCGCCCGCGGCAGCAGGTGATCGATGACATTGCCCAGCGCATCATGAACTCGGAATGGGGCGCCGAGGTGGATCTGCGCATTCACCTCGCGTATGCACCGGTCGGACGGTGGTTTGTCCCCGTTGCGCTGGTGCGATTTGCCGATCCGCTGTCCGGCGAGGAGCAGATCGTGCCGCTTGTCGCGATGAACCCCGACAGCGATATGGACGGCACGCCGGATGAGAGGGACAACTGTCCGGATGACCGTAACTACCAACAGTTCGATGCGGACCAGGACGGGGTCGGTGATGTCTGCGACAACTGCCCCGGCCGCTACAATCCGGACCAGCGCGACATCAACGCCGACGGCGTCGGTGACGCCTGTCAGTGTTCGGAGCCGCCGCAGGACGCGGATTTCGACGGCGACATCGATCTCAACGACTTCTCCGCCTTCCAGGCCTGTTTCAACGGTCCGAACCGGCCGTACGCCACGGCCGGCGTGCCGCGGACCTGCGCCTGCTTGGATGACGATCAGGACGGTGATGTCGATCTCAATGATTTCTCCGTCTTCCAGGCCTGTTTCAACGGTCCGAACCGGCCTGCGTCCTGCCGCGCGGACTGAGGATCGCGAGTGAGCCGTCCGCACGGGCGGCTGGAATCAATGCCCCCGGAAGCCCGATGCGCCATCCGCATCGGGCTTCTTTGATGCGCCTCTTTTCGTGCGCCTGCGGGTCGGCTATATGTGCCGATCATGCGGCGGCAACTCATAATCCTGGGTCTTCTGGCGTGCCTGCCCGCCGGCGGATGCAGCCATTCGGCCCCGCCGCCTGCGGCATCTTCGCCAACGACGGTTCGCGTGGCCGGCATCGTCCTGAAATGGGTCACCGCCGATCGGGAAGCCAACTACCGCCGGGTCGAACCCCTGATCCGCGAGGCGGCTGCACGGGGCGCGGAGATCGTCGTCACCACCGAGTGCTTCCTCGACGGCTACGCGATTCGGGACAAGGCAATGCCGATCGAGGCCTGGCGGGCGCTGGGCGAGCCGTTGCCGGAGGGCGCGTACGTTCGCCGTTTGCTCGCCCTCAGCGACGAACTCGACATTCATCTGGTCGCGGGCCTTGTTGAGCGCGTCGAGGGCGCGACGTACAACGCCGCCGTCCTGATCGGTCCGGACGGCCGCCTGATCGGCCGCTATCGCAAGCAGGATCTCGGTCACGAGCTCGTCCGTAACACGCCGGGAGAGGAGAGCCCGGCATTCGAGACGCGCTGCGGCCGCATCGGGATCATCATCTGTGCGGATCGTCGCCGGCCCGAGCTCGTCAGACGGATCGCGAGCAACGGGGCGCAACTGATCCTGTGCCCGTCCGGCGGCATGTGGGGGCCGAAGGACAACGATCACCATCTCCAGGCCCGCTCGCGCGAGAACGGAGTGCCGATCGTGTTCGTTCACCCGATCGAGTTTCTCGTCACCGGGCCGGACGGTGCGATCCTGGACCGTCGTTTTGCCGGCGACGTCATGTCCGTGGAGCCGGAACAGGTCGGCACGCCGGCCGACGCGCAGATCGTTGCGATCTGCGATGTGCCGCTTCGCAGGATGGAGTGAGTTGAGGGATCGGCGCAATCTCCGCGCGCGTCACCCCAATGGATTGCGAGCACGCGTCACACGGACTCACCACCAGAAGATCACGTCCTTGTCCGCGCGGCCGGCCGCCTTGCGGATTTCGCTGACCTGGTCCGATGACGGCGGGGCGGCCTCGCGAATGGGGGCCACGTCGCCGATCTGGAGCAGCGTCTGCACGTGCCGTACGGCACACGCCGCGAGCGTTTCGAGGTTGTAGCCGCCTTCGAGGATGGTGACGAGACGGCCACCGCACAACTCATCGGCCAGGCCCAGCGTCCGCCGGATCAGCCACTCAAAGCCGCCGTCGGTCCAATCCAGTCCGGCGAGCGGATCGTCCGTGTGAGCGTCGAACCCAACCGAGGCGAGCAGGAAATCCGGCTTGAACCGCCGCGCGGCGGGGACGAAGAACTGCTCGTAGACGGCGATCATGTCCTCGTCCGTCGAGTGCGGCAACAGCGGAAGGTTGAGCGTCGTGCCCAGGCCGGGCCCTGAGCCCCTCTCGTGCGGCCAACCGGTGCCCGGAAACCGATAGCGAGGGTCCTCGTGGATGCTGCAGAAGAAGACATCCGGGTCGGCATCGAAGACGTGCTGGGTACCATTACCGTGGTGGACGTCCCAGTCGAGGATCAGCACGCGACGGAGCTTGTGGCGGCGTCGTAGATACTGAGCCGTAATGGCGGTGTTGTTGAACAGGCAGAAGCCCATCGCGCGGTCGCGCTCGGCATGGTGCCCCGGCGGCCGCACCGGGCAGAATCCGTTGTCGAGTCGGCCTTCCAGAATCGCATCCACGAGGGCGAGACACCCGCCGACGGCCAGCCTGGCGATTTCGTAGCTCTCGGGGCAGACCGTTGTTTCGTGGACGTCAACGTATCCCTGTCCTTGCTCGCAAGCGTTGCGGACACGCTCGACGTATTCGGGGGCGTGGATCTCCTTGATCCAGCCGGTGTCGACGGGCTGCCCCGGGATCCGGACCATGTGCTCGGCGAATTCGCAGCCCGCCAGGGCGTCCAGGATCGCCCGAAGTCGCTCCGGACGCTCCGGATGCCCCGGCCCCGTGTCATGGTCGATGAATCGTTCGTCCCAGACGATGCCGGTGCGTCGCATGCATGCACTCGATGAATCGCGGTCGTCCGACCGCCATTGCTCGAACTGTACCGGAGACGCGGTGCGGTAGGGTCGCCGCAGCGGCGGCGCCGACTCATCACCTTAGCGCGATCTTAGCGTACAGGGCCGGCCAATACAACCCCGTTTTGGTCGATGGTTACCGGCCGGGCACGAACCGCAGCCAGACGATCATCTTCGAATCCCCCCGGTTGGCCCAGGCGTAGTACGGAATGGCGTGCAGTCGCCCGCTGCCGACGGCCGGCAAACCGCCCGGTTTCGCCGGCCGGTACAAGGGGCCGGCGGTCCGTGAGTAGTCGAGCCACGCGCCGTCAAAGTTCAACTGCACCACTCCGCCGAGAAGGTCCGGGCGTGGAACGGCCTCCACAGGAAGGGCAGCTTTGGCAACGTCGAGTGTGACCATCGCGTTGACCACATCCGCCTGCGGGTTATCCACGCTCTCAAGGCAGTATACGATCGGTCCGCGCGTCAGGGCCACACGGCCCCGGTTTTCCCGGACGCGGGGATCACACGACTGAACGACGACCGGCATCGGCAAGTTCAGTTCGACCTTGTCGCCCGGTTGCCAGGTTCGCCGGATCTCATGGTATGTGCCGGGACGGGCCGAGGATTCGACCGCGCGACCGTTGACGGATATCGCCCCCTCGCCGCACCAGCCGGGAATGCGCAGGAACAGGCTGAACTCGCCCCCGGTTTCGGGGGAGACGGTCAAGGTTACCTTGCCGTCCCAAGGGTAGCGCGTCTGCTGGACGACGCGGAGTCTGCCGACCTTTTCAAGGTGCCAGTCGAGCTCGTTGTTGTCGTAGAGGTGAACCCAGAGACCCGCCTCATCGGTGCTGTATACGTACCCGGGCAGCGACGCGAGCATCCGCTGGACGTTCGGGGGACAGCAGGTGCAGCTGTACCACGGGCGTCGGTGGTGGCCGCCTGACGACTCCAGGGGATTGACATAGAAGTATTCGGTGCCGCTCAAGGAGACGCCGGAGAGGAAGCCGTTGTATAGACCGATTTCCATCCAGTCGGCGAAGGGGGCTTCGGCCGTCACGCCGAGCATCCGCCAGTTCCAGAAGATCGCGGCGATGGCCGCGCACGTCTCGGCGTAGGCCGAGGCGTTGGGCAGTTCGAACGCCACGCCGAACGCCTCGCCGCCGTGCAGCGCGCCGCAGCCCCCGGTGATGTAGATCTTGGAGCCGACCATGTCCTGCCAGAGCCGTCGCGACGCATCCAGATACGCGGCCTTGCCCGTCTCTGCGTAATAGTCGACGGCCCCGCAGCAGCGGTACCCGGCCCGGACCGCGTGGCCCTCGATCGCTTTCATGTCGGTGAACTTCTGGACGTCCGTGAAAAAGCCGCTGAGATCGAGATACTCGCGTTTGCCGGTGGTCCGGTACAGCTCGACGAGGGCCATTTCGACCTCCGGATGGCCGTCCGCCTGTTCGATTCTGCCCGGACCGAAGCTCTTGACGAGGTAATCCGCGTACCGGACGGCGGCGTCGAGCAGCTTCCGCTCGCCCGCTGCGCGATGATGTGCCACGGCCGCCTGAAAAAGATGGCCGGCGCAATACAGTTCGTGCTCCCAGGCGAGGTTGCTGAACCGCTTGCCTGCGCGGTCGTCCACGAAATAGGTGTTCAGATAGCCGTCGGGGCCCTGAATCGCGACGACTTCGTCGATGATGCGGTCGAGCATGCTCCGCACGGCAGGATCGTCGCGCGACTGGAGGACGAAGGCCGCCGCCTCCATCCACTTGTAAAGGTCCGAGTCGGTGAAGAACGGTCCGCGTCGGTCGCATTTCTTGCGCCCGGAGATGCGGCGGAAGTTGTCCACCACGCCGTTCTCCTCAAGAAGCTCGAGCAGCTTCGGGATCGCCCGGGTGCGATTCGCCTCCATGCGGGGCAGCCAGAACCCGTCCTTCATGGTGACGGCCCGGACGGGGACGGGTCGCAGCTTCGCATGGGGGCTGCGGGCCGTGTCGACCACGCCCGCGTCGCGCCAGCCGGGCTCCGCCGCAGCCGCATGCGCGACCGCCAGAGACGATATCCCTGCAAGAGCCGCAAGCACCAGATACGTTGTCCGAAACTCGTACATCGTTTCCTCCTGTGTTCTCGTCCGCGGTTGCGATTATGCCCGCCGCGTCGCGGCCGGGCAAGCGCGTGCCGGTGGTTCTCAAAGGTCGGTGGCGGCGGTATCATCGGGGCGCAGCAATCGGGGCCAAAGGAGTCATGGAATGCTACGAGTGATCTGCCGAATCGGGTCTCGCTTCGTTCTTGCCGCGGTCCTCCTGCCGTTCGGGGTGGCGCCGGTCCGGGCCGCGCCCGAACTGGTCGGAGTGCATTTTCGTCCGGACGAGCCCTTTCCGGAGTTCGATCGATTTTGGGTTCGCGGCATGGCCGAGGGGGCTGAAGGGGATGTGCAGGTACGGCGATCCGCCGGGCCGCTGCGCCTGGGGGCGTCCGTCCACCTCTTCTTCCGCAACGCAGGGGCCAAGCCGCTGGCGGTCGATGACGTTTATCTCGAAGGCCTCAGCCTCCGGCGCGCGATCGCCTTTTCCGACCAGCGCAAGAACCGCAAGCCGGCAAGCATCGTGTTTTCCGACCTGTCGCCGCAGGAGAAGCAGAAACTCGTTGCGGCCGGCGATCCGATCTGGTGGCGCGTCGACCCGCCGCTGATCTCGCCGGGGTCGTTCGGCGAGGTGACGATCCGGCTTCGAAGCGTGGCCCAGACAAAATCGCTTACGTGCGAGCTTCGTTGCGGCGACCGCGCGCTTGCGGCGACGGCGGAGGTGTGCAAAGTGGCGCCGCGAATCGAGGGAGCGGTCTTTTCGCCGGACCTGCGGACGCTTTCTCTCTATCTGAAGCACCCTAACGGCGACAAGAGGAGCGTCAAAAGGATCCTCTTGGACGGCAACAACGTGATGGGCGCCGCGCGCTTCGCGACCGATCCGCGGGTCGATGTGGCCCCGGCCGAAATCCGCCTGCCGCAGGCGGTGGCGACGGGTTCGTTCCATTGCGTGCAAGCCGTCTGGGACGACGGCAGCACAGCCATGGCGGGCATCCGCGCCCGGCATGACGAGTTTGCGTACGGCGTCTGGGGCGGCCGCCCGGGAAAGGAAGACGACATCGCCGCTGCGGAGGGCTACGTGCGGGACCTCAAGGCCCACAACGTCAATGTGCAGATGCCTCAGGTCGGTTCCGCCGCGCTGTCGTCGTTCTTCAAGACGCCCGCCGGCCGGCGGTTTTGCGAGGAAGAGGGCATGCGTTTCGTCATCGGGGAGATCGAGAAGTGGGGCGTGCGGCAGCCCTTCGCCCTGTTCATCCACGATGAGCCCGACGCCGGCGACGCGCACATCCGGGGGCTCCCCGCCGGGCGGGAGGTGGGCAGCCTCGCTCAGTGGGCGATCGAACGCTCCTACGGCTGGCGGCAGCAGGCCTCGGCGATTCCGCAGGCGCTCAATGTCGACCTGACCTACAAGCCGCACAACTGGTACGTCTACGGACAGCTCCCCGACATCCTGATGGCGGATCCGTATTACCAGCCGCGCTTGCGGACCGCATACTGGGATAATCCGAAGGATCGCCCGCTTTATACACGGGCAACGTTTGTGTACGCGATCAGCCGGATCATTCAGTCGGCCGCCGCTCCGAAGCCCACGCATGCGATCCTTTATGCCAACCGATACATCGACAGGAAAACGGGGCGGGAGTTCCGCGGCCCGACACCGGTCGAAAAGCGGATCGAGATGTATTACGCCCTGGCGGCCGGGGCCAAGGGGATCTCGTACTGGTGGATGACGCCGGGCAAGCCCGCGTACGGAATGGGCGGCGCTCACACGGAATCGCGCCGCCTGTGGCGCGAGGTCGGGCTGCTCGGTGCGGAGGCTCGAACGGCGGGCCCGCTGCTGGTGCGGGGCTGCGCCGCGGACGTGCCGGCAAAGGCCCCGAAGGATGTGTTCGTCCGCGGCCTTCTGGTCGGGCTTGACACGATGGTTGTCATCGTCGTCAACGAGCAGCACGTCAACGACGACAAGGGCACGACGGTTACGCCGGTCGCCGATCTGGCGGTCGAGATGACTCTGCCTGCCTGGTTGAAGCCGGCCGACGTCTTTGAGATCGATGCCCGCGGCCCGCGAAAGGCCGAATTCCGCATCGAGGAGGGGCAGATCGCGCTGCCGCTGGGCATGCTCGAAGCGACGCGCATGGTCGTGGTGACGGCGGACGCTTCATTGCGGGAGCGGCTTGCGGTGCTTCATCGCGACGCCTTTGCGGCGAACGTGGAAAAGCTGTTGGCGGAGGGGCAATAGCATGACGAGCGAACGAGGAGCATGCTGTGGTGCGAAGCGGGTCAGCCGCCGGGATCTGCTGCACGCCGCCGGCGGGCTGATGCTCCTGCCCGCCACGGTTCGTGCGGCGACCGGCAGTCGTGCGACGCTCCCAGCGCACCTGAAAGGATACGAGGATCTCTTTGCCCGCGATCCGCGGAAGGCTGCGGTGACGTGGTTCCGCGAAGCGAAACTCGGTCTGTTCATGCATTACGGCGTCTACAGCCTGCTCGGTCGCGGCGAGTGGGTCATGCTGCATGAGAAGATCCCCGTCGCCGAATACGGCAAGCTCAAGGACCGGTTTACGGCGGCCGCGTTTGATGCGAGTGCCATCGCCGATCTCGCCGTCGCCGCCGGTATGAAGTACGTCAACATCACCTCGCGACACCACGACAGCTTTTGCCTCTTCCGCACGAAAGAGACGGACTTCAACAGCCTGGCGGCTCCGGCGCGGCGCGATCTTATTGCCGAACTCGCCGAGGCGTGTCGGCGACGGGGGCTGGGCCTGTTTCTTTACTATTCGTACGCCGCCGACTGGCGGCATCCGTACTTCTATCCACGCGAGGCCGGCTGGCAATCGGCCCGGCCCGCCTACGAGAAGCCCGACCCCGCCTATCTCTGGCGCAAGGACGAGGATTTCCGGCATTACATTCGGTTCGTGCACGCCCAGCTCCGCGAGCTGCTCACGCAATACGGGCCGCTCGCGGGCATCTGGCTGGATCCCATCCGGGGCTACTACGCCCGCCCGGATCTGTTCCCCATCGAGGAGACATACGCCTTGATCCGCGGGCTTCAGCCGTGGTGCCTCATCTCGTTCAAGCAGGGGGCCAACGGCGACGAGGATTTCGCCGCTCCCGAGCGGAAGGCGGATGCCCGGGTCGGCGATTCGCCGGCCGCCCGCCGGGCCATGGAGCGCAACCGGGGCAAGCCCGTCGAGATTTGCACGACGCTTCAGCCGCACTCGTGGGGTTATGATGAGCGGGACGAAGGAAAGCATCGCAGGGCGGACGACCTGATGAAGATGATCGCCGATGCCCGGGCGGTCGGCGCAAACCTTCTGGTGAACACCGGCCCGCTGCCGGACGGATCGATCCACCCCGCCGACATGGCCACCCTCCGGGAAGTCGGTCGGCGAATCCGAACCGTGGCACCTCGGGGATCGTCGTAGGCGCGGGCGGAGCACCTGCGTCCCGCGGGCGCTCCTCGGCGGCGGAAGCGTCATCGGCGGAGAATGCGCCGGGGCGATCGTCTACTGCGCCGTCGCGCTTGCCGGTACGTCGGCGGGCACGGCGTCAGCCCGGCCCGTCCGGTTCAGGAACGCCACGACCTCTTCGTAGAGGGCGTCCAGCATCTCGGCCTCGGTCACCGTGCGGGTCTGCCTGCCCTGCACGTAGATCACCCCGCGGCCGCGGCCCGCGAAGACGGCCACGTCCGCCCCTTCGGCCTCTCCCGGGCCGTTCACGACGCATCCCATGACCGCGACCTTCACCGGGGCCCGGATCGCGGCCAGCCGGTCCCGAACCTGCCCCACGAGCCGAATGAGGTCGATCTCGATCCGGCCGCACGTCGGGCAGGCGATCAACTCGGGCTCGATGCGCGGACGCAAACCCAGGCAGCAGAGCAATTCCTTTCCGTCCTCCACCTCGTGAATGGGGTCGGCCGCGTAGGAGATGCGGATGGTGTCGCCGATGCCTTCCGACAGCAGCGCGGCGAGGGCCGCGACCGATCGAATCCGGCCCGTCTCCGGCGGACCCGCGTGCGTCACGCCGAGGTGGAGCGGATAGTCGAATCGCTTGCTGATGGCCCGGTAGGCGTCAATGACGATCGTCGGGTCGTGGCTCTTCGCGGCAAGGACCAGATCGTGGAAGTTGTTCTCGTCGAAGATGCGGATGTAGTCCTCGAGCTTCTGCACCATGATCGCGATGAGGTGGCGGCGATAGTCCGCGGCCAGCAACGCCTTCTCGGCGTCGCGCCGGCCCTTGTCCTGCCGCTCGATCACGCCGCCCTCGTTGACGCCCACGCGGATGGGGATGCCTCGCTCCCGGCAGGCCGCGATCACGCGGTCGACCTGTTGCCGGTCCTTGATGTTGCCGGGATTCAGGCGGATCTTGTGAACGCCCGCCTCCACCGCCTCGAGGGCTCGCTGATAGTGAAAGTGCACGTCCGCCACGATGGGTACGCGCACCTGCCGAAGGATCTCGGGAAGCGCGGCCGTGTCCGCCCGGTCCGGGACGGCGACCCGGACCAGCTCGCACCCGGCCGCCGCCAGCCGGTTGATCTGCGCCACGGTTTCGTCGATTCGGCGCGTTGCGGTACTCGTCATCGACTGCAGGCACACCGGCGCATCGCCTCCGATCAGCACCGTGCCTACGCGGACCTGCCGGGTCTTTCTGCGTGCCATCATGATCCGACGCCTCCCACAAACGGCGGATTCTAGGACCTCGGCAAGGGCGGGTCAAAAAGACGGGCGGTCCGGAACCGGCTCCGGCGGCTTTGGGCTGGTTTGCCCGCCGGGGAAAATCGATCGACGGACTCGACGAGATATCGCCGGCGGAGCGGCTTCTACACCGCGGGAGTAAGCGCGTTGGTCACGGCGACCCGCTCGACGGACCGGCCCGTGAAGCAACACCTCGCGGGAAACGACGCCGCTACCAGCGCCGGAGCCGGCATCGGATCAGGCAGAGGCCTCCAAGGAGCATCCCCATGGTCGCCGGTTCGGGGATCTCGTGCGTGATCTTTATCGTGATCGGCGCCGTGTTCAGCGACGCGAAGCCGCACTCACGCTGCGCAAATCCCTCGGTGTCGTCCCCCGGCGTGACGGACAGGGCGATCGTTGCGTCGCCCGGCCGGCGGGCGGTGAACCGGGCCGTGGCCAGCAGGACGTCGTCGCCGACGGCGGTGTTCGGATAGGCGAGCGCCGCCACGCCTGCCGCGTGGCTTGAGCGGAGGGAGCGATACGACGGATTGACGTCGAGGCTCTCAAGCGCCAAGAGCGTGTCGTCAAAGTCCAGGTGGAAGCCGTAGGCAACAATCTCGTGCGTGATGTCCGCTTGAATGGCGACGGTGAACGTCTCGCCGGTCGGCACGTCGGACGCCGAGGGCTTGAGCGCGATCGACACCGTTACGCCCTCAATGGGGCAGATGGGCGGCGTCGGCTTCGGCGGCGGCGGATCCGGCAGAACCGACGATGAGTCGCCTTTCGGCGTCAGCGTGGAGATCACGACGGCACCGCCGATCACCCAGCCGGCGGCGCATACGACCGGGCACGGCGGCGGGATCAGGCAATAACCCGCTTGGGCGCGACCGGCGCCTGCGAACAGTCCAATGGCAACGGCGAGCGTCAACACCGGATGCGCGCGCCGCGGTAACCCTCTAAACATGACTCTCTCTCCCTCAAAGTCTCTACCACAAAGCAGTACGCGGCGGATCCGATCTCCCTCAGTATCCGCGCCTACTGCGAACTCGCTCCCGCTTACCCGTCCAAGGATTGCACGAGCGCCTGTAGATCGCTGAGCCCGATGACGCCGTCCCCGTTGACGTCGGCTTCGGGCAGAAAGCCGGGGTCGCCGTCGCGCGTGCCGAATGCGTCACTTGCGGCATCCAGGTCTTCCGGGGTGGTCAGGCCGTCGCCGTTAACGTCGGGCCGTGCCGATGCCGCTGTCATGGTCGAGGGGATCTCCGTGGAAACCCCGCAGCCGATGACGGCCGCCCCCACGCAAGCGATCAAGACGATCGAACCAATGAACGTCGAAAGGGTTCTTGCCAGATGCATGGCTACTCTCTCTCCTTCCATTTCATTCTTGCCCCATGGGGCCTAAGAAGTCAACAGCCATGTGCGGCCTTTTTGGGCGAATCGAGCCGACTCTCCGCGCCACCGCCCGGTCCAACTGGAACTGGAAATGCCCCGATGAGGGGTGGTTTCGGCGGCCCGATAACTTCGGTTGAAGGGACGCCGGACCGCTCCGGCTGGTCGTGCCTTCGGGTGCGGGTGGTAATCGGCGGGCCCCTCCGGTTATACTGCCGTCCATGTTGATGACGCGGCAGGAAATGCAGCCGGAATCGTTACCGATTCGCGCCGGGGAGACCGCCCCGCGCCGGGGACGTCTGGCCGAGGGCACGGCGGTCGTGGCCGGCGTTGCCGTGCTCGGTCTTGCAGCGGCTATCGTCCTGTCCGTACACCGCTATTCCGGTTCGGCTCGCGGACATGCCCCTGTTGTCGCCGCTTGTGCGGGCGGCATTGCGTGGACGGCGGCCGTGCCCGGTCCGGCGATCGACCTCGCGCGAGCGACCCCCGACGCCATCCATGCCGCTTTTTGGGTCGGCGTGCTGAGTCTTGCCGTCGGCGTCGCGGTGGTGGAGTGGACCCGACGCGTTCGTTTCGTGCATATCGGTGGGTGCTGCGCCCACTGACGCCGCCGCATCCTTCCGTTGTTTCCCCCAACGGTTGCAGACGCCCGTGGTCTTGATGTCGGTTTCTGATTCCGGTGTCTTCCTGTATCGATTGTGAGGTATCCCGATGTCCGCCATGGACACAATCGGAAAGGTCCTGAAAAAGGTCTTCGGATCGCGGAATGAGCGGCTTCTTCGCAGGTACGGCCAGGTGGCGGACGAGGTGGAGAGGCTGGAGCCGGAGCTGCGGGGCAATTACGACGCGGAGTTCGCCGCTCGAATTGCGCAGATGGTCAGCGAGGGTGCCTTGCCGGCCTCCATCGACGGCGTACCGATGGACCGCCTCGCGTGGTCGGCGTCACGGCTGGAGGAACTGGAACGCCGCGGTCACGCCGAGAAGGGGCTGGCCGCCAAGATCCAGGACGTGCGGAAGGAGCTGAGCCGCGCGCTCGCGGAGAAGGCCCGCGAATTGCGGTACCGCCTCGCCGCGCCCGTGACGCTCGATCGAATCGTTCCCGAGAAGTACGTGCTCTCGGACGCGGAAAAGTGGGCCGCCCTCGTTCGCGCGGGGGAGTCGCTCGCTCCCCATCTGCCGGAGGCACTTCGGCCGAAGGCGGCGGAGATCGAGAAATGCATCGAGAGCGGCGAATCGCTCGAGGCGATCGTGCCTGCAGCGCACTTCGAGAGCGACGCGGAGCGATGGATGCGGCGGCTGGAGGCCGGCGAACCGCTGGAGGCGATCCTGCCGCCGGAGCTGCGTGATCGTGCCGAGGAGTACAGGCTGCGCCTGTCGCCGGCCGAACCCGCCGAACGGCATCTTCCCATGGCCTTCGCGCTGGTTCGCGAGGCCTCCCGGCGGGCCCAGGAGCACCGTCATTTCCACTGCCAGCTCATCGGCGGCCAGGTGCTCTACAGCGGGTGCGTCGCCGAGATGAAGACGGGCGAAGGCAAGACAATCGTCTGCCACCTGGCGGCCTTCATGAAGCACCTGGAAGGGCAGAAGGTCCACATCGTGACGGTCAACGACTACCTCGTGAAACGCGACGCGGAGTTCGCCCGACCGATCTTCGATCTGCTGGGGGCGACGGTCGGCTATATCCAGTCGGACGTCGATCCGGGCGGCTACGAGGGCGTTCGCAAGCTCGCGTATGCCTGCGACATTACGTACGGCACCAACAACGAGTTCGGCTTCGACTACCTGCGCGACAACATGAAGATGAGCGCGAAGGACCAGGTTCAGGGCCGGCTGGACTACGCGATCGTGGACGAGGTCGATTCAATCCTGATCGACGAGGCCCGGACGCCGCTGATCATCTCGGGCCCGTCGCGCGGCGATCCGAGCGATTACAAGGCCGCGGACGACTACGCCGTCTACCTGGTCGAGGCCCAGAAACAGGAGAACAACTTGACGCGGGCGCGGGTGGCCGAGTGGGAGCGAAAGGGGATTCCCGAGGCGTTGAAGAAGCATCCGAAGTTCGAGGATGCGTTCAAACGGTGCAAGATCGACCTCTACATGCTGACCGAGGAGGAGGCCGAGGCGGTTCAGCACCGGCAGTACTTCGTCGTGCAGCGCGACCGCAAGCAGGTGCACCTGACGCACGAGGGGGCCGAGCTGGCCGCGAAGCGTTCGGGCCTGGGCAGCTTCTACGTCGAAGAGAACATGAACTGGCCGCACCTGATCGAGAATGCGCTCCGGGCCCGCGTCGTGTATGAGAAGGACAAGGACTACGTCATCCAGAACCGCGAGGTGATCATCGTCGACGAGTTCACCGGCCGCCTCATGCACGGGCGGCAGTGGTCCGACGGCCTCCACCAGGCCGTCGAGGCCAAGCACCGCAACGAGGCCGACATCAAGCGGGAGACGCAGACGCTGGCCACGATCACGCTCCAGAACTACTTCAAGCTGTACAAGTCGCTCGCCGGTATGACGGGTACCGCGATGACCGAGAGCGACGAGTTCATGAAGATCTACAAGCTCGAGGTCGTCGAGATCC
>CAZTVU010000054.1:21479-24328 GCA_964617025.1 uncultured Planctomycetales bacterium | reverse complement strand
GGCAGGTCGGGGATGCGGACGAGCCGCTCGATCGTCGGCGGGATCTCCAGCGCGGCGTCCAGGGCCAGGATCTTCTCGTCCTCGTTGCTTCGCACGAGCTGCTCGCGGAGATAGTCGCCGAAGAGCGGATCGATGCTGCGGAACTTCAGCAGACGGTGGATGCTCTCGTTGAGCGTGACATGGTCGGCGTCCTCGGCCTTGGTCAGGTAGCCCAGGCCGGCGAGGTTCGTGAGCATGAAATCGAGCTGCTCGTTGAACTTCGCGAGCCGCTCGGCGGTGTTGAATCGCTTCGAGAGAAACCGCCGCGTGTCGTGCAGCGTGCCCGTCTTGGTCAGGAGGTAGATCAGCACGTTGTACGGGATCATCGAGCGGCTGAAGAGATTCGCGGGCCCGGCCTGGATGAGCGTGCGGAACTGGCCTTCGGACCAATACTGCTCGGTGCTGCGGCGCGTCGGCTTCTTTCGCTCCAGCTCCTTCCGCATTCGCAGGATGCCCGGGTCCTTCGACTTCGGGTCGATCTGGTCGAACTTCTTTCGCCACTTGGCGATCTGGGCGTCGTCCTCGTGGGCCAGGGCATACACGTAGCCCTTCGTGTCGAACTGCGGCCGGCCGGCGCGGCCGAACATCTGGTGCGCCGCCGACGGGGCGATGAGCTTCTTTTCGCCGCGCTTGCCCTTGAGCAGCGTGTGGAGCACCACGGACCGCGCAGGCAGGTTGATGCCCGCGGCCAGCGTCTCCGTGCAGATGACGAACGGGATGAGCTTCCGAATGAAGAGGCGCTCGACGATCTCCTTGTGTTTGGGCAGGACGCCGGCGTGGTGGACGCCGACGCCGCGGATGAGCATCTGGCGGAGCTTCGGGCCCACGCCGTCGGCGAGATCGTCCTTGACGGCTGCCAGCTCGGCCTCGATTTCCGCCCGGGCCTCCGCCGAGATCAGCGGCAGCCCCTTCATTCGCTCCGCGAACTCCCAGCATTCGTCGCGATTGAAGCAGAACACCAGGGCCGGCACGCGGTTGTCCGCGTCGTTCGCGGCGATCATCCCGGGCAGGTGCTCCGTGAGCAGTTTGTCGCCGACCCAGATGAACTCCAGCGGCACGCGCCGCTCATTCGAGAGCACGACGCGGATCTCTCGGCCATGCTCGGTCTTCAGCCAGCTCGCGAACTCGCGGGGGTTGCCGACGGTCGCCGAAAGCAGCATCACGCGGACGCGAAGCGGCAGAAGGATGAGCGAGAGCTCCCACACGATGCCGCGCTCGAAGTCGTTGAAGTTGTGG
This sequence comes from uncultured Planctomycetales bacterium, assembly GCA_964617025.1. Lineage (GTDB taxonomy): Bacteria > Planctomycetota > Phycisphaerae > UBA1845 > PWPN01 > CAZMVY01. The sequence continues at coordinate 23,053 of CAZTVU010000054.1, read as the reverse complement.
AACTCGTCCATGACGACGGCGTCGACGCCGGTCATGTCCGACAGGGCCGGGTCCGGCGACAGCAGGTGATTCAGGAGGATTTCGGCGACAACGACGCGGACGACGGCGTCGGGGTTCTCGCGCCGATTGCCGGTGATCAGGCCGATATCGGTGCGGGCGAAGCCCCATTTCTCGGCAAGGTCCTGCATCTCGCGAAACTTCTGATCGGTGAGGGCGATCAGGGGCGTGGTGTAGTACAGTCGGCGGCGCGTGTGGAGGGCCTCGAAGACGGCGGCCTCGGCGATGAGAGTCTTGCCCATGCCCGTCGGGGCGCAGACCATGACGCCGCCGGGGGTGTCGAACCACGCCAGCAGGGCCTCCTCCTGGAACGGATACAAGGTGAACGGCACCGACTCGAGAAACTTCGAGCACACTTCGTCGCGCGTCATGGCGACAGCATCGCCGCCGGGTGCGGAAATGTCGAGCGGGGCCGCACGGGGCCGCGCGGCCCGGGGGAAGCGGGACGACGGCCTTTCCGCGCAAGGTCGTCTCCACACGGCCGGAGAATGTGTACACCGACTTGCCTGCGCGCCGGCCCGTGCCTGCAATGCGAGTGTCGGTGGCGATGGTCGCGGTGTGGCCGATCGGCTTCCACGGGGTGTTGGGGGCGCGGTCCGCGTGTTCACTCCGACCAGCCGGGCAGCGAGACGACCGCCTGGTAGTTCGATTCGTTGTAGAGGCCGTTGCGATGTGGCTTGTAGAGCCGGCCGCGGCGCGGGCTGTCGTCCTGCGTGTAGACCCACATCTCGTGCGGGTCCCATACGATGAGCTCGTCGCGGCAGTCGCCCGTGACGTCGAGGACGGCGTAGCACATGTTTGGGTGGCCGTCGGCGGGGAGCGTGACGACCCGCCGGCCCCGGCCGTCGAACAGCCCGCCGTCGTCCGCGTTGGCTGAGAGCATGACATACTCTCCGGGCCGCCCCGTCCAGTTGACCGGCAGACACAGGCTGCCGTGCTGGAACGGCTCGAAGTCGTGGATGACGTCGCCGGCGGCATCGTAGAAGTGGATCGTGCCCTGGCTACCCCAGAAGTTGACGGATACGGTCTCGAGCCCCGGCAGATCCGGCCGGAAGTCGGCGACGGCGGGGTTCTGCACGTGGCCGAGCTGCAGGTGTTTCACGATGTTGCCCTGGAGGTCCGCGAGGAAGAACCCTTCGTCGCTGGCCGCACAGACGAAGACGGGCGGCGCGGCGGGGTCGGCCGAGAGCCGCACGAGCGCGACGCCGTCGGCGTGGTCGCGGACCTTCTCGTCGAGCGTCCAGAGCCGCCGGCCGTCGTGGTCGAACAGCGAGTAGCCGATCGCGACCTCGTCCCGGCCGTCGCCGTCGATGTCGGCGGCGTACGGGTAATGCCCCGTGTTGCACTGCGCGTGCCAGAGGATCTCCAGTCGATCATTGAGCGCCCAGATGCTCTGGTAGCGGTCCTTGAGGATCATGTCGGTGCGCCGGCCGGTGCCGCGAAGGTCGCAGAAGTAGAGGCTGTCGCCGAGGATCCGCGGGGACTTGTCGTGCGGCGGCTTTGTGTTTTTCGGCATC
>CAZTVU010000054.1:0-21464 GCA_964617025.1 uncultured Planctomycetales bacterium | reverse complement strand
CGGGGCCTTGCGCCGGGTCTTTCCCGTCGCGCCGTCGGCGACGATGATCTCCATGCCGCGGCAGTAGACGACCTCGTTTCGGCCGTTGCCGTCGAGGTCGTGGATCTGAAACGCCACGTCGTTGGTGAGCAGCGCCTTCCAGGGGTCGGGCTCGCCGATCTGCCAGAGCCGCCGGCCGTCGAACGTGATGGCCGTCAGGCAGCTCAGCTCGCTGTTGCGGTCCTTCGGGCCGTGGTGGACGACCTGACCGATCAGGACGTCGATCCGCCCGTCGCCGTCGAGGTCGCCGAAGCGGAGGTTCCGCCCGGCCCCGAAGTCGTCCGTGCGGATCTTCTTCCAGACCACGGGTTTGGGATTGGCGGCCTGGAGCCGGCAACTCTCGGCCTCGCGCTGCTCGATGCGATCCTCGATGCGTCGCTTCACGTCCGGCGCCGTCGTGACGACGACGCTTGCGAACCGCGTCGGAAAGTCGGCCATCAGGCCGATGCCGCCCTCGGGAAACGTTGCGTCGACCGCTTCCAGAAGCACGCCGGGCGCCAAGGACGTGGTCTTCCGTTGATCGCGCTGCGGCTCCTGACCGACGACCGGCGTTGGGCATGGCGCGATCTCGGCGCGGATGCGGTCGCCCCGGACGGAGGCGGTCGCGGTGAGATATTGACCGGGCGTACGGGCGAACGGGCGCTCAGCGAGGATGTTCTCAGTGACCTTGTGGAAGGCGCTGCCGTGGCGGACCGACTTGAGCACGGCCCGCTCTCCGTCGACGCCGAGGAAGTAGTAGCATCGGTCGTTGCGATAACGGAACAGCACGCCGGCGGCGCCCGCGCCGGCCCCGGGGGCCAGTTCCACGCGGATCGTGTAGTCCGTCCAGAGCGGATCGCCCGCGACGATCATCGGGTGCGTGTGGCGTGTCTTGTTGGCGTATGTCTGGGCCATGATCGACCGGCCGCCCTCGCGGCAGATGCGCCAGGCCCGCTGCGAGGCCTCGTCGGACAGAAACGTTGATACGGCCCACTTCCCGCGCGGGGCGCACTCCGGCACGTAGTGATACTCCATCAAGGCCCCGGCCCCGGTGAAATAGAGGCCCGCCGGCAGCCCGCGGAAGTCGTCGTCGAACAGGACCGCCGGCTCCTCGCCGCGACTCGTACGCGGGTCGGCGATGGCGCACGCCGCAAATGCCAACGCAAGGCCTCCGATACCTTTCATACACAAGTCTCCGGAGGGGTGTGGCTACGACGCCCCGATGGACTCCGCTCAGGCGGCAGCCGACGCGCGATCGAGTCATTTGGGTCCGCCGCCCGGTTCGTTCCGGGCGCCACGGGCAGCTTGCCTGCTTGTGTGCCGACGGACGGGCCGCCGGCGGCATCCGTGTCGCCTTACCTTCGCTACGCCGTTGGCTTTCGGCGGATCACGGCCACCCAGTCCTTCTCCGCGTCGCGCGGCGGGGAGCCGACAGCCCGTCGGCCGGGGCCTTGTATCGTCGCGCCGGGCGTCAGCGGGCCGCCGTTGCGCGGGTCGTACCACGAGACCTTGAAGGCCCCTTCGGGCAGATCAATCGTCAGCTTCCCCGGCGCGACGGCGTAGACGGCGTAGACCTCGCCGCGCTTCGCCAGGCACCACCCCTCGCCGCCGGCCACCAGGGCGTCGTCCGGCTCCATCTCGGCGAACGGCAGGTGCCGCCGGAAGAACTCGATCGCGTGCCGCGTCTGATCCCACATGCGGTCGCGCGAGCGCCAGTCTTCGCAGTTGGTGTCGTTGTGCGCGTACTTGTAGCCGAAGAGCCACTCGGCGCCGGATCCGCCGGCCATCAGGTTGCCCCACAGCGCGTGTTTGCGGACGTCGTCGTGGCCGGGGTCGTCGGCGTCGGGCTTGACGCCGACGTCGGGTGGGCCGAACTCGTCGATGCAGACGAACCACGGCCGGCCGGCCTCGCGCGATCGCCGCACCCACGTGAGCGTCTCGGGGTGCGTCTTCTCCATGTGGTCGAGCTGGATCGACGGGCCGTCAAAGTCTGGGTTGCCCAGGAGCGGCTGGTAGATCTTCTCGATCCGGCTCGGGAACGTGTGGACGACGATCGGGTGCCGGTAGGGATCGACGGTGCGGAGGAACCGGGCGAAGTCCCGACGCTGGGCGTCGGTATTCGTGTTCTCCTCGCCGAGGTTCCACACGAGGGCGGGGTGGTGGCCGAAGCGGGCGATCAGCTCGCGGTAGTAGAGCCGCCGCTGCGAACCGAGCTCCCCGCCGTCGAGGAGCTGGTCGTTCTCCTGCTCCTGGTGCACGACATGGAGCAACAGGCCGAGGCGGTCCATGTGTCCAAAGACGATCTCCCACTGGTCGAGTTTGCTGCAGTCAAAGCGGGACCGCTCGTCCGGGCCCGTCCACGGCCAGACGTCCTTGCCGTCGCCCTTGACGTTCATCGTCAGGAAGTAGACGCTGTTCATCCCTTTGCCGGCGAGGTAGTTCAGGGCCCCGATCAGATTGCGGCCCCTCCCGCCCCGCCACGTCGGGTCGCCGGGGCGGAAGTCGCGGGCGTGCGGCTCGTACTTGTGTGTCGGCGGGGTCTGGTCGAAGTCGGCGAATGCGAGCAGGTTCTCCGGGCTGTCCGCGCCGCCCTTGAGGTAATACTCGCCCGTCTCGGCGAACTGCAGGTACCGCTTGCCGGTGTGGCGGAGCAGTCCCTTTGCGAGGAAGCCGGGCGCGGCCTTGTCGGCGTCGGCGACGGCGAACGAGCCGGTCGCCCCGTCAAACGCCGACGGCCGGCCCGCGTCCGCTGCCGGGGCCGTCGCGACGCCCGGGCCGGTGCGGAATGATGCACGATACGTCCAAACCCCCGCGCGGTCCGGCATCAGGTGCACGCGCCAGACGCCGCCCTTGTCCGCGCCGGACTCGGCCGCGTTGCCGTCGGCCGCGTAATAGCCGGGCACGATGAGCCGCGACTCGCCGCACGAGAAGGTCACATCAAGCCGATAGTCGGTGAACGGATTCGGGTCGGCCTGCTCGGCCGTCTCGGGGCCGTCAAACGAAAGCGTGACGGCGTGCCATTTCTTGAGCGTCCCCGACACCCGCACGCGTCCGCCGCCTGCGGGGCTGCTCGTGGGGCCGGGGGCGCGATAGCCGGCTGATGCGGCCAGGAACCCCAGCACGCGATTCATCCGGGCCGAGGCGTCGCCGGGGCTGAGTTCGCCCCAGTTTCCGTTTGCCGACACCGGCAGCAGCCCCAGGCCCGGCATCATGGCGGAGCAGTTGCCGCGCACACCGATGGTCATGACGGTGTCCGCCGGTGCCGTGGGCCAGGTCAGGGCGTTCGGATGGCGACGGCCGGTGCCGTTGAACCACCAGTTGAAGCCGTAGATGCCGGGCCCGCAGATCGCGAAGTGGTCGGAGTCGCCGCCGTATGTGCCGATGCCGAGGTAGTCGTCCGTTGCGGCCTTTTGCGTATTGGGCAGGTCCGCGGGCACCTGTGGCTTCATGTACTCGTCGAAGTACCGCTGCGGCAGGAGTTGCTGATCGCCCCATCGCCCGCGGTTGAGCCAGAACCAGCCGATGCGGGCGAAATCGCGGACGGAGGCCGAAAGGCGCCGCTTCGACGAGAACTTGAGGCCGTCTTCGAGGCCCAGACCGCCGAGCCGCCGCGGATCCTCGCAGACCGCCTTGGGGTCGGCCTTGTACACCTTGTCGAAGAGCGTCAACTGGTAGAGCTGGATGGCGTAGTCGTTGTAGGACCACGCCGCGCCCGGCGGCTCGGGCCGGGCATAGCCGCTGGTCATCGCCCCGAGGTGCCGAAACGTCATCGTCCGGTCCTTCTCCTTGAGCGGCCAGCCGAAGTCGGCGACCGGTTGATCGACGCCCTTGACCAGGCCCTCCTCGATCGCGAAGAAGAGCATCGTGCTCAGCACGGGCTTGGCCGATGAGGCCCAGTCGCCACGCTGGGCCTGATCGCCCCAAGCCTTGACGACGTAGCCGTCCTTGACGACGCACCCGCGGCCGCCGAGCAGGCCGGCGAGCTCATCCAGCTGGGCGCCGTCTAGTCCCGCGGCGGCGGGGTCGCGTTGTGCCCAGTGGGTGCCGGGAAAGGCGGCGACGGCCGCCGCGCCGAGGCAACCGATCAAGAGGGCCGGCAGTGACAATCGTCGAGACATGACCGTCCTCCGGTTCGCGAGATCAGACGCCGGGCGTCGCCCGCTTCAGAAACGTCAGCACCATCGTGCCGACCGATCGCGCCTCCATCACATCCCACCCCCAAAGGGACGGCAGGGGCTCGGATCGCTCGCTGCATCGCACCACCGCGATCGCGTCGGCCGCGACCGCCGGATGGCCCCCGAGCTCGACGATCCGTTGTACGAGGGCATCGCCCGGTCCCAGCCTTTGCGTCATCCGATACGGCGGATCAACGAAGATGAGCGAGTAGCCACCCTGCGGCGGCGCGGGCAGTTCGGCCGAGAGGGCATCCGCTCGGAGGATCGTCGCTTCGTTTTCGGCCTGGAGCTCGGCGATATTCGCCCGCAGGGCGCGGAGCGCCGCCGCTCCCCGTTCAACGAAACAAACCCAGCTCGCCCCGCGCGACAGGCACTCGATCCCCAGGCTGCCCGATCCGGCGAAAAGGTCGAGCACGTTGATCGGCGGCATTGAGCCCGGCTCGGCCAACCGCGCCCCAAGCCAGTCAAACAGGACGACCTTCGCCCGGTCGAGGATCGGCCGCGTGTCGTCCCCCGGCGGCGCCGCCAGGCGACGGCCTCTCCATCGTCCCGCGATTACGCGCATGGCGGCATTATAGCGGCGACGCGTGCGGCATGGCGCCCCACGGAGCCGGCTTGTGGGGAGCCGGGCGCGTCAGCAAATCTCACCGGGCCGACACGGCCCGGCTCTGCGGGCGGGGGGATCCTACGAAGCCCCGCCGGCCCATTGGCTTCGTGCCTTCCGGGTCTTCCGCTTTCTCGCTTTTTCGCTTTCCCGTTTTTCCGCTTTGCCTCCAATGTCATATAATGGACTTGTGGAGCGGGCCGGGCGATCGCTCGCCGGGGTCTCTCCGGCGGGAGGAAAGTCCGAACTGGGCAGGGCACGGTGGTCGCTAACGGCGACCCGGAGCAATCCGAGGGAAAGTGCCACAGAGAACAGACCGCCTAAGGGCGCGGTCCCACACAGCCGCGTCCCGGCAAGGGTGAAACGGTGCGGTAAGAGCGCACCGCGCCGCCGGTGACGGCGACGGCAGGGTAAACCCCACCGCCAGCAAGCCCAGATAGGCAGCCATCGATCCGCCCGACCGGGCGGGTCGGCGATGCGGCCCGCATCGTGCAGTCTGCCCTCGGCGGGCTGCGAGAGCTGCGGGTAGGGTGCTTGAGCCGCCCGGCAACGAGCGGCCCAGATGAATGATCGCCGCGATTCATGGCTTCGGTGGCGCCGCTCAAAAGGGCGATGCCGCCTGCCGGAATCGAACAGAATTCGGCTTACAGGCTCGCTCCACTCTTTTGTCAATCCCCCAGCCGATGGCGCTTGTCGCGCATGTCCCACCAGGATCGCCTGGTTTCCGCGTGAAGCGTGGTTTTTTTACGCGCAGGCGTGAAACCCTATAGACCATTTGCCCGCCTTCCCGATACCATTCGTATCCGTGACGGTCGCACGGATTCCGCGCCGGGGGCGGGATTTCGCACGACGGACCGGGGTGCCTGGGGAGACGGCTTTCCATGCGATACGCGGCTTTGTTGTTGGTCCTTTTCGCGGTCGGGTGCGGCGGGGCGCCCGATCCAACCGTACCGGCGCAGACTTCGCCGCAGATGCTCGGCGGACTCAGCGACGCCCGTCCCTTTTTTGGGCGCGTCAGCAAGGCGATCTCGCCCAGCCAGGAGGTCGGCGACTTTGCTCTGGCATCGTGCGGCTGCGGCAGTTGGCGTGCGGTCGTTCTGTCCGACGACGGCCACGAACACACGCAAGTGGATGTGCAGTTTCGTACCGCCGACGGAACCGAGGTCCTGACGCCTTCAAGCACCGTCGTCTTCAGCGGCGAGCGGAGCGGCATCGCCATCGAGGGCACCGTGAATCAGGCGAGTGGGACCGCCACCGGCCGCATGCGGATCGTGCAGGACGAGCTCGTGTTCAGTGCCGTTCGCAGCGAGGCGCACACGGCCAGGACCAGCACATGCCTGATGTGTCACACCGGGGACGATCCGCTGTGGCCGCTGCCTTCGTGGCACCCGGTCTACCAGAAGAACCCTCCGAACTGCCTCATCTGCCACCCGGTCGGAATGGGCACGTAGCGGTTTGACTTCGCCCTTGGTCCGGCCTAACAGTCGGGGAAAGCGGTCGATGGGGGCAAACCTTGGCTACTTGGAGATTGCGAGCATGGTGACTTGTTCTGAACGTGGGTCTTCGCGGACATGGCGGGCGTGGGCGTGCATCGGGGTCGCGGCGACCGCTCTTTGCGTGGGCGGGCTTTCATGCACCCCGCCGGGCAATCCCGCGGAGGCCGCCAAACTTCGGGACAATGATCATGTGCTCGCCGTCGGCGATCCGTCGGTCACGGTGATCGAGTACAGCGATTTCCAGTGTCCGTTCTGCCGGGCATTCGAGCTGGAGGTGTTCCCCACCATCAAGGCGGAGTACATCGACACCGGGCGAGTTCGTTGGGTCTACAGGCACTTTCCGTTAACGTACCTCCATCCATATGCGAAGCGCGCGGCCGAGGCGACGGAGTGCGCCGCCGACCAGGGCAGGTTCTGGGAGTACCATGAGGTCGCCTTCACCAATAACAGCGCGCTGACCGATGACGACTTGAAGAACTACGCGGTGCAATTGGGTCTGGATGCCAACGCCTTCAACGCATGCCTGGACGGCGGCACCAAGTCGGCTCGCGTGCATCGATTCCGGGATTCAGGCCGGCATTGGCGGCACGCCGTCATTCCTGATCAATGGACAGCTCCGCGCCGGCGGCGGCACGCTGGAATCGTTTCGCGCAGCCCTCGACGCCGCGCTCGCCGGCGGCTGAGTCGGCAGGCAAACGGCGGTCGGTCCACCGGCAGGCGTCTTGACAGGCACGACGCCCCGGAGCGAATCTGTCGCGCCGGGGCGTCGCGTTCCTTGCCAAATGGGCGGTCGGTCAGTCTTCTGAAAAGGCCGCGTCGAACGCGCGGGCCGACGCGGGGAAGTCCAGCCTCCGCACAAACCCGCACGCCTCGGCAGCGCCATGCTCGCGATCCATGCCGCTGTCCTCCCACTCCACCGACAGCGGGCCGTCGTAGCGGATCTCGTTGAGGGTGCGAATGATCGCCTCGAAGTTCACGCAGCCGCGGCCGAGCGAGCGGAAGTCCCAGTACCGGTCGGTGTGGCCGAAGTTCAGGTGGCCGCCGAAAACGCCGGCGCGGGTCGGCCGGCTCGACCAGTAGACATCCTTCATGTGCGTGTGGTAGATCCGGTCGCCGAACTCGCGAATGAAGGCGACGTAGTCGACGCCCTGATAGCCCAGGTGGCTCGGATCGTAGTTGAAACCGAATCGCTTGTGGCCGCCGATCGCCTCGATCGCGCGTGCCGCCGACGAGATGTCAAACGCGATCTCCGTCGGATGGACCTCAAGGCCGAAGTACACGTCCTCCTGTTCAAACACGTCCAGGATGGGCTTGAACCGCCTGGCGAAGTCCTTGTAGCCGTCGTCGATCTGGTTCGGGAGGTTCGGCGGAAAGGAGTAGAGCAACGGCCAGATGCTGCTCCCCGTGAAGCCGTTGACCACGACTCGCCTGAGTTCCTTCTTCACGGCGGCGGGCGCGGCGTCGAAGAACCTTCGCGCGGCCCGGGCCGTGTCCATCATCTCCTGGGCGGCCCGCTGGCGGACGCCCTCGGGCTTGCCGTCGCCCCAGACGGCCGGCGGAAGGATCGACTGGTGCCGCGGGTCGACGTTGTCGCAGATCGCCTGACCGACGAGGTGGGCGCTGATCGCGTAGCATTTGAGGCCGGCCTTGGTCAGGACCTCCCACTTCTTCTTGCAGTATGAGGCGTCCTTGAGGGCTGCCTGGACGTCGAAGTGATCGCCCCAGCAGGCCAACTCGAGACCGTCGTAGCCGAACTTCTTCGCCTTCTTGGCGAGATCGGCGAGCTTGAGGTCGGCCCATTGGCCGGTGAACAGTGTGACAGGACGCGCCATACGCCGGCTCCTTTCGCGATTGGGTTCGCACGAATCCGTGAGATCAGAACATCCATGTCGGCCGCGTCGGCCATCAACGATCGGCGATCGTGCCGCCGGACGCCGGCCGGAAAACGGCGGGAATCCTACCACCGCCCGGCCACATCGGCAACGCAGAATCACCGGGCCCTTCTGCCTCGTCATCACGAGGGCGACGCGGTCGTGTCTTGGGCAAGTCGGCGGTGCCGAAAGGGCAAAGAATCGGCACAATCTGCCGAGAGTTATCGGGCGTGAGTGTGGATGCCTGACGGGTGGTGAGGCCACGTGTCTGCTCGACTGTTTCAGTCACAACCATTGCCCGCAACATATGTTAGGGCCGCTGGCCGGTCGGAGTGGTTGGCACTTCGTGAGAACGTGAACTCGGGTTCTCGGACGCGCTGCTTGATTGTGCGACTCAACCGCGGCGGCAGTTTTTGCCGACGAAGGGGCTTGTAGAACCCGAGCCCGATCAGGACGGTCGGCGTGGGCAGAGGCTCAGGATGAGCGGGGCGGCAGCCAACCATCGCGGCAGCGACGTTCGCCGGCATCTGGCGAACCGGTGGCAGATTCCATTGCTACTGGTATCCGCGATACTCTTCGGATGGGGGGTCTGGGGTCTGCGCCCGCAGCCGCCGAAGCTTACGTTCGAAGAGGCGTTGGACCGCATCGGCGTCCTGAGGAAGGCCGGCTTGTTGCCGGAGGCGAGTCGGGCGGCCGAGCAACTGCTGGCGGACAAGAAGCGGACGGGCGAGGAAAAACGGACCCTCCATAGATTCCTCGCCGAGGTTGCCTACGAGGCGGAGTCCCGGTCGCCAGTCAAGAACGCCGTCAACGCCGAGAGGGTGATTCGATACTACCGCCACTCGGTGGATGACCCGGCGGACCTGGGTCCGGAAGAGCTCTATCGCACAGGCGAGGCGTGGGAGTGGCTGAACCGTCCGCTGCAGGCCGTGAAGGCGTTCGAGGAGGCGATCGCGAAGGGGTTCGCCGACGCCATGGCCCTGCGTCGCCGGATTGTGGAGCTCAAAATCCGTGCCGGCGGGCTGACGGTCGAGTCGCTTGCAAAGGAGCTGGACGCGTTCGTGGCCTTTGCGAGGTCTGAGGGGCCGTCGTCGGCCAATCTGATGTGGGCGACGGAGCGGCGGGTCAACATGCTCCTCGACGAGGGGCGTTTCGCCGAGGCCGAGACGTACCTCGAGTCCGTGCGTCCCGCGATGGACGCACGGGCGGGCGAAGCCGACCGGAATCGATTTGACTTCCTTTTCGCGCTGACGGCGTACTACCAGGGGCGTTCGGAGGAGGCGGAGCGGATCGTGCGGCTGGTGCGTGATCGCATGACGGTCCGCGACGATACCGACGCGGCCACCGGCTGGCTCTTGGGCCGTCTTCTCCAGGATCAGAACGCCCCCGAGAGCGCCCTGGGCATGTTCGAGACGGTCTGCGAAACGCATTTCGAAGGCGTCTATGTCGCCGCGGCCAAGTTGGGGCGGGCGGAATGCCTCGCACAGCTTGACCATCACGGAGACGCCGTGGCCGCCTATCGCGAGGCGGTGGGCATGTTGGAGCGCGTCAGCCAGGGGCGGACAATCAATGCCGCGGCCGTCGCGGCGTCGGCGGCCGGTTGGTACCAGGCCATGCGGAACGCCGGCAAGCCGGACGAGGCGCTGGCGTACCTGGAGGTGGCGGCGGATCTGGTGCCCTCGGACGACCTCGAACGCCGGGCGATCTTCGCCGAACGTCGCGCCGATCTCCTCACTGAGCTGGCGCACCGAGACCTGCGCGCGGCGGCCGAAGCCCGCCCGCCCGCCACACGCATGGATGCGCCATTGCCCGAACAGAACGCGGAGACGCTTCGAAAGAGGGCGAGCAGTCGGCTTGTCGAGGCCGGCAACGATTACCTTCAGGTGTCAGCGCTGACAACGGCCGACGAGACGCGGTCGGCTGCGGCCGTGTGGAAGGCCGCCGATCGCTTCGACGAGGCGGGCGACCGGTATCGGGCTATTGACGTCCTGAATACGTTCGTGGAGGAGCGTCCCCACAGTGTCCGCATACCGGCGGTGCTCTTGCGCCTCGGGCAGTCGTACCAAGCCCTGCACCTCTGGCCGGAGGCGATCGAGCGATATCAGCGAAATGTGAGCGAGTTCGCGCGAACGCCGTCGGGGCTCGCCTCCATTGTGCCGCTGGCGGAATGCTACATGGCGATGGGGCCGGACGGGGCGTCCAAGGCGGAGCAGGTGCTGCTCGGGCTGTTGGAGGAGGCGCCGGACCGCCCGCCGCTCGTGACGCCGGCGGCGGCCGAATACCGGGATGCGTTGTTCACGCTCGCAGACCTGTACGTGATGACGAACCAATACGACCGTGCAATCGTGCGGCTGGAAGAGGCATTGACGCGGTACCCCGAAGATCCCCGTGCAGGGCGATCGCGGTTCAAGCTGGCCGAGGCCTACCGCCGCAGCGCGATCGCGATCGGGGCGTCAATGGGCGAGGCCGCGACGATGTCGGGCCGGGACCGCCTGGAGCAGGAGTACCGGCGGCGGCTTCGGCGTGCCGGGGAGTTCTACGACCAGGTCATCGCCGCCGCGGGCGATGTCGGGGAGGCGACGACTCGACCGGCGGTCGAGGCCGGCCATACGGACGAAATCCTCGCGCGGATGAGCTATCTGTATCGAGCGGACTGTCTGTTTGACGAGCTGGAGCACGCCGGGGGCTCTGCGGCGGATTATGCCGAGGCGATTCGATTGTACGATGCGGCCGCGTGGCGGTTTCGGAACGATGCCGCCTCGCTGGCGGCCTACGTGCAGATCATTCAGTGTTACCTGCGGATGGGCGACCTGGCGCGCGCGCGAACGACGCTCGAGCGGGCGAAGTGGATCCTGCGGGGCCTGCCGGAGGATCGGGCCGCGTGGCGCATTCCCGGCGAGGACAAGCGGACGTGGGGCGAGTACTTCGCATGGCTGGGCGCCAGCCCCCTGTTTCGGGAGCAATGAATCGAGGTGCCTGTGGACGGTGGACGCAACGATGCGGCAATGGCGGCGGAGTCTCGGGACGCGATCGGGCTCCTGATCGCTCAGCGCGACGGATACCGGGCTCTGAAGGGGCTGGCGGATCGGCAGCGCGCTCTGGTCACGTCGAGCGAGCCGGAGAGGCTGCTGGGCGTGCTCGCCGAGCGTCGCCGGCACGTGGATCGACTGACCACCCTCAACGGCCGGGTGCGCGAGCTGTCGGGGCGATGGTCGGAGATCTACGCGGCCATGGACGAGGGGCAGCGCCGCACGGCCGACGGCCTCATTCATGAAGTGCGGACGATGCTCGCAGAGATCCTCGCCGGGGACGAACGGGACGCGAAGCTGCTGGCCGCGCGAATGGCGGGCGTTCGCCAGGAGGCGCAAACGCTGGACGAATCAAGGCGGGCGTGTGCGGCGTACGGCGCGGCGGTCGCACGGTCGTTCGACGGACCATCGGCCGACGTCCGGGATGTTCCGGATTCCATGGACCAAGAGGCATGAGCACCACCACGCGAATACATGCGGGCCTTACGGATCGCGAGCGAGAGCTGGCCGCGATCATCGGGGCGTACAACGACGTTACGGAGCGACTAAAGGAGTCGCACGACCGTCTTCAGCGCGAAATGGAGCGGCTTCGCCTGGAACTCGCCGACAAGAACCGCGAGCTCGCGCGGCGGGAGCGGCTTGCGGCGCTCGGGGAGATGGCCGCCGGCCTGGCGCACGAGATCCGCAACCCGCTCGGCGGCATCCAGCTTTTTGCGGGCCTGCTGGCCCGGGACCTGGCGTCCCAGCCGAGGCAGTACGAGATCGTGCAGAAGATCTCGAACGGCGTGCGTACGCTGGAGGGGCTCGTGACGGACATTCTGGCGTTTGCCGGGCAGGCGGAGCCGCGTTTCGCTCGCGTCAACCTCGATCGAGTGCTGAAGGAAAGCCTGGATCTGGCGGCGGCGGCCTTCCAGAAAAACGGCGCGGAGGTTCGCTACGTTTCCGCCGAGGAGTCGGCGTCCGCAGCCTTTGAGATCGATGCCGACGCGGGCCAGCTCCAGCAGGCCCTGCTGAACCTCCTCCAGAACGCCGCGGAGGCCGCGGGTCGCGGCGGGCATGTGACGGTGACGGCGGCCGCCGGCGAGGGGGATGCCGTGCAGGTGACGATCGCCGACGACGGCCCGGGGATCCCGCCGGACCTGCTGGGCCGGATCTTCAATCCGTTCTTCACCACAAAGGATCGCGGCACGGGTCTGGGGCTGGCGATCGTGCACCGCATCGTGGAGGCGCACGGTGGCAGCATTCGGGCGTCGAACGGCACACGGGGGGCGGTTTTCTCCGTTACCCTGCCCCGCCGGCGGCCGAACGTGGACGCATCCTGGGAGGCGCGTTGATGGCACGCATTTGTGTCGTGGATGACAAGGAGCTGCTGCGGGATTCGCTCAGCGAGACGCTCCGGCGCGAGGACCATCAGGTGGCGGCTTTCGGCAGCTCCGTCGAGGCGCTCGAGGCGGTGAAGGCGCAGCCGTTCGACGTGATCGTGTCCGACCTCAAGATGCCTGAGCTCGACGGCCTGGGGTTGCTGCGCGAACTCCGAAACGCGGGCTGCGACGTTCCCGTGATCGTCATGACCGCGTTCGGCACGGTGCCGACCGCGGTGGAGGCGATGAAGCTCGGCGCGTTCGACTACATCCAGAAGCCGTTTGAGCCGGAGCAGATCTGCATCCTCGTGGACCGTGCGCTACAGGACGGCCGAATCCGCGCCGAGAACGAGGTCCTGCGACGAACGTTGCACGACATTCATGCGGACCGCGTGCTCGTCGGCAGCTCGAGCCGGATGGCCGCGATTCGCGACACAATCGCTCGCGTCGCGTCCAGCTCGGCCACGGTATTGATCCAGGGCGAGTCCGGCACGGGCAAGGAACTGATCGCCCGGGCGATTCACGCGGCTTCGCCCCGTGCGGAAAGGCCGTTGATGTGCCTGAACTGCGCGGCCCTTTCGGCCCACCTGCTCGAAAGCGAACTGTTCGGCCACGAGAAGGGCGCATTCACCGGCGCCGATCGCCTTCGGCGCGGACGTTTCGAGCTGGCCGACGGCGGCACGCTCCTGCTCGACGAGGTCAGCGAGATCTCGCTGGCCCTGCAGGCGAAGCTGCTGCGCGTGCTTCAGGAACGTCAGTTCGAACGCGTGGGCAGCAGCGTGACGCGCGAGGTGGACGTGCGCGTCGTGGCGACGACCAATCGGAATCTCCGCGAATGGGTTATGAGGAAGCGCTTCCGGGAGGATCTTTACTTCCGTTTGAGCGTCCTGCCGATCGAGGTCCCGCCGCTTCGCGAGCATCGCGAGGATGTGCCGGAACTGGTCTCGCACTTCCTGCGTGCGGCGGCCGCACGGGACGCACGCGAGCCGCTCGTGGTGGAGCCCGCGGCGTTGGAACTGCTGTGCCGGTACGATTGGCCGGGCAACGTGCGCGAGGTCCAGAACGTCTGCGAGCGGGCATCCGTGCTTGTTCGCGACGGCGTGATCCGGGCCGAGACCATTCGTCCGTGGTTGACCGGGCTCGTGGCGCATGACCCGCCGCGCGCCGCGTGCGACGGCGTTGACGGCCTGCCTCTGCGCCGCGGGCACATCCTCGAGGACATGGAGCGCGTACTGATCCAGCGGACCTTGCAGGAGCACGGGGGCCACCGGGTGAAGACGGCGCAGGCGCTGGGGATCGGCGTCCGCACGCTGGGAATGAAGCTGAAGAAGTGGCACGAGGAGTCAGAGGCCGCGGTTCGCCCGGAAAAGCGAGCCGGCTAGTGGCGAGAGCGGTGCGGCAGGAATTGCGCATTGGCGCAGGATTTGCGCGGGAACGGCCGCCAAATAGCCCATTTTAACGCGGCATCGGGCTGTGGTCCGCGTGGCATGGTATTTGCTAGGGCAGCTTGCGGGGTCGGCGGAGCCGGCCCGAGGTGCATGGATGTTGTTCGCCGATCTGGTCAACCGTGATCCATTGCCCGCCCTGGAGAAGGCAATGGCCTTCACGGAAGCCCGGCACCGCGTCATCGTCGAGAACATCGCGAACGCGGATACCCCGGGCTATCGCGCGAAGCAGTTGGATGCTGCCGCGTTCCAGGAAGCCCTTGCCAAAGCTCTGGCACGCCGGAAGGAGGATCCATCCGGCGTGCTGGAGCTTCCGGCCTCGCGGGAGTTTCACACGGGGCCGGACGGGCGGCTCGTGGTGACGCCGACCGAGGAACCGCCGGAGAATATCCTGTTTCACGACGGGACCAACTCGCGGCTCGAGCGGCAGATGGCGATGTTGGCGGAGAACGCCCTGATGCACCGAACGCTGACGGAACTGATGCGCAACCGCTTCGATTCGTTGCAACAGGCGATTCGGGGCCGTGTGGCATGATGGTTCGCGAGACGCAGAGCGGCCCGGTAGGGCGCGGAGGATGCCGTGTTCGGATCGCTTGATATCAGCACATCGGCGCTGATCGCCCAGCGGACGCGAATGGACGTCATCGCGGGCAACATCGCCAACGCCTATTCGACCCGGCGAGCGGACGGCCAGCCGGGGCCCTACCGGCGCAGGGTGGTGACGTTCGCCCCGGGTGCGTCGGCGTCGGATCTTGCCGTCGCGGGCGCAGGAGGCCCGCGCCGCGGGACGGGGGTTCATGTCGCCGCCGTCGAGGAGGATCCGGCCCCGGGGCGGCTTGTGCATGATCCGAGCCATCCGGACGCGATTCGCAGCGGCCCTCGCGCCGGCTATGTGGAGTATCCGAACGTGGATATGGCGACGGAAATGATTGACGCCATCGAGGCGGCGAGGGCGTACGAGGCGAACGTGACCGCGCTCGAAGTCACCAAGAGCATGATCACGTCGTCTCTGCGGTTGCTGGCGTAGGCGCAAGCGGTGAGGAGCGATCATGGCGGGTCCGATCCAGTTTGATCCGAGTCGGGTGCCCATGGGCCCGGCCGGTGTTGCGGGGACGCGAGGCCCCGTCGGTGCGCGGCGTTCGGCGGAAGAGACCGGCGCGGCTTCGGGCGGCAGCTTCAAGGACATGCTGCTTCAGAGCCTGGACCAGGTGAACCGGCTTCAGCAGGAGGCCACGCAGGGCGTGGAGCGGCTTGCGGCCGGCGAGACGACCAGCGTGGCGGAGGTGTTCAGCGCGGCCCGAAAGGCGGACATCGCCTTCGGCCTGCTGATGGAGATGCGGAACAAGCTCCTGGAGGCGTATCAGGAGATCCGGCAGATGCAGGTGTGACGTCTGCGTTGCCTGAGGCAATGCCGGAAAGCGGAAAAACGAGAAAGCGAGAAGACACGAAAAGATCGAATGACGCGGCGAGCGTACGATCGCACGACGGCCGTCTACGGGATGCGGCCCTCGGAAGCCGTTTTTCTCCTTCCCGACGTTGCGGCATCCCACGACGGAGTCCGGCGTGCAGCTTCGGGCCGGCACGGAGTGCCGGGAGGTAGCGGGAAATGGATTTCCTCCAGAAGGTCTTCGCACAGTCGAAGGCGCATCTGCAGGGTTTGAGCCTGTCGCAGCGGGTGGCGATCGGCCTGTGTGTGGTCGTCATGCTCGGGGCGCTCGCCTGGCTCGTGCAGTGGTCGGCGACCCCGGAACGCGTCGCGCTGTTGAACCAGGATCTGACGGCGGAGGAACTGGGCAGGATCCAGGCGCGGCTGGACGGCGCCGGAGCGGCCTACGAGGTGCGCAACAACCGCATCTACGTGTCGCCCGACACCCGCGCTCTCTGGCTGGCGCGGCTGGGCGAGGAGCATGCCCTGCCGAGCGATCTGACCGTGAGCTTCGACAGCCTGATCCGGGAACAGAGTCCCTTTCTCAACATGGAGGAGCAGGCCTGGCGCCGATCCGTCGCCATGGGCAACGAGCTCGCGCGCGTTGTCCGCGAATTCAGCGGCGTCGCGGACGCCCGCGTGTTCATCGACAAGGCGGAGAAGCGCGGCCTCGGGCGGTCCGCGACGGCGCCGACCGCGAGCGTCTACGTGAAGATGAAGCCGGGCGCCGAGCTGGACCGGAACCGTGTGTTTGCCCTCGCCAGCTTCGTTGCCCGATCGGTTTCGGGGCTGAACCTCAAGAACGTCGGCGTGACGGACGCGACGACCGGCCGGTCGTACACCGTCCCCGACCCGGATTCGCCGGGTTCCTTCGACGATCTCGACGACCGCCGGCGCAAGGAGGAGTATTTCACGCAAAAACTGCTCCATGTCTTCGCGCACATCCCGGGGTTGCTCGTCGGCGTCCACGCGGAGCTGGACCCCGAGTCACGCACCGTCGAGTCGACCAAGTACGGCAAGCCCGTCAAGACCCGGGAGCAGACGGAAACCATGACCCAGGACCGCGGGTCCGCCGGGGCGGTGCCGGGGGTCGTGGCCAATACGGCTCGCGCCGCGGGCGGCGGCGGCACGGCGGACAAGATGGAGCGAACGAACGGGAGCGAGGAATACCTGGCCGGCGTCGACAAGACCGTGGAGACCAGCGACCGGATGCGCAACGGCCTGCGAAGCCTGCGGGCATCGATCAACGTGCCCCGCAGCTATCTGGCCGGTGTGTTCCGGCAGGCCAACGGCGGCAAGGAGCCGACCGACAGCGAACTGGAGCCTCTCATCAAGGAGCAGCTCGCCAAGATCCGCAAGCAGGCCGGCGCGATCATTCCGCCCGCGCCGTCGCAGGATCCCCTCGCGCCGGCGGATGATTCGCATATTCAGGTGGACTGGTTCTACGACATGGCCGTGCCCGGCGCCGTCTTCGCCGAGGCCGGCGGCGCGGGGCGGGATGTGCTGGCGCTGGCCAGGTCATACGCGGGTCCGGCGGGTCTCGCACTGCTGGCGGTGATGAGCTTGTTCGCCGCGGTCATGCTCGTCCGGCGGGCCTCCGACGCCCCGATCGTGCCGGGGGAGGGACTCAAGCCGGATCCGCTGACGCGACTCGGCGGGTTGGACGTTGCCGCCGAGGCGGGAGAGGACGGCTACGCCGCCGCTGCGCCCGTGGGCGAGGCGCAGGTGACGAGCGGGCTGCTTGTCGGCCGCGAGGTCGACGAAGGAGCCGTTCGCGCGCAGCAGCAGATTGAGCAGGTTTCGCAGCTCATTGAGGACGATCCGAGCGTGGCCGCTCAGCTCATCAAACGATGGGTCGAGTCGTCGAAGTGACCGGGGGTAACCGCGTGGCCAAGAAACCGAAATCACCGGCGCCCGCGAACGAAGGCGGTCTCAGCGGCCTGTCGAAGGCCGCGATTCTGCTGACCGCCGTCGGGCCCGACGTGGCGGCGGCCATTCTGAAGCATCTGGATCGCGACACCGTCGAGGAAGTGACCCGGGAGGTCGCATCGCTCAAGGACGTCTCGGCGGACAAACGGAACGCCGTTGTGGAGGAGTTCTACAACCTGGTGCTGGCCCGGCAGTACGTGGAGGCGGGCGGGCTGGACTACGCGCGGTCGCTGCTGCAAAAGTCGCTTCCGCACGACGAGGCGTCGCGGATCATGCAGCAGATCGAGCACCAGGTGTACCAGCAGCCCTTTAGCTTCCTCCAGAAGGCCGAGAGCGAGAACCTGCTCACCTTCATCCAGGAGGAGCACCCGCAGACGATTGCGCTGATCCTCTCGCACCTTCCCAGCGCGCGGGCGGCGGAGATTCTCGTCGGCCTGCCCAGGCCCAAGCAGATCGAAGTGGTTACGCGCGTGGCCAACATGGAGCAGACGAGCCCCGAAGTCATCAAGGAGGTGGAAAAGGGGCTCGAACAGCGGCTGTCGGGCATTGTTTCTCAGCGGTTCCAGAAAGTAGGTGGGGTCGAGGCGGTGGCCGAGATGCTGAATCTGGCGGACCGTTCCACTGAAAAGCAGATCTTCGAGTCGCTCGAGACGGAGGATCCCGACCTCGTGGAGCAGATCCGTCGGCTCATGTTCGTCTTCGAGGACATTCTGCTGGTGAACGACAAGGGCATCCAGGCCGTCTTGAAGGAGATCGACAACGATGATCTTGCCCTCGCGCTGCGCACGGCAAGTGAGGAGTTGAAACAGAAGATCTTCAAGAACATGTCGGAGCGGGCGTCGCAGCTCATCCAGGAGGACATGGAGTACATGGGGCCGGTTCGCGTGCGCGACGTCGAAGCCGCGCAGCAGAAGATCGTCGATGTGGTTCGCCGTCTCGAAGATGTCGGCGAGATCGTCATCGCCGGCCGCGGCGGAGAAAAGGAAATGATCGTGTGAGAGGGGGCTCGGCATCGCATGGCCACCGTCATCAAGCGCAATCAACTGATCGGCTCTGCGGCGGCGTCGACGCGGGCGTTCCACCTCGCCGACTACGAGGCCGAGGCGAAGCAGATCCTCGCCCGGGCCCGGCGGCAGGCCGATGCGATCCTGGCGGATGCCGCTGCACAGGCGGCTCGCATCGAGGAAGAGGCCCGTCGGCAGGGCCACCGCGAGGGTGTCGAACAGGGACGAGAGGAAGGCCGGCTGGCCGGTCGTGACGAGGCGTTCCGTCAGGCGAGGGAAGAGTTCGAGAGACAGCGATCGGACCTGGCCGCCGCCTTGAAAACGGCGATGGCGGCGTTCGACGAGCAAAAGAGCCGATTCCTGCTCTCCGCGCGGGCCGACGTCGTCGCGCTGGCCCTGGAGATCGCGCGGCGGGTGGTCAAGCGAATTGCGGCGACGCCGGCGGAAGCGGCGGCCGTCGCCGTGGAGAACGCGGCGGCGGCGCTCGAACTGGTCAGTCCGGCCAGCGACCCGGTCCTGCGGGTGAACCCGGCGGACCTGCAGGCGATGGAGGCGTTTGCGGCGGAACTTGCCGCATCGGTCCGCGAGCGCCGACATGTTCGCGTTGTGGCCGATGCGTCCGTTTCGCCCGGAGGGTGCCTCCTGGAAACGGAAGAGGGACGGATCGACGCAACGCTGGAAACCCAGTTGGACCGCATCGCGGAATTGTTGCTACCTGGCCGTCAAAGTGTTGGGGAGCGGGGGTCATGAGCGTGCTGGAACGCGAGACGGAACTGGTCAAGGGCGCCTCGGTTCTCGAGGTGGCCGGCCGCGTGGCCGACCTGACCGGCCTCACGATCGCCGTCAACGACTTTCCCGTCGCCGTGGGCTCGATGTGTCGGATCGAACGGCGGGTCGGGGGCCCCCTCGCGGCACAGGTGATCGGGATTCGCGAGCGTCAGGCGATGCTCATGCCGCTGGCGGATCCGCAGGGGCTGTCCCGCGGCGATCGCGTCGTATGCCTGTCGGGTCGGGCCGCCGTCAAGGTGAGCGGGCAAATGCTGGGTCGGGTCGTCAACGGGCTGGGCGAAGTCGTCGACGGCGGACCACCGGTGGATGTCGAAGATGCGTACCCGCTTTACCGGTCGGCGCCGGATGCCCTGGCGCGGCCGCGCATTCGCGAACCGCTCGGAACGGGCATCCGTGCGATCGATGCCCTGCTGACCGCCGGGCGCGGGCAGCGGCTGGGCCTCTTTGCCGGCACGGGGATCGGCAAGAGCGTGTTGCTCGGCATGATTGCCCGCTACACGGCGGCCGACGTCACCGTCATGGCCCTGATCGGCGAGCGCGGCCGTGAGGTGAACGACTACATCGAAAAGGACCTCGGCCCGGAGGGCCGCCGCAAGACGGTGCTGGTCGTCAGCACGTCGGATGAGTCGCCGGTGTTGCGCGTGCGTGCCGGCTTTGTCGCGACGGCCATCGCCGAGTTCTTCCGCGACCAGGGCCGGGACGTGCTGCTTCTCATGGATTCGGTGACGCGCCTCGCCATGGCCCAGCGGCAGATCGGCCTGGCCGTCGGCGAGCCGCCGGCGACCAAGGGATACACCCCGAGCGTGTTCGCGCTGCTGCCCCAGTTGCTCGAGCGCGCGGGCCGCACGGCGCGGGGCAGCATCACCGGTTTCTACACGGTTCTCGTGGAGGCCGACGATCTCAACGAGCCGGTCTCGGACACGGTCCGGGGGATCCTGGACGGTCACGTGTGCCTGAGCCGGGCGCTGGCGAACCGGGGCCACTATCCGGCCATCGGCGTACTCGAGAGCCTCAGCCGCGTGATGACGGATGTGGTCGACGAGCAGCATCAGGCAGCCGCGCGGCGGGTGCAGCGGATCCTGGCAACATGGCAGGAGATCGAGGACCTGGTGAACATCGGCGCGTATGCGGCGGGCACGAACGCCCAGTTCGACCTGGCCGTGCAGGCCAAACCGCTGATTGATGCGTTTCTGCAGCAGAGGATCGAGGAGCGGGTCGGGTTCGAGGAGGCGCGGCAGCAGCTCCTGCTCCTGAATCAGCAACTGGTGCAGATCGAGCAGCGCCTGACCCGGGGAACTCGGGAGGCGGCCGCGGCAAAGAGCGCCCCGCGCAAGGGGGCTTCGGCCCGTCCGGCCTGAGCGAGCGGACGGGATGACCGAGCGATAAACGATGGCGAAGCGGTTCGTCTTCAAGCTGGAGACGTTGCTGAAGCTTCGGCAGCAGCGCGAGGAGCGCCAGAAGCGCGTGGTCGCGGAGCGGCTTCGCGAGATCGCGCGCGTGCGCGACGAACTGGATGCGCTGGATCGGCGCATCGCCGAACAGATCGATGCGATGCGAAGCGAGGCCGGGCGGCTGAGGATCGATGTGCAGGGGCTGGCCCGAAACCGGCACTGGCTCTCACACCTCCAGCGGGGCCGCCTGGAGTCGGAGGGCCGGCTGCACGCGCTCGAGGCGCGGCTTGCGCAGGAGCGTGCCGTTCTCGCCGGTGCCTCGCGGGACAAAAAGGTGATTGAGAAGCTCAAAGAGCGTCAGCGGGACCGCTACAACCGCGAGCTGGACCGTCGCGAGGTGAATGAGGCGAACGAGCTCGGCACGCTGCGTTACCTGCGACAGCGCCGTGCCGAGGGGATCGAGGAATCATGAGGCGGCTCTGGAAGGTGATTTCGCTGGTAGCGGTCGTTCAGTTCGTCGGGCTGGCGGCTCTGGTAGGCTACTTGTTCGCGAGCAAGCGATTGACCGCCGAGCGGATGGACCAGATCGCCGGTATCCTTCGGGGGTGCTCACCCGCGTCCCAGCCGACGGCGTCGCAGCCCGTGGCGCAGGCGCCCCGGCCGGAAACGGCGACGTCGCAGATCGCGCGCAGCCGGGCGGAACAGGAGCTGCTCTTGCTGATGGCCGAGAGGCAGAAGCGGGAGCTTGAGGACCGTGCCCGGCTGAACCGGACCATTCAGCTCGATGTGGTTCGCCGGGCGGAGGAGATCGAGCGGCGCGAGAAGGCGTTTGCGGAGCAGCAGAAGAAGCTGCGCGAGTACGACGCGAGCACGGTGGTGCAGACCGGGCCGGGCGTGCCGAACTGGTCGTGGAACGCGGTGCCGCT
>CAZTVU010000053.1:0-24536 GCA_964617025.1 uncultured Planctomycetales bacterium | reverse complement strand
GCGGCCGCCACGGCGCCGCGTGCGGCTGAGCCGTTGCCGGCGCTGGAGCGGGCCACGCGTCCAGCCCCGGGCGACCTCGTGGCGGCCAGTCCGGCGGTTCGGCGGCTGGCGCGGGAGCTGGGGGTCGACCTGCGACAGGTGGAGGGAACGGGGCCGGGCAACCGCGTCACGCCGGAGGATGTCAAGGCGTACGTGCGGCAACTGGCCACGTCGGCGAGCCAGCCGTCGCCGGTAGCGGCCGGGACGCCGATCGCGCCGCCGCTGCCGGACTTCAGCAGGTGGGGAGCGGTGGAGCGGCGCCCGCTGCGGGGCATTCGCCGGAAGGCAGCCGAGAACCTCAGCCTTGCGTGGGAGATGGTGCCGCACGTCACGCAGTTCGACCTGGCGGATGTGACGGAGCTCGAGTCGGCCCGCAAGCAGTACGTCAACCGCAAGCGGGCGGCTCAAGCCCGGGCACAGAAGGCCGGCGTCGAGGCGCCGGCCGTCCCTGCACTCACGATGACGGTCCTGGTGATGAAGGCGGTCGTCCGCTGCCTGATGGAGTATCCGCAGTTCAACTCGAGCCTGGACGCGTCCACGGGCGAGCTGGTGCTAAAGCAGTATTACAACATCGGCGTCGCCGTCGACACGGAGCACGGGCTGATCGTGCCGGTGGTCCGCGACGTGGACAAGAAGGGCATTCTGACACTGGCGGCGGAGCTGGATGAGCTGGCGGCGCGGGCCCGCCAACGGAAGGTGGACATTGAGGAGCTGCGGGGCGGGACGTTCACGATCTCGAACCTGGGCGGCCTGGGCGGGACGGCGTTCACGCCGATCGTCAACTACCCCGAGGTGGCCATCCTGGGCATCGCGCGGTCACGGCAGGATCCGGTGATTATCGACGGGCGTCCGGAGACGCGGATCATGCTGCCGCTGTGCCTGTCGTACGACCACCGCGTGATCGACGGCGCCGACGGCGTGCGATTCCTGCGGTCGTTGGCGGGCATCCTGTCGGACCCGTTCGATCTGCTGCTGGAGGCGTAGCGAAAGCGGATCGCCTGCGGGGATCGGATAGGCGTACGACGTCGGATGTCAGCCCCGCGCGGCGGGGCGTTTTCTCGGCCGCGTTTCGGGCCGTCGTTCGCTCTCCGTCTCGGATTGCATGATGCGGTCGAGGCTGCCCGGAGGGACGTCGAACGGACGGCCGTCGATCGTCATCGCCGCCGGCCGGGCGTTGAACTCCACAGCTATGTCATCGAACCACGCGGTGCTGTTCGCACCGGGCTCGTCGGAGCACCACGCGCCGATTGCGACGAACATCCGGTCAATCCTCAGGGAAGCGAAGACGTCTTTTCGGCCGGTGGCGCGGTCCATGGCCTCGGCGAGGTTGACCTCCAGGTGATGCCACCGGTCGGGCGCCTCGGGAACGCTCCAGAAAAGAGCTCGGCCGTTGCGCTGAAGCTGGGCCGTGCCGGGAACCAGAGGCGCGCCGGCGGTTAGGAGGTAATCAATTGCGCGAGGCAGGGTGTGTTTCGAAGCCAGCTTCGGCCCCCAGTGAAAGAGCATGAGGCATCGCGCCTCGCTCCGCTCGAACCCGGCCAGCCAGATGTAGCCGCCGCCCGTGGTGGTCGCCTCGGGCAGATAGCTGAGCGTCAGGGTCGGGGCCGCATCGGGGGAAACGCGCACGGTCTGGTACAACTCGGTGAACTCGCCCAGGGCCCAGCCCCGGCCCTTCTCGCGAACGTACAGGCGGGCCGCATGGCTGCCCGACGCGCGCTTGTCCGCGGAGGACTGCCATGTGTAGCCCGGGTCGCGGTCCGCTCGGTAGCGGAGCGGCGCATGCCAGCCGACAAGTTGATTCTCGAAGCCGCCGTTCTCCAGGCGGGTGTTGGTCGGCAGGTCCCAGACGGCCGCCAACGAGCGGGGATCGGTCGCCGGACCGAAATCGCGAAAGCTCGGCGGGTAGACGTGCTCGGCCCTGCTGCCGATCTGCCGGCCGGTGAGGCGGACGCTGGTCCCCTGGACATCGACCACCACGTAGTAGCCGCCGTCCGGCGTGAAGCCGTCGAACTCCTCGCCAAACGGGCGGGGACGCACGGGGCTCGGAGCGATGATGAAGTGGATGCCGCGGTACCGCCACGCGGTCTTGATTGACGCCTGGATGCCCGCGTGGACGTGGCCGGAGAAGACCCAGCGGACGTTCCCGTAGCGAGCGAGCGTGTCGAGCAGGCGGTTCTTGTACGCAATCGGGTAGGTGTAGAACTCCAGTTGGCTCACGCCGACGGGCAGGACGTGGTAGTGCGTGAACGCCATCGTAGGGCGGTCGCGGTTGGCCTTGAGGTCCTTGTCGAGCCAGTCCAGAAACGCCTGTTCCTTTTCGGATGTGTTGAGCAGTTCGCGCGTCGGCATGACGACGAAGTGCCACCGGCCGACGTCGAAGGAGAAGGTGTCGGCGGTGGTGCCGTTGAGGGCCTTCTGAACCGGGCGGAAGATACGGTCCACGTCGAAGTCTCGGACGTCGTGATTACCCGTGACGGCGATGGCGAGCGGCCGGAGGCCCTTGAGGATGTCGAGCAGCGTGTCGGTTGTCTGGGGTGCGGCGCTGCGCTCGTAGATGTCGCCGTTGAAGATCACGAACGCCGGCGGAACGGGCATGGCGTTGACGTCTCTCACGAACTTGCGAAGCAACTGGTTGTGCGGATGGGGCCGGCCGCCGGGCTTCTCGCGGCTGACGTGGGGATCGGCATTGATCACGAACGCGAACCCGTCGCCGACGTGAGCGAGTTGCGGAAACGGTTGCTCGCCCCGCGCGGCCCACGGAGAGATACAGGCCAGGGCCGCACCGCAGATCGATCCCAGGACTCGCATATCGGTCACCCTTCCGGCCGCGCACGTCGTTGCGTCATTCTCGCCCGATGAGGGCCCGCGAGCAAGTGGTACGGCGGGCTGCAAGGAGGCCCGCTATTCGGGTGCGGGTTCGATGACGGCGGACATGCTTCCCTTGGATCGGGGCAGGCGCCAGTCCTTGCCGTAGGCGTGGATCTGGTCGCGCTTCAGCTCGGCGCGTTCGAGCGTGGTCGTGTCGACGATGACCCGCCCGGTCGTGTCGACCTCCTGCGCCATCCGAAACGCCTTCTCGCGGGAGTGGCCGAAGATCTTCCCAAGCATCTCGACCACATAGTCGTAGGTGTGGTCGTCGTCGTCGAGGAGGACCACGTGATAGGGGGGCTGCCGGCGAGGCTTGAGGTCCGGCCGGGCCGTGGTCGGCGTTGCGAGGGCTGCGATGGAGCCTGATTCTCCCATACGGTCGATCCTCGGCGGCGTGGGTATCGCGGTCCGATATTCTATCGTAGCATGCAGGGCCTTCGGTGGCTACGGGCCGGCAAGGGGGCGGCGATCCGCCACGTCGTCGAATCGCCAAAGCCCCGCGGCCGTTGCCGCGTCGTAGGCACCCCGCAACTCGTCGGGCGTGATGCGCCGGTTGAGTTCAGGGTAGGCGATCGTCGCGCGGGGCCGGGGGCGTCGGCCGACCTCATGGTCGGGATGATACTGGGCCATGATGTTCACGAACGTATCGCGCGAGACCGACTCGGCGAGCCACCGGAAAATGGCCGCTGAATCCTCCCCGCTGTCGGGCATGACGAGGTGCCGGACGAGGAGCCCGCGGCGGGCGATGCCGTCGGGGCCGAATCGCAGGTCGCCGACCTGCCGGTGCATCTCCAGGATGGCCTCGCGGGCACGTTCGGGATAGTCGGGCGCCTTGAGCCATCGCCGGGCCCGCTCCCGGGACCAGACCTTGAAGTCCGGCATATAGATGTCGATCAGCCCATCCAGCATGCGAAGTGATTCCACCGAGTCATACGCGCTGGTGTTGTATACGATCGGCAGGCGGAGGCCGGCCTCCACCGCCTCGACGATCGCCTCAATGGCCTGCGGCACCACGTGCTCGGGCGTCACGAGGTTGATGTTGTGACAGCCGCGTTCCTGAAGGTCGAGGGCGAGCGCCGCGATCTGCCGAGCGTCCATCTCGTCCCCGAAACCGTGCCGGCTGATGTCGGCGTTCTGGCAGAAGACGCAGCGGAGGTTGCACATCGAAAAGAAGATCGTCCCGCTGCCGCGGACGCCGCTGAGGCAAGCCTCCTCGCCGTGATGGGGCCCGGCGGACGAGACGCGGGCCCGCCGGCCCGTTCGGCAGAAGAGGGTCTCATTGGCAAGACGGTTGACCTCGCAGGCGCGCGGGCACGACCGGCAACTTGCGAGGTGCTCGATCGCTCGCTTTGCCCGGTCGCGCAGCCCGGCCCGGTTGGCCGGCGCGAGATAAACCGGCTCGAACGGGTCCAGAATGAAGCGTGGGTCAATCGGGTGCATATCGCTATTATCGACGTGCGATCGTTGTGTGGCCATTCATGACGCGAGACGCGGCGGCCGCCCATGGGGCAGATAGGTCGCGATGGGGCCGCAGCCGTTGGCGGCCGGGCGATCAAACGCGAAGCGGTTGATCTCGGAGGAAGCGGATCGCCAGCTCGGACAGCATCCGAATGCCGATGGGCAGGGCGTCGTCGTTGAAGTTGAATTGGGGGTTATGAAGGCTGGGGTAGGTGTCCATCTCCGGCGGCCGGATGCCGAGGCGAAACATCACGGCGGGTACCTTCTCGCAGTAAAACGAGAAGTCCTCCGCGCCCATGCTCGGCGGATCGGTCGGCAGCGCACGGTCCGGTCCCAGGACCTCGCGCCCGACGGAGATGATCCACTCCGACAGCTTCGGATCGTTCACCGTGACCGGGTAGCCCTCGTGCAGGTCGACGGTGGCGGTGGCGCCCATCGCCCGCGCGGTGTGCTCGCAGACTTGTCGGACCCTCTCCTGCAGGTGTCGGCGAGTCTCCTTTCGGTGCGATCGGAGCGTCAGCTGCATCCGGCATTCCGGCGGGATGACGTTCGGTGCGGAGCCGGCATGAATCGAGCCGACGGTGACGACGGCGCAGTCGACGGGGTCCACGGTGCGCGACACGATCGTTTGCAGCGCAATAATGATGTGGGCGGAAGCGACGATCGGGTCGATGCCTTTGTGAGGATATGCCCCGTGCGAGCCCTGTCCGACGATCGTCACGGCCGCCGTGTCCACGGCGGCCATTGCGGCACCGGGGCGCAGCGAGATCGTGCCGACCGGTTGCGACGGCCATGCGTGCAGGGCGATGACCGCGTCGACGGGCGGGTCATCGAGCACGCCCTCCTCGACCATGTAGCGGGCGCCTCCCTCGTTCTCCTCGGCGGGCTGAAAAACGAACTTGACCTTGCCCGGCAGCTCATCAGCCATGCGGCTGAGGACGAGTGCCGTGCCGGCCAGACAGGCCGTGTGGCCGTCATGCCCGCAGGCGTGCATCCTGCCCGGGGTCTGCGATGCGTAAGGTACGCCGGTCTGCTCGACGATTGGCAGGGCGTCCATGTCGGCTCGCAGGGCGATGCACGGTCCCGGCTTGTCCGCGTTCAGCAGTGCGACGACGCCGGTTCGCGCCACGCCCGTCTTCACGCGAAGGCTCGGCGCCGCTCGGAGCGTCTCGACGATTCGACGCGGGGTGCGTTCCTCCTCGAACCCGAGTTCGGGGTGTGCGTGAAGGTCGCGCCGCAGCGCGACCATGTCCGGCAGGATTGAGTCAATGAGCGTGCGGAGGTTCGACATACGAGCGCTTTCCGTTGTGTCCGAAGGGCGGCAGGATACCCCAGACCGACCGCCAGGGCAATCGCGGGAGGCAAAAGAGCGATGCCCCCGAAGGCCGACGTGACGATGCCTTTCGCGTTTGTCGGCGCCGTCGGTGTCTCGTCGTCCGGCTATTTCATACGCAAGACGTCGGTATCGTGACGGCGACTCAAGGCAGGCCGCGGGTCCGACGGTTGGGCCTTCCCACGAGCGCCCACGCATGCCGGCCGAAGATGCCCGAGAGGATGTCCCCGCCGCGACAGTTGACCAGGCGCGACAGAAGCAGGACGAGGCCCACGCCGACACCCGCCAGGAACCCGCCGAGGTGGGCCCAGTGAGCGGTGTTGTCCTGGATTCCAACGGCCGTGTAGAAGACATCAAAGGCGATATAGAAGAGCACGACCCAGAAACCCCGCACGGGAAAGAGCGTGAGCGACAGGTGAAAACCGCGTAGCAGCCCCCAGCGGAACCAGGCGGCCATGTGCACGTTATGGAGCGATAGGAGCACAAGATACATTCCCGCCAGGCCCATGATCGCGCCGGACGCGCCAACCATGTGATGGGGAGGCATGTCTCGCATCGCGTGCGCGTGCGCGAGACCCGCGGCGGCGGCAAGGACCGGATAGAGCACCAGCGTGGCAACGTTGCCGATCAGGCCGTTGACGCGGGAGCCGAACACGAGCAGGAACAGGAGGTTCCCCGCCAGGTGCAGGATCCCGCCGTGAAGAAAGGCATGCGTGATGAGCTGCGAGGGTCGGTATTGCCCAAGGCATTGCTGTGCCGGCGTCAGGGCGTTGTAGGCGTCCATGACGATTCGCTCGTCGTCGACCGGGATGAGCGTAATCTGCGGAGAGGGTCCGAGGCGGACGCGGACCCGGGCGGCCTGCGCTGTCGTCGGACCCATGCCGCGGCCCATCGCCGCGCGGGCGGCGGCGGCGCGACATTCCTGCAGTTCGGATTCGAACGCGGCGCGATCGCCGTACGGCGTGTGCTGGTAGTACGCGTAGATCATCTCCGCCGTTGGAGGAGCGGTTCCGGACCAGAGCATGAGATTCTTGTATGACCGCATCTGGGGCGAGCCGCTCCAATCGAACACCCAGAACCACGACGAGATCAGAACCGTCAACACCGCCAACCCGCGGGCAACATACGGTTTGTGTGTCCCGAAGGCCTCGGAGGCGACGGGATAGATGCCGGCCGGAATGATCCAACTGAGGACACGGATGATGCCCTCGGTGACGTCATACACCCGATCGAGGTCGGCATCGTAAGCAGTTAGGACGGCCCGGCCCGTCTTCAGATCCACGCCGCACTCGACGCAGATCTTCGCCCCATAGGCGAGTTCCTGCCGACAGCACGGGCAAACCCGTGACGGACCGGCGTTGGCCTCGTCGGGCGGCTTGAACGGTATCGCGGTCGGCGGCGGGACGGCGGTTGTGTTTTCTTCCATCGCCGCCAATGGGTAGAGATCGTCGTCGGAAAGCGCCTTTGCGGACGAGTGAGCCTGCCCGTCCACGATGGCCGGGCGCGCAGCGTCTACGTACCGAAAGACGTAATGCCCGATCCGGATCCGGTCGCCGTCGCGAAGCTCGCGGTCGTTCACGCGGGCGTTGTTGACAAAGACGCCGTTTCTGCTTCCCTCGTCCTCGACGCGCCAGCCGGAATTCGTTCGCACCAGACGACAATGCGCCCGGGAGACGGACGGATCGCCCAGGGTGATGTTGCGCGTCTTCAGCTTGCCGATCTCGATGGGGCCGGTGCCTCCGAGGAAGATCTGTTCGCCGACGCGTTCAGGGCCGTGTTCGATGACGAGGGCGTATTCGAAGTCGTCCTGTCCCGGTGCCAGACATGATGCCGTGAGTTGCAGCGTCCCCCTGCACGCCGGGCACGCCCCCGCCTTGCCGACAAAGGATTCGATGACCTGGAGCTGTCTGCCGCAGCGGCAACGTACATGGATCATGTGCCTTCGCGGGAATGGTACACGGCGGACGTGAGTCGACTCAAATCGGTGCGCCGTCCTATCCGCGGTGGCTGAGGAGGACGAGGATCCAGGCCAGCGCCGCCATGATGGCGGTCGCCATTCCGGCGTATCCGACCTTGTTCTTGACGGCGGGACTCAGCCATCGGAAGGGCAGGTCGAAGATCCACAAGATGGCGGCGAGGAGCCACAGAGGCGAGGAGATCGCGTGTCGCCGCACCAGCCGGTACACGCGAATGACCTTCCTCCGCAGCGGTGGCATGCCGCGGAGGTCATCGTCAACGGCAGCGGCGGGGTCGGCCCCATCTGACTCCAAGGTAGCGGCGCGCATCGCAACCTCGGCCAGCTCGGCGTCGACGACTCCCGCGTCATCCAGCGCGGCGGATGCGTCGACCTGCCCCGTCGCCAGCTCATCGGGTGTCTTTGGTGCTTGACCGGCTGCGGGCGCGGCGTCAGGGGAAGGTGAGTGCGATTGGGCACCCCCGCTCGAGATCGGTGTGCTGATTGGGAGGGTCGGGGCCGGAGCAGCAGTCACAGCCGCATCGGTCGGCAAGGAGGACGCCGGCCGCGGTGCGGTCACGGCAGGTTCCGGGGAGGAGACATCGCTCGCTGCAGGCGGCGCTTCGGGATATGTGGGAAGGGGGATGTCGTGGACGCCGACTTCGTGGGCTACGGCGGAGACGAGCGACTCGGCCTCCGCCAACAAGCGGTCAAGGTCGTCCGTGGCAAGGGCGAACAGCGGGTCGGGACCCTGCGGGCGTTTGTCGGGGGTCGGGTTGGGCTGGTGGTCCGGCATGATCTCGGGGATCCGATGGTACCGCACTTACGTATCGGATGCCGTGTGGATCCACTCAAGGGAGTTCCCTCAATGGAGCGGCGTCGGTGGCCCTTGCAAGGCGAACGGGCCATAATGCGGTCATGTCGGAGGCTCGATTCTACCATCGGCCCATCCGCCCGGGCGAACTGGAGCTGGATCCCCTGGAGGCACACCACGCCGTTGCGGCTCGCCGTCTGCAACCGGGCGATCCGGTCGTGTTGTTCGACGGCGCCGGCTGTGAGGGAATCGCCGAGGTCTGCGTGACGAACTCGCGGCGGTTCGCCGTTCGCGTGAGGGCGGTGCGGACCGTGCCGCGAAGCGCCTGTCGGGCACTGACGGTCGCCGTGGCCCCGCCGAAGCAGGCCCGGCAGGATGAACTCGTGGAAAAGTGCACGGAGCTGGGCGTCACGGCGATTCAGCCGCTTTGCACCGAGCGCTGCGTGGCAACGCCCGACGGTCGTCGCCTGGAGCGGTGGCGGCGAGTGAGCATCGCGGCTGCAAAGCAATCGGGGCAGGCATGGCTGCCCGATATTCGCGAGCCGGTCCCCCTGCCGACGTTGCTGTCGGGGGCCGGGGGCGCCTTTGAGCTGATCCTCCTGGCGGATCTGTCACCTTCCGCGTCGCCTCTGCCCGCCGTCCTCCGTCGAAAGTGCCGCGCGAGGACGGTGCTCGGTCTGATCGGGCCGGAGGGTGGATTCTCGGACGCGGAGCGGCAGCTGCTTCTCTCGTGCGGCGCCCAGGCCGTCCGCATAACGCCCACGACGTTGCGTGTCGAGACGGCGGCCATCGCACTCGCGGCCGTTGTACTCAGTCTACCGGTCGAGAATTCGGATTGAGTGAAGTGAACCGGTGGGTACTATTCCCCATTGCGCGCGGGCAATACGCATCCCATTTGCCCAATCAGCGAATGATTCCGAGGGGATCCGAGTACTCGATCAGATCATAAGATCATGTGGTAACTTGCGTTATGGTTTTTTCGGCCGATTGGTGCCGGCTGGAACGTTCGGCACGCGCTTTGCAAAACAGCTCGGCGGTGCTATCAGGTGAGACGCGGGCAATCAGGCCCGGCGGACGATTGGCGAGCGGTGCTCTCAAGCACCACGGGTGCGGGCGACGCGGCAGGTCGTGAAGGCGTTCGGTCGCGGGCTGGGCGGAGACTTCGACACATTGGCGCGGGCAGGGGGTTCAGACGGCGGTCTCAATCGCCACGATGCTGAACTCCCTGTCGGTGCCGTCCAGATTCAACTGGACGGTATCGCCGACCCGCAGGCCCATCATCCGCTGACTCATCGGCGCGTTGTAGTTGTAGATGTGGCGGTCTACGTCGGCGTCCCACGGTCCAAGAAAGACCATCTCCTGCTCGAGGCTGCCATCGAGGCTGCGCACCTTGACGCGGCTGCCCACGCCGACGCGGTCACGGGGCACGAGGTGGGGCTCGATCACACGCGCGCGAGCCAGGTCGTTCTGGATCTTCGCCACGCGGGCGCGCAAGAGGTCGCGCTCTTCCAGGGCAAACTTGTATTCCGAGTTTTCGCTGAGGTCGCCGTGGGCAGCCGCCGCTCCGATCGCGCGGGCGTTCTCGGGCATCTTGACGTTGACGATGTAGTTGAGCTCCGCCTCCGCCTTGGCGCGGCCGGCCTCCGTGGTGTAGATCGCGTCCGGGTCCTCGTGCGGTTCGAGCCTCGTCTTCTCGAACAGCGTCGGAAACAGTTCGTGGATGATGGCCTTGAGATCATGCACCAGGGCGCTGCTGAGCCCCGGCGTTCGCGCGACCTGGCGGTGAATCGCCTGGACCATGCCGGGCTCGGCACCGGCCAGCATCTCGCGAAAGGCGCCAAGCTTTCGCGTGACAAGGGCCGCGCGAACCGAGGCGCGGACTTCCTTGAGAACGGCCGGCGGAGTATCGTCGCGACGGGCCAGATCGCCGAGAAGCGTCATCATCCGACCGAACAGCTCCACGCGAGGGGGCAGCTCCAGCCCCTCGGCACGGGCCGGTCCGCGCCAGAGCCATGTGATCCCACGCAGGTTTTCAAGCGGTTGCGTGGGGATCTGACGAATCACCGCCTGGACCCGGTCCCGGAGTCCGGCGTCGAGGAGATGCGCGGCAAGGGCGTCGCACACGTCGGGCGGACTGCAGGGCAGCAGGTGGAGGAACACATCCGCCCAACGGTCGCCCAGGCCCACCTTGGCCGGCGCAAGCATCAGATCGAAGAGGCTTGACGACGCGAACTCCCGCATGACCGCGATCGGGTCGGGGGCATCGGCCAGAACGGTCGCGACGGGTGACGGGCCGTCGAGGTCGCCGTATCCGGCGATCCGCAAACGTTCCACCACAAGCGCGATCCGCATCGCCTCGGTGGGATGATCGCGATGCGCCGCGATCTTCTCCTTCAAAGAACGACCCCATTCGTTGAGTATCGCCGCATTCACGGGCGTTTTGCGTGACTTGGCTTCCCTCAGGTAGGCGTCGATGGTCGCGATTCGCTCCTCGGCGGTTCGGGCGCGGGACCATTGGGCCCGAACCTCGTCCTCAAGGCTGCAACCGGCCTCATCATACGTGAGCACAAGGGGCGAGCGACCTTCGAGGCGAACGTTCGGATGCCGCTTGAGGGCGGTTCGGGCCTTTGACCACCACTTGGGCCAGTCTTCGCCGGAGAGATGGGCCGGCGTCAGGAAGTACTTGAGCTCCTCGGCATCGATGCGGCCGCCGTGCATTTGGATGATTCCGATGATCAGCCGGGCCGGATCGTCCTCCAGCAGTGAGGCGAACCGTTCGGGGTGCAGCTCCGACAGGACGCGGAAGTCGTTGGCATCGGCAGGGTTATAACCCGCCGCCAATTCATCCGCGTCGACCTCCACGGTGCCGGAGCGTGTTCGCAGTACAAAGCGGGGACCGCTCAGGTCGGCCTGGATTACCTCCGCCGGGCGGTCGTCGCTGCGCGACAGGACATAGGCCCCGGGGACGGCGTGGAGACCGAGGTCCAGGATTCGCAATGCGCGGCGGGGCGTCTTGCCGCCGAGAAGGCCGGATGCCTCGATCAGCGAATCAATGCCCGGGCGGCCGGCGTACGCCTGCTTATACAGCTCGGCGACTTCGACGCGGAGCTGGTCGCTGCCGCTGCTGTTGATGATCATCTCTTTTGCGAGGCGGATGACCTCCTCAGGCCGGCATCGCTCTCGCAGAGCGGTCAGCCACATCCAGGCCATCGCTGCGGCCCGTTGCCCCTCGCCAGCCTTCGCCAAGGCGTCAAGGACGCCCAACATCGGCGAGTGGTCGGTGTCGGGATCCTCCACAGCCGCCATCCACCGGTCGTCAAGGGCCGACCAGGCCTTTTGCCGAACGAGGTTCATCCAGTCCGCAGGATTCATTCAAGCCTCCATAGCCAAGCCCTTCATGATCAAGCCTCTTGGCCGGTTTGTCCAGCGGTTGGGCGCCAAGCAGGCCGTTTGCAGTGCCTTTGACCGGTGCCGGAGGCATTTGCATGTGCCGGCCCAATTGGGTCGGTCACGACGCCGGCCGGTGCCCCCGGCAGGCGAGGCCGACGTGCTAAAGCCGAAGCCGCAAGGGTGCCGATACTTCAGTAATCGCCGATGTTGAGGGCGGCACCGCCGGGCCATCGGATGACGAGAACGCGGGCGGGGCGGGAGTCGTTGGCAGGGCGAGCCGGCGAGCACAGCGGCGGATTGCTCCAGAGGCCGTCCCTTGAAGTCGTTTCCCGGTTCGTGCTGTCGGGGTGCGTACCGTCGAGGCGTCCGCGCCGGGTGGAACGGCGGGAGCTTTCGTCCGACCGGTGACCGATGTCTACAATACCGCCTGCGCTTGTCGGGTCCGTCCTTCAGTCCTCGCTGACCCAACAGCAGGCTGCGTCCATCCAGAAGACCGAAAGCAACCTTCGGGATCAGGCGTTTCGCGACGAGGTCCTCGCGGTCGAACAGAGGGGCGGCACGGTCTTCTCGGCGGATGAGGACACGCGAATCAACCCGGACGGAGGGGGGGGCGGCAGCCAGGGTCGCGCGTTCAAGGGTAACGAGGAAGAGACGCCCGACAAGCGCGAGGGCGAAACCCCCAACACTGGCATCACGGTCGACGATGCTGGTCGGCCTCATCTTGATCTCGAAGCGTGATAATCTCCCGCGAGCCTCCGACCGATAAAGCCTACTGATATGAAAGCCCCCATGTTCAGCCTGCGCCGTGTCATCGTCCTCTCGCTGTTCCTGACGATGATTTCCACGGTCCTGATGTCGACAGGGGTCTTCGCCTACCGCCTCAACCGGGCTGCCGAGGCCTCGAAGGTGGAACGGCTGCGGGGCATGACCGAGGCGGCGTGGCTCGTTTTGGACGATGCGCTGCGGGGCCGAGAGGAGCGGCGGAACGCCGCGTGGTCCGCGTTGCAGGCTTATCAGCCGGAGCTCATCGGTGCCCTGGTGCTGGATCGGAATGGTGCCGTGCTGTTTTCGCGGGGCGAGCTGGCGCCGTTTGGCGACGCCGGTACGAAGGCGCTAAGCGGCAAGGAGCGTTTTCGATGCTGGCGGGCGACGACCCACGGCGTCGGAGGGGCCGACACGACGGGCCGGACCGCGTCGCCGATCATCGCGTCACTGAGCCTGCGAAATATCCAGGGGCCGGCCGAGGACGGCTGCCTGCTGATGGCATTCGCGTATCGCTCCGAAACGGTCCTGCAGTCGCGGGACCTCTGGTACACCGCGGGGCTGCTTCTTCTGGTCGGACTGGCGGGCATGTTACTGGGGGTCTGGGTTCTGACGCGCCATCTGCTCGTGCCGCTTCGGACGATGTCGGACCAGGTGGATCAGGCGGCGCAATCGGGCCAGGTCTTCGCGCCGCTTCCCATTGATCGGCCGGACGAAATCGGGCGGCTCGCGAGGGCGTTTCGCACGTTCCAGGGCACGCTCGCCGAGTGGAAACAGCGGGCGACGCGTCTCGAACGAACGGTCGACCGGCGAGTCAGTGAGGAGACGCGTCGGATCCACGAGGAGCTCAGCCGTGTCGAACGCAAGGCGTGGACGGATCCGCTGACGGGCCTGGCCAACCGTCGGCTTTTCGACGAAAAGATCGCCGGCCTGGTGGACGCCGAGCGCCGGCGCGGACGGGACGTCTCCATGGTGATGATGGACGTCGACCATTTCAAACACGTGAACGACACGCTCGGTCACGCGGCCGGCGACGACCTGCTGCGGTTTACCGCGGAGCTGCTTCGGCAGTGCTTGCGCGGCAATGACCTGGCCATTCGGATGGGGGGCGACGAGTTCATCCTGGTGCTGCCGGCCACATCCGCTCTGGATGCGGCCGCCGTGGCCCAGCGAACGATTCGCCTGTTCAACCAGCGAACGAGCCTCATGCGGCTGACCCCGCGGCCGTCCGTGAGCGCGGGGGTCGCGTCGCTGGCTCAGACCGGCGCCGCTACGGCCGTGGATCTGGCCCGTTGCGCAGATGAGGCGCTGTATCAGGCAAAGCGTCGAGGGAAGAACCAGGTGGCCGTGTACGACGAGGCCTCGGGAGCCTGCCCGGACCGGAGCGGCGCGGCCGCTTCCGCCATTCCGTCGTGAGCGGCCCGCGAGGCCGGGCGCAAGGCCCGCCTCATCGATGCTGGCCGTACAGGTACTGATGCATGTATTCGATTGTTTGTTGATGGACGGACAGTTCCTGGGCCAGGATGTCGCCGCTGGTAACGATCCCCACGAGTTTGCCCGACTCCACGACCGGCAGATGCCGCACCCGTTTTTCGGTGA
Source organism: uncultured Planctomycetales bacterium (assembly GCA_964617025.1). Lineage (GTDB taxonomy): Bacteria > Planctomycetota > Phycisphaerae > UBA1845 > PWPN01 > CAZMVY01. The sequence goes on along the minus strand of CAZTVU010000053.1, from coordinate 10,319 downwards.
TTACGCTGCGACACTCGGCCAGCCGGGTGTCGGGCCGGCAGCAGGCCACCGGGGTTGACATGACGTCCCCCACGAGCGTCGCGGCCGGATCGCGGCCGGCGGCGACGACGCGCGTCAGCACATCCCGTTCGGTGAAGATGCCGATCACGCTTTCGCCCTCGGTGACCACGAGGGCGCCGATGTGCCGGGCCGCCATCAGTTGCGCGGCTGCCTGCACCGTGTGATCGCGACCGATGGCCACGACCGCGTCACCCTTCTTCGCGAGAATGTCCTTCACCGTTTCCATGGCACCTCCACCGGTTTGCGGGCCGCGGATCGCCGCCGACTCAACACGAGATTATATCCGGTCGCGGGTTGAGGCAACGACGGAAAAGCGCAAAAGGCGGCGATCGGTTGGCAGCGGCGGCGGGACCTCGAAAAACCCCTTGTCCGTTCCCTTCTTCCGTCTGCTCGCCTGCTTGTCTTCTCGCCTCCCGGAGACGCCGTATTCACCGCCGGGGGCCGCATCGGGGCGATGGCCGTGCCGCCTGTCGTCGGGCGGCGCAGCTTGACAAACCGGCCCGGCACCGCAAGGATCGGGCCGCGCCGGCGATGTCGTCGGGGCAGGGACCAGCGAGACTCCGCATGCGATTGCTTGAGGGACGCAAAGGGCTTGTTCTCGGGGTGGCCAACGATCACAGCCTGGCCTGGCACATTGCCCGGCACCTGATCGATCATGGGGCCGAGTGCGGCTTCTCCCATCTGCCGGGCGAGAAGATGGAACGTCGCGTCCGTAAGACGCTCGACGCAGGGGGAGTTCGGGATCCGTGGCTGTACCCGTGCGATGTCGGCAGGGACGAGGATCTGGACGCGCTGTTCGCGGCGGCGGGAGCGCATTTCGGCCGCCTCGATTTCGTCGTACACTCGCTGGCCTTCGCCGACCGCGAATACCTGCAGATCGGCCGGTTCACCGAGACGCCGCGCCGGGTCTTCACGCAGGCCCTGGACATCTCCGCGTTCACGCTGATCGCCGTGGCGCACCGCGCTCGGGTGCTCATGCCCGAGGGCGGATCGATCATCGCACTCTCGTATTACGGTGCGGAGAAGGTCATCCCCGGCTATAACGTCATGGGCGTCGCGAAGGCGGCCCTGGAGTGTTCCGCCCGGTACCTCGCCGCCGAGCTGGGGGCGCAGCGCATTCGCGTCAACACGATCTCGGCCGGGCCGTGCCGAACACTCTCGGCGATGGCTGTGGGCGGCATCGACGATATGTTCGCCTGGGTCGAGAAGAAGGCTCCGTTGCGGCGGAACATCGAGACCGAGGAGGTCGGCCGCACGGCGGTCTTCCTCGTCAGCGACCTCTCCTCCGCCGTCACCGGCGAGAACCTGTACGTCGACGCGGGGTACAACATCGTCGGGCTTTGATTGTCGGTCGGGGCGGACCCTGCAAATCACTTTGAGATATCGCCTCGGGGCTGGGCACGAGGAACCACCGACCGTTTGGGTTCAGCGAAACAGGGTCGAGGCCGTTTACCGCCGGACCGGTTCCTGTCGTGACTCCGTCAGAATGCGGCCTGTAGCAAGGCACGAAAGGAATATGGCGCGCTCTCCGTGTCGACACGTGGTGGAATGTCCGTGTTCGTCACAATCAGGCGGTAGTGACCGTCCGACGGCGGTTCGTGCTCAAGTTCAAGGAGGGTGACCGTCATTCGGTGCCTCCCGAGCTCTCCCTATGAAACCGTCCGTCGGCGATCGTGCGCTCGGACTGCGGGTCGCTCAGCCAACCGCTGCGCACCGCCGGAAAGCAGTCGAACGCGGTCACATAGGGTTTGATGTCCAGGAGCGGAGTGTCGTTGAGGATGTCCACCTCCGCGACATGCAGAATATTGCCGTCGATGCTTTTCAGTGCGACACACGACAGGCCGATCGGGTTGGGCCGCGCCGGGGCCCGCGTGGCGAACAGGCCTCGTTCCTGTGTGTCCCGGTAAGGAATGACACGCATCTTCGGCGCTGCGGACCGATCGCACCAGTAGAGCAGCCAGATCCGTTCAAAACCCTCCACGTCCGCAAGGCCGTCGACAAAGGGCGCGAACACCTCGACGGTTCCCTCGGTCCCGGGCGCGTATACCGGCTGGATCGGCGTACCCGCCGGCCCGACAAAGGGCGTGTGAATGATTCCGATGGGCCTCAACTCCATTGTCATGGCCGGTCCATCCGCAACCGCGCCGCGGCTACTTCGGGCAGTCCTTTAGAACCATGAACCAGTCCAGTACCCGGGTGTCGGCCGCGGGCTTCTCGACGCGGTCCTTCGCCGTGCCGCACGAGCCCGGCGGCGGTACGATCACTTCGTCGCCCGGCTGCCAGTTCGCGGGCGTGGCGACCTTGTGCTGGTCCGACAACTGCATCGCGACCAGCAGACGCCGGACCTCGTCCACGTTCCGCCCGTTGCTCAGCGGGTAGTACAGGACGGCCCGCACAACGGCCTCCGGGTCGATGATGAACACGGCCCGCACGGCCTGGGTGGTGCTGGCCGCCGGCTGCAGCATGCCGAACGCCTTCGACACCTCCATGGTCAGGTCGCTGATGACCGGGAAGTTCACCTCGATGCCCCGCATCCCCTTGTATTCGATCTTCTCCTTGATCGTACGAAGCCATGCGATGTGGCTGTAGGTGCTGTCGATGGACAGCCCGAGGAGCCGGCAGTTGAGCTTCTCAAACTCCGGTTGCATGGCGGCGAACGTCATGAACTCGGTCGTGCACACCGGCGTGAAGTCGGCCGGGTGCGAGAAGAAGACGACCCACTTCCCCTTGAAGTCATCGGGGAACAGGATCGGCCCCTGGGTGGTCTCGGCCTTGAAGGACGGTGCCTTCTCACCGATCAGCGGCAGCTTGTTTTCACAGGACATTTGGATATCTCCTTCGCAAGAACAGGGATTCAATCGAACTCGATTCGCGTACCCGCCGTGCACTGGAAACAGCGGTCCGGCAGCTCGCGATGAAGCCGGGCCATGGCCGCAAAGCCGGTGCAGTGAGCCAGGCCGATGCGCTGCACGTCGAGATCGCGCAGTCGGTCGATCGTGCGGTTCAGGCGATCCTCGCTCGCGTTCAGCAGATGCATGCCGCCCAACACGGCATGGATACGCTTTGCCCCCGTCAGATGGCACACGTGGTCCAGCGTGTTCACGATGCCGGCGTGAGCGCACCCGAGCAGCACGACCAGACCGCGCCCGGTTTCGACGAACACGGCCTGGTCATCTTCGATCGGGTCGGCCTGTGCGCACGCCTTGTCGAGATAGAATGCGCCGCCGCTGTCTTCGAACTCGTTCCTTCGCGGGATTTCGCCGGTAAGACGGATGCCCGATTCCAACTCCGTCCCATGAGGCGGCGTGGGGACGATCCGGCCGACCTTGGGACCAAGCAATTCGAACGATTCGACGGGGGAACGAACGGACCGAACCTCCCCGTTCGAATGCCGCACGAAACGCTCCCGAAACGCGGCGGGGTGTGCGTAGATGACGGTATGACGAAAACTCGAGATGGCGGCCGCCAGTCCGCCGGTATGGTCATAGTGCCCGTGGCTCAGCACGACGCCCCGCGCCGTCGACAGGTCGATGCCGAGGTGCTCCGCGTTGTGGGCAAGGGCCAGGCCCTGGCCGGTATCGAAGAGAATGCGCCGGTCGCTTCGCTCAATCCAGAATGCCAGTCCGTGCTCTGCAAGCAAAGCACGCTGATTGGCCGTGTTCTCGACGACGGCGGTGACCTTCAGCGTCTTGTTCGATGCCACAACGTACCTTTCCGGTCGACCGGGTCTGCGTTCCGTCGTTGTTGCGCTCAGTAGTCAAGCGCCAGGATACGACCCTTCGTGAACGAGAAGAAGGCGTCCTTTTCGGCAATCCGAAGGCCGGGCATGACGTCCTCCGGCTTTCGGTTGAGGGCCTTGAGGCAGCCGGGGCAGACGTAGATGGGAACGCCCTTGGCCAACAGGCTCGCGATCTGCGTGCGCGACGATTCAAAGGACGCCAATGAAAGATCGGGAGCGTCCTTCATCACGGCTTCCACACCTTTGAGATCGACATACACCAGGACGTCGCGGTCGCTCGACATCAGATCCGCCATCTTCAATGCCATGAGTACGGCGTGCGGGTCCTCCGGCCCCTTGGTGATATGAATGAACACCCCGTCCCGGACGGAGGTGCCGTCATGGCGCGGACCGGCGCTTTGGCATCCGAGCGAAACGGCCGCCAATGAAAGATATGCCGCCACGAAGAGAGCTCTTCTGCACCTGCTCATCGGGGTCTCCTTTCTGTCTTGCTTGCGGTGGGTCGGGGGTACGCGTCCGGCGCCTCCATCGACTTCGGAAGCGCTTTACGAACGCGGTCGTCTTCAGCCGAAACCCAGAAAGTGCCTTTGGCGGTTGCACAGGTCTTCGGCCCCTGCACGAATTCGGATTCGAGGTAGTAGAGCGGAGGCAGCGCATCGATGATCCGTGCGTGAACAGCCGCCGGCACGTTCAGCGCCACGGCATAGTCATACCGAACGCTGAGCTTGGCGGTCAAACCAACGATCCCGCGGGCGAACAAGCAATGTGTCATGGCCGCATCCAGCAACAGCGCCACCACGCCGCCATGCAGGCGGTCCGGATAGCCTTGGAACGCGGCACTGCAACTGAACTCGGCCCTGACCGATTCGTCCGCGATCGACTCAAACCGCAGACCCAGACCGTCGGGCCGATCGCTGCCGCACACGAGACAAGCAGGATGGCATCGTTGACCGACGTCAGCGGTGATGGTCGCCCCCGCAACCGGGGTGGTCGCATGCGCTGGCGGTCGAAGCGATTCGCCCATCGAGATAGGCCTCCACGACCTCGGACACCGGGAGGGTCGGCACGCCCAGCACGGTCTCAATGCCGTGCCGGGCTAGGAGGTCTGCAGCGCGGGCGCCCATGCCGCCGGCCAGAACCACATTCACGCCGAGCCCGTGCAGCCAGCCTGGCAGCGTTCCCGGCTCATGGGGAGGGGGCGTGACGAAGTCCATCCGAAGCACGAAACGCGACGGCCGATCGACCTCGAGGATGGCGAACTGTTCACAATGCCCAAAATGCGAGCTAACCCGCCCGCCTTCCGTAGGGACAGCGATCTTCATTTCTACTCCCGTGAACCCCCTGCGTGGCCCGCCGCGTTCTGTGTCACCTCATGCGTACATCACGGCGATCCACCGGAAAGCATCGGAGACACCACGCGGCCGATGCGCTGTTCGATGGCGTGCGGTAAGCAGGCCACGTGCCGAACGTCAGTTGGGCCGACAACAACACTACAACCATATATCTAATCGTAGGTTATGACCGAAGGCAAGTTTCCAGGGTCAGGTTGATCAGTCCCTTTTGTTCGCTCAAGTAGTGCAAAATGCAATTTTACCGTCGCCGACTTCGACCATCGGTGGGCGGCGTTTCGATCCGCAGGGCGCGAATCTTGCGAAAGAGCGTACTGGGGTCGATGCCGAGGTCTCGGGCCGCCTTCTTCCGATTGCCGGCGTGGCGTCGGAGAGCATCGGCGATAAGGACTCGTTCCATCGACCGCAACGTGGTGGGGCTGCCGCGATCGTCCGCCGCAGCGGCGCCGTTTGACCGGAGCTCCGGCGGAAGGTGATGAAGTTCGATGAAGCCGCCCCGGCAAAGAACGAACGCCTGTTCGATGATGTTTTCCAGTTCCCGGACGTTGCCGGGGTAGTCGTGCTCCATGAGGCGGGCCAGCACCTCATCCGAGACCCCGGCAATGTCCTTGCCCTGGAGCCGGTTGTACTTGCTGACAAGCCGATCGATGAGGAGCGGGATGTCCTCGCGGCGCTGCCGGAGACTGGGAAGTTTCAGATGGACCACGCGCACGCGGTAGAAGAGGTCCTCGCGGAAGTGACCCGCGCGGACCCTCTCGGCGAGGTCTCGGTTCGTGGCCGCCAGGACTCGGACATTGACCTTGACGGGCTCAACCGAGCCGAGCGGTTCGATCGTGCGCTCCTGCAACACGCGGAGCAGGCGGACCTGCATGGCAGGGGAAATGTCGCCGATCTCGTCGAGAAAGATTGTGCCGCCGTCGGCCAGGGCGAAGCGTCCGGGTTTGTCCCTGCGGGCGTCCGTAAAGGCCCCGGCCTTGTGGCCGAAAAGCTCGGATTCCAACAGAGTATCGGGAAGGGCCGCGCAGTTGACCGCAACGAACCGGCGCTTTCGCCGCGGGGAAAGACTGTGGATGGCCCGTGCGAACAGTTCCTTCCCGGTGCCGCTGGCACCTTCGATCAACACGGTGCTGTCGCTCTCGGCAATCTGCGGGAGGATCTGGAACAGGCTCGTCATGGCCGGGCTTCGGCCCACGATGTCTTCGAAGGTATAGCGTGCCTCCAGCTCCTTACGCAATTCCTCGATGCGGCTGAGATCCTGAAATGTCTCCACGCCGCCGATGATGCGCCCGTCATCGGCCCGAAGAAGGGCCGTGGATATCCGGATCGGAATCCGCCGGCCGGCATGGTCGATAATGTGGGCGGTCGCGTTCACGATCGGCCGTTCCGTCGTGAGCGTCCGCCGCAAGACGCATGCTTTTTCGCAGATGCTCGCGCGGAAAACGTCGCAGCAGGCGCGGCCCAGGGCCTCCGAACGGTCGATGCCGGTAATCCGCTCGGCCGCGCGATTGAAGGCGGTGATTCTCCAATCAAGGTCGACGGTGAAGACCCCCTCGTTGATAGAGTCCAGGATGACGTTCTGCGGGTGGACCGAGTCCCGCGGCCTGGATGTCTGTTGTTCCGCCACCTCGATCGCCTCGGAAACAGTTATCTGATGGTAGGACGAAAAAATGCACAATGCAATGTTATCTCGCGCTATTTCATTGCATAATACACGTATACGATCATAAAAAGTCGATCGTGACTATGATCATAAGTCATTACTCATAATATAGTTACAGCTTATCTGTGACACAAGGGCCATTGGAACGGCACTTGGTCGTAGCTTTGGCGATGCGCATCGCAATTCCGCAATGGCAGGGCCGTGTGTCGCCGGTATTCGACGTGGCGGCAAACCTCTTGCTTGTCGATGTCGCCGACTCGCGCGAGACGCATCGCCAGTTGGTGGCGCTGAGCGCCGAAGAGCCGGCGCAACGTGCTCGGCAGGTGGCCGAGCTCGGTGCAGACGTTCTGATTTGCGGGGCGATCTCGCGTCCGATGGAGTTGGCCCTTGCGTCTACGGGCGTAAAGGTGATTCCGCACGTGTGCGGTTGCGTCGAGGAAGTGCTGGCGGCGTATCGGGAAGACGCGTTGGCTGACGCGACGTTCGCGATGCCGGGCTGCTGCCGGCGGCGGCAGCGCGGCCGACGCGGTGCCGCGAGGCGGCGTGGCAAACCGGATACGCCGGTGCCTCCTTGGGCAGAGTCATGACCGTGGCGACGGCGTAGCGGTGTCAGATGTTTGCGCTGGATTGAGGTGTCGCCCGAACCGGGGGCGACCCGCGAAGCCAGCCCGGCGAAAGGAGAGTGATGCGTATGTGTCCGACCTGCGCGTTCGGATTCCTGCAATGGCTGGTGGCCCTTCTGATCGCATTCTTCGCCCTGTTTACGGGCGGGACCGTCCCGTCATGATCGGGCGGCGGCGGTCTGAGGCACGCAGTCGAGGCGGCCAGTCGGGGCAGGTGGGGATGGGAAGGCCGTGATCGCCGCGCGAGGCACATCGTCGTTTTGTACAGGGCGAACGATAGGGGCCGGCGATGGGAAGTGATGGGAGCACGTGGCGGCCCCCAACCGGGCGCCATCGCCGAGCCCGGGAGAGCGACGCTGATCTTTGCGGAGGAGCAGCGATCGATGAACCGCACCACAGCTTGCGGCGCTGTGCTGGGGATGGCGGCCCTCGTTGCGGGTTCGACCGGGTGCGCCGCACGGAGGGCGGAGTGAATCGCGATTGTCGTGGCTTGCGAGGCCCCGCTGCATTGAAAGGCGTGTGGCTCAGCTTGCCCTAACACGCAGGAGGTTGCCATGAACCGAAAAACGCGTTTCGTTCTTGCAGGATGTGTCCTGGTAGGGACGGCGGGCTGCCTGCCGTGGTTGGCGTCACTGCTGCCGCAACTGTCCGACGGGCAAACAGAAACGCCAGCTCCCATCATACAGAAACCGCGGGCATTCATGCAGCTGATCGAGTTCCACGATGACATACAGGGCCTGAGGAACTGGGCCTATGAACTGGAACAGCGTGGCCTGAAGTCGATCGTCAACGTCCGTTGGCCCATCGTGGAGAAGTACCCGGAGGACTTCCGGTGGCTGGCCGATCACGGCCATGAGATCATGGGGCTTTACAACGGAGGCCCGTTGTGGGACGTGCCGTACGAGGAGCAGCTTCGGGGTATGCAGGAAGCGAAGGAGGTGATCGAGCGCGTCACAGGCAAGCCGATGCGCACATTCAGCAGCGCCTATGCGGCCTGGGACGAAAACACGCTGAAGGCGGCCGACGTCGTGGGGGTGCAATACATCTTTGCACGCGGTGCCAGCGACGTCGAGGCGGTCATCTTCAAGCCGGATGAGTACAACTGCCAGATCATCTCGCAGAGCAACGTGACCTTTAAGGATATGGGCCGCGGCAGCCTTTGTGACTACTCGCTATGGGCGCGAGGTGCACGCGGGGCCGATTTTGAACAGATTCTTCAGGACACGCTGGCGAAGTACCCCAAGCGTCTGCTGGTCTCGACCCACGCCTACCTGGGCGGCATGAAGCAGGAGTGGTGGGAACCGTACGAGCGGTTTCTCGATAACGGCAGTGTCGATTGGATCGCGAGCTTCGACGAGTGGGTGAAGGCGCAGCATGGTGTGAATATCGGGGTACCGCTCAGCATGGTCCCGGACAACCGAGAGGTGAAGTACCAGACACCGACCCCGGTGGTACCACTCGAGGAGCTGGAAGACGTCGACCAGATGTATAACCCTTGTGCCGCTTGGTAGTGATGGTTGCGGGACCTGCGGTAGACGCTGACCGAGCCGATCCTCGTGACGAAGTGACGAGCGGCTCGGTGCAAAGGATGAACGGGACCGCCCTGCGGCGGCGGGCCGTCGCCGCCTCGGGAGAGAATGAGTTTGTGTGAAGCCCCGCGCGACGACACGCTGTGCCGTCTGTCGTAAGTGCGGGAGACCGGTTTCGTGCGAGAACCAGGGAGACCATCAAGCACCTGTAAGGGAATGCGGATATGCAGACAAGACTTCGTACCCTGGTGTGCATCGGGCTCATCATGACGTTTTCCGGATGTCCGACGGCCGTCCAGGAACCGCCGGCCGAGAACGTTCTGCGCATCTTTCACAATGGGACGGGGCCGATGTGCATCGAGGCCCTCGACTGGCTCGTCGAGATGCAGGCCGAACGCCCGGACCTGGTCGTCGAGCAGCACCTCACGACCGATCTGAACAGTCTCTTGCTCCTGGGGCAGTTGAAGGCCGAGTACGGGCAGAGCCAGGGTGTCTCGACGACGTTCGGTTACCTGCCGCTGATCTTCTTCCGCGGTCAGGCGTTCTCGGGCTTCAACGACGACGTGAAGCAGTCCCTCGCGGGGCTGATTAGTTCGATGAGCGTGCCGTCATCGTAAGACGGCTGACTTGTATCATGGACTGCCGCGCGTTGCGCGGAGATTGGTTTGAAAGGAGATGTTTATGCCGGGTTGGGATCAGACAGGACCGTGGGCACAAGGCCCGCGAACGGGGCGAGGCATGGGAATCTGTCCACCTTCAGAGGTGCCTGCGGATATGGCGCCGGTGTACGGGGTGGGCCGCGGCGGCTTGCCTCGCGGCGGCGGCCGGGGGCGATGTTACGGCGGTGGTCGCGGCTGGGGACGCGGCTGGTTCGGGCGGTACTGGCAGCCGCCGGTGGCTGGGGCGGGGCAGGCCCGGGGCGGGATGCCGCCGTCGAATGCGTCGTCGCCGGAGCAGGAACGCGCCGCGCTGAGGGCGCAGGCGGACCGGCTTGAGAGCATGCTCAAGGACATTCAAAGCCGGCTCGCCGAAATCGACACGCCCGAGCCGCCGGGCGAGGCACGCTGATGCCGCGAGGCGATGGGATGGGTCCACCGGGCCGGGGGCGTGGCCGACGGGGCCTGGGCTGCGGCCGACGGTCCGCGGTGATGCCGGGCTTCGGTCAGGCCGCGAGGCCGGGCATGTTCGCCGGCCGGGGGAGACGAACCGACGGGCCGGCGGCGCCCCCGGCGTCGACGGAAGGGGCCGGCCCCGGTGACCCAGCCGTCGAGCGTCGCCGGTTGATTGCCCGTGTAGATTTCGAAAAGTGCGTCCTTTGCGGCGCGTGCGCGGAAATCTGCCCGCGGGGAGCGATCACGA
>CAZTVU010000052.1:10138-24545 GCA_964617025.1 uncultured Planctomycetales bacterium | reverse complement strand
CCGGGCCACACCGCCCCGCCGCGCGCAAACCGGTCCGGCTCGACACCAACCGGCTCCGTCGCTCGCATAACGCCCCGACGGACGCACCCGTCGGACATCCGCGCGTTTGTCCGCGTGCCGACTCTCAATGTCAGCCCCTGCCATGTCGATACGGACGACGCATGGTGACGTTTGCGCCCGGGCGCTACCGTCTGCGCTTTTCACAGGCGCCTGGCGATTACAGGACCTTTGACGCCGCAAGGAGATACCCATGACGGACACCGACCCGCTTGACTTCACGATCCCGGAACTTGGACCTAGACGAGTCGCCTCGCCGTCCCGGGTCCTGCGGTTTGTCTCCGACGACGAGCGAACGCTCTACGACACCGGCGTGCGACCCGCCGACGGCATCCCCGATCCGGGCCGCCCGGCGCCGGCATTCGAGCTCGGCGGCCCCCGCGCGAAGATCTACTTCGACCCCACGAAGACGCGCTGCGGCATCGTCACCTGCGGCGGGCTGTGTCCGGGGCTCAACGACGTGATCCGCGCGATCGTTTTGGAACTGAACCACACGTATGGCGTACGGACGGTCTACGGGTTCCGCTTCGGCTTCGAAGGCCTCGTCCCGCAATGCCGGCACGAGGCCATGATGCTCGATCCCGAGTCCGTGGAGGACATCCACCGGCTTGGCGGCTCCATCCTGGGCTCCTCCCGCGGACCGCAGTCGCCCGACGAGATGGCCGACGCCCTCGAACGGCTCAACATCCACATCCTGTTCTGCATCGGCGGCGACGGCACCTTCCGCGGCGCGATGGCCCTCAGCGAGGCCATTCAGCGGCGCGGCCTCAAGATCAGCGTCATCGCCGTGCCGAAGACCATCGACAACGACATCCCGTTCACGACCCGCACATTCGGGTTCGAGACCGCCTACTCCATCGCGGCGGAGGCGATCCGCGGCGCCCACGTCGAGGCGAAGGGGGCGTTCAACGGCATCGGCCTGGTCAAGCTGATGGGGCGCCACGCCGGTTTCATCGCCGCGCACGCCGTCCTGGCCAGCCGCGAGGCGAACTTCCTGCTCGTGCCCGAAGTCGACTTCGAGCTGGCCGGCGAGAACGGCTTCCTCGCGCATCTCGCCCGCCGCATCCGGGCGAGACACCACGCCGTCATCGTCGTCGCCGAGGGCGCCGGCCAGAACCTCTTCGACGACGACCCAGAAACCGCCCCGACCACCGACCCGTCCGGCAACGCGCGCCTCAAGGACATCGGCGCCTTCCTCCACGATCGAATCCGCGAGTATTGTCGGCTGACCGGGATCCCTGCCACGATCAAGTACATCGACCCCGGTTACCTGATCCGTTCGGCACCGGCGACGGCGAGCGATTCGCTCTTCGCCGGCGTCCTCGGGCAGATGGCCGTTCACGCCGGCATGGCCGGCAAGACGGCGATGTTCGTCGGCTACTGGAACGACCAGTTTACCCACGTCCCGATCGCCGCCGCCGTGAGCCGCAAGAAGCGGCTCGACCCCGACAGCAACCTGTGGCAAAGCGCGCTGGCCTCGACCGGCCAGCCCGGCCGGATGGTGAATTACGGCGACGAATGCGGCACGATGAGTGCCCACGACGCCGTCAGGGATGAGCCTGTCGCAGCCGCCGTGTAGTCTCGCGGCGGCCTACGGGCAGGCCGGCGGCCGGTTCGGGCCGTTGAAACAGGCCTGAAAGATCCCGAAGTCCGCCAGATCGACGTCGCCGTCGCCGTCGAAGTCGCCCGCGACCGCACCCGGACCCTCGATGCCCGCCGTACCGGTCACGTCATCCAGCGTGAGCTCGGAGATCCAGCCGCCGCCGGAATCCTCATTCCAACCGACGCCGACCTGGGCCGGACCGGCGTACGGGTCCACCTCATTATCAGGGATGCGCGGGTCGTTCTCGAACGCATCGCGCCCCGTGTAGTCGTCGCCGACCGCCTGCCAGATGACCGGCTCGTCCTCGGTGCCGTCGCCCGGCGTCTCCGGCCGATCCTGCCAGACCCGCGCCCGGATTCGCACGCTGGGCCCGTTGCCGGCGGGGATGGTCTGGATCTCGGCCCGCATCCACACATCGCGGCTGGGGTCGAGCGAAACGATCGTTTCAGCGAGCCGAGGTGTGCCGGCGTTGATCGTCCCCTCAATGTGGATCAACTTGCCGATCTCCAGTGCCCCGTTGTCGTGCAGCTCGACCCAGTAACAATCAAACGAGGGGCCTGCGGGACCGGCGGGCAGGAAGTACTTGCTGCGGAACATGATCAGCGCGTTGGTCTCCGACGTGCCCCCGCGGCACACGCCCTCGAACGGGTCGCAGCTCACCGCCGGATGGCAGGGATAGCGGATTAGCATCCGAAGGCTTACGTCGGTGTACAGGTCGGGCGTCTGCGCGTCGGGGCCCCACCAGACGGCCACGGCGATGTCGTCGCTGGTGCCCGGCACGAGGTCGCTGAACTGCCCCAGGAGCCCCGGGTCGGCCGGGTCACACACCGTGTTGATCCCGAGCGTGAACGGATCCCACGCCCCGCCGGTCAGCGCGGCGGTGAAGTCCAGCTCCTTCCACTCGGGTGCATACGTCCCGTCGTTGAAGTTGTCCGTGAAGTCGGCCCGAGCTGCCCCGGTCCACCCCAGGATCACGACCAGCACCACACCGGCAACCGACACGTTGTGCCACGCGGCGTGCCTCATGCTTCGCTCCCTTTCATGAAATGAAGGTCCATCGGGCCGTCCAAACCGGATCTGCGACACACGGATGAGCCGCGAATCGGCCCGTCATATCCCGGCCCAGGGGGGACGCTCCCCACCCCTCTAAAATACTCCCGCGGCCGCCCCGGGTCAAGCAAAACCCGGCTCCGTTATCGGGCGTCCGAGCGGCAGAACCACGCGCCCGGGACCGGTTCGCTCTCCACCCGCGCCAAACGCACGCGCTGTGGTGCCCGAACCCGCCACCCCCGCTCACGGCCGCCCGCCGAACCTGTCTCGTTCGCTCCCGCCGCCCATTTGGGCCTCATGCTTCCCCCGCCAGCATCTGCCGCAGCGCCCGGTAGTCCGTCTTCCCCGTGCCCAGCGTCGGGATCCGCTCCAGTCGCACCACCCGCGCGACGTTGTGCAGGGCCGACAGCCCCGCCTCGCGGATGTGCTGGTTCGCCGTCTGCCGATCCACGTCGCGCGTGGTGAACAGCACCAGCTCCGGCCGGTCCTCATCCGGTGTGGCTTCGACCGCCAGCGCCGGGCCCTCCCCCGCCTCGCCGGCGCAGTACCGCTCCAGCACCGATTCGATCGCCGGCAGCGAGATCATCTCGCCCCCCCGCTTGACGAACCGCTTCAGACGCCCGCGAAACGTCATCACGCCGTCGGCGTCGCGGCTGACCAGGTCGCCCGTACGGTACCACAGCCGCCCACCCTGCTCGACGAACGGCGACGACCCGCCGGCCGCCGGAGGCTCCACCGTCCCACCCGGCCCCAGATACCCCCCGAAGATGCTCGGCCCCCGCACCAGCAGCATGCCCGTCTCGCCCGGACCCACCTCTCGTCCGGTTTCCACGTCGACGATGACGCACTCCACCGACGGCATGGGCAGGCCGATCGTGTACGGCCTCGGCTCGGGCTGGTAGTTCGCCGCGACCATCGGCGAGCACTCCGTGATGCCGTAGCCCTCGATGATCGTCGCGTTCGGGCACGCCGCCGCCAGGGCCTCGTACGTCCGCTCGGTGCACTTCTCCGCGCCGGTGACGGCCAGACGCAGCGACGCCAGTTGACCCGGCTGCGCCGCCCGGACGATCCCGTTCAGGAACGTCGGTGTGCCGACCAGCAGCGTGGCCTTGTACGCCTCGATCACCCGCGCGATCGCCCGCCCCTCCGTCGGGTTCGGGTACAGCACCACCGGCACGCCGCACAGCAGCGGGGCCAGCACCGTCGCCATCAGGCCGAACGAGTGGAACGGCGGCAGGATCCCGACCAGCCGATCGCTCTGCCGGACGACGGAGATGGCGGCGAGGTCGCGGATATTGGTCAGGAGGTTGCGGTGGGTCAGCGGCACGGCCTTCGGCAGCGCCTCCGACCCGCTGGTGAACAGGATGACCGCGATGTCGCCCTCGCGCCCGCCCGGCCGGGGCCAGAGCCCCAGCCGCCCGCGGGCCCACGCCCACGCCTTCGTCCCCGCGCCGATCTCCTTCGCCCAGCCGTCGAGAAGGACGAACCGCTCCCGGACCGCCCCGAAGTCCGTCCCGTGGGACTCGACCCGCGAGACGAACGCCCCGGCCGTCAGCACGCTCCGTGCGCCGGTCAGCTCGAGCGCGTGCAGCATGTTCCGCGTGCCGGTCGTCCAGTTCACCATCACCGGCGCCTTGCCGGCGAAGAGCGTGGCGAGGTACGCCACCACGGCGGCCCCCGACGCCGGCAGCAGGATCCCCACCCGCTCGCCCGGCAGCGATCGGATCCGCGGGGCCAGCACGTGCACGGCCGTCACGATGTCGCGGAACGTCCGCACGCCGGTCATCGCATCCGCAAGGATGATCTCGTCGGGGCGCTTCCGCGCCTGCGCGAGGAACACTTCCGGGATCGTGCCCCCCGACGGAACGGTGATCGGCCGGTCGGGGGCCTCGCGGAACCAGCGACGCGGCGCGGGCCGCAGGTCGGCCGTTTCTCGCGCGACGGCCTCGCCGCACGCCGCCCGCAGCAGGTCGCCGACCGTCTGGAGCGAATCGACGTCGGGGGTGGCGAAGCCGAACTCCTTGCCCAGCCACAGGATCAGCTCCGCCCGGGCGAGGCTGTCCATGCCGAGGTCGTGCGCCAGCCGCTCCTCGTCGCGAATGTCGTCCCGGCCCGTCAGCTCCCGCAGGTGCGCCAACACAATCCGTCGTGTGGACTCGGGCACGTCGATCGTACCGCCCTCGCCGCAACCGGCGGCCGGCTCGGGCAACTCGACGGGACCCGACCGCTCCCAGATCGTGTAAGGCACGTACGTGTTGGGCGGGGCACCCTCGTTGTAGAAGGTCTCGAGGAAGCGGTTCAGCTCGTTCCGGTCGGCCTGCCGCGGCAGGTTCGCCGGCTCGTGAAGCTCCACGGTCACCGAGCGCCTTGGCGCGAAGAAGACGCCGCTGGCGAGCAGCGAAACAATGCCCCGCCGCAAGACCCGCCCGACGTTCGGCGCCGAGCCGCCGGCGCGGCTGAATGCGCTGCCCCACAGCCCTCGGGTGCGAATCAGCACCACCCGCGCCCCGGGGCATTCGCGGAGGATCGTCTCGACGGCGCTGTTGCCGCGGAGGTCCTCGTGGCGCGACCGATAGATATGGCCGGACGGATAAAGGAGCAGGTTCTGCCCCTGCCGCAGGGCGGCGATGCAGTCGCGGACGGCCGCCGCCACCTCCGCCCGCGCCGCCGGCCCCCGACGGGTCAGATCGGGCACGGGGCGGACATTCAGCCGCCGGGCCATCCAGCGCACGAAGAAGCGGTCGATCTGGTCCTCATCGGCCAGCGCGCGGGGCCGAAACCGGCCGTGCAGGCACGACAGGACGATCACCGGGTCGATCAGGGCGGGGTGGTTCGGCAGGAAGAGGATGCCGCGGATGCCACGCTTCGCGATGTCATCCAGCCCCCGCACCTCGATGCGATAGCGCAGGCCGAGCAGCCGCCGAATCGCAATTCGCAGCAGTGCATCCAGCATCGTCCGCACCCCCGGCACGCGGGCCGTCCCGGCCGATCCTTCCGGAATGTATCGCCGACCCGCGCGCCGAACCAGGAGAGCGTAGGCGCGCATCGCACCCGTCGCCTATGCGCTTGCCGGGTTCGGTGAGACAGTCTTGCCCTCGGCGCGTGGCCGGATGCCTCTGTTACGCCTTCGGGGCTCCCGGCCACGCCTTGCGGAGGCGGACGGGCCGGATGCGTGGAGTCGAAGTGATTGAAGCGTTCCATGCGGCAGCGATGAAACGCGCAAGCCCCTGAAAACGAGAGAGTTCCGGCGACGCGGCGAACGCACGATCTCCGCTCGGCCGTGTTTCGGCCATAGACGCCCGGATCGCCGGACCCCCGGGTGCGCTCGGCGAGAGACGCCGTTTCGTCAGGGCGGTCTCGGGCGTCGCGCCCCGGACGGCCGACCTTGCAACCGCCGCTTCCCGTCAAGTAGAATAAGAATGGCTGGGGCATTGGTTTGCCCCTCCGGAGGATAGTGCCTTCGCCGCCGCTGCCAGTATAGATCCGTGGGTGCCGCCGGGCTCGGCCCTGGCGTGCAACGTACTCGTCCTCAATCGCCACTACATGGCCATCCGTGTGGTGAGCGTCAAGCGGGCCTTTTCGCTGCTGTTTCGAGAGTTGGCGGAGGTCATCCACGTCGAGGACGGTCAGTATGTCTCCTACAACTTCGACTCCTGGCGCGAGCTCAGCGAGTTGAAACGGCAGTTCGAGCCCGACATCCACGACTGGATCCGGACCGTTCGCTTCGAGGTGGCGGTTCCGCGGATCATCCGCCTGCTCATCTACGATCGTCTGCCCCGGCAGGACGTCAAGTTCAACCGCCGCAATATCTATGCCCGGGACGGCAACCGCTGCCAGTACTGCGGCAAGAAGTTCCCCACCACCGAGCTGAGCATCGACCACGTCGTTCCCCGCTCCCAGGGCGGCAAGACCGTCTGGGAAAACGTGGTCTGTGCCTGCCTCAAGTGTAACGTCCGCAAGGGCGGGCACACCCCCGCCGAGGCGGGGATGACGCTCATCGCGCCGCCGAAGAAGCCCCGGCGTTCCCCCGTCATCAACATCAAGCTCGGCAGCAGCAAGTATCGCTGCTGGCAGCAGTTCCTCGATCACGCCTACTGGAGCGTCGAACTCCGGTAGTGGCCGCCCGTTCCGCGCCCTTCGCCCGCGGTCGAACATGACGCAAGAGGTCCGACGCCATCGCCGCCGTCTCCTCGGACGCCTCCCTGATTGCGGCGGGGGCCGCGTGCGGGCTATAATCCTCCCCGGCCGGGAGGGAGCTCCGCGGCAGCATCGTAACAGGGGACCCGCGCCAGTGACCAGCAAAGTAGCCATCGTGTCGACCGCCCCGCGGACGGTGCTGCGCGACTATCACCGCGTCATGACGCTCGCGGGCTACCGGGACGTGGTCGATCCGAGTGCCGAGACGGCGCTGAAGATCAACATCTCCTGGCATTACTTCTTTCCGGCGTGCTCGACGACGCCGTGGCAGCTCGAAGGGGTCATCCGGGCGCTGCTCGCGGACGGGTATCGACGGGACCGCATCCACGCGTGTCACAACCGGACCGTGGTCGTCAGCGCCCGGCGCGGCGAGCGGGAAAACAAGCACCTGCCGGTCGTCCGCAAGTACGGGCTCGCCAACGTGCACCTGTATGAGGGCGAGGAGTGGGTCAACGTCCGCGAGGCCGTCGGCGACCTGACGCGCGAGTTCCTCTGCCTGAACCGGGTGTACCCGCGCGGCTTTTCGATTCCCCGGCGCTTCATCGGCGAAAACATCATCCACCTGCCGACGGTCAAGACCCACATCTTCACGACCATGACCGGGGCGATGAAGAACGCGTTCGGGGGGCTGCTGAACGAGCGGCGGCACTACACGCACGAGTTCATCCACGAGACGCTCGTGGACCTGCTGATGATCCAGAAGAGAATCCATCGCGGCGTGTTCGCCGTCATGGACGGCACCTTCGCGGGCGACGGCCCCGGCCCGCGCTGCATGACGCCGCACGTCAAGAACGTGCTCCTCGCGTCGGCCGACCAGGTTGCGATCGACGCGATCAGCGCAAAGCTCATGGGCTTCGACCCGCTGAAGATCCGGTTCATACGGCTCGCACACGACCTGGGACTCGGCTGCGGCGACCCGTCGCGGATCGAGATCGTGGGCGAGCCGGCGCTGGCGGAGCAGAACTGGCACTTCGAGGGACCGTACAAGCGGCTGACGTTCGCCGCCCGCGGACAGCACGCGCTGTACTGGGGGCCGCTGCGGCCGGTGCAGCGGTTTCTCCTGCAGACGGTGCTGGCGCCCTGGTCCTACTGCGCGAGCTGGCTCTACCACGACTTCTACTGGTATCCCTTTGTCGGGAAGAAGCAGATCGACGCGGCAATGCAGTCGGAGTGGGGCCGTCTGTTCCGGCGATACGAGGGCCTGACGCCGGACGAGCAGGGATGGGCATCTGTGACCACCACCCCCGCGGCCGCCGGGGCGTGACCCGCAGCCGGCCAAAGGGCCGCCG
Organism: uncultured Planctomycetales bacterium; assembly: GCA_964617025.1. Classification (GTDB taxonomy): domain Bacteria; phylum Planctomycetota; class Phycisphaerae; order UBA1845; family PWPN01; genus CAZMVY01. Next base: position 16,349 of record CAZTVU010000052.1, on the reverse strand, counting down.
CACACGCCGTCAAACGGGCACGATCGGGCCGTCACGGCCTCGGGCCGACGCCGAGCAGCGTCAGGCCCTCATTCACGTCCGTCGCGAACTGAAAGACCCTGTGCAGCGCCGTCATCTCAAAGAGTCGGCGAAGCTCCCGCGACAAGCCGCACAGCACGAGGCGACCTTCGGATTCGTCGAGCTTGCCCTTGAGGTTCAGCAGGACGCCCAGCATCGCGCTCGACAGGTTCACGACCGCGTTGAAGTCCAGGACCATCCGCAGGCCGGCGCGACCCTCGACAAGACCGGAAAGCCTCTTGCCGACGTCCTCGATCTTGGCGCCGTCCAGCAGGGACGAATCCCGCAAGGTGACCACCGTCACATCCTTGGCATGCTCGACTCGGATTCTGGGCTCGTCGGCCATGATGGTGTTCCGCCGTGCCCCCCCCGAACGTCCGATTGTAGGCAAGGCCGCGTGTCCGGTGAATAACACGAAACATGCGCACAGGCCGGCCTCGGCCGCGAAGCCCCTCCGGCGCTTCGCCGGGACGCCGCGGCCGGTCGAGAACCCGGATTCTTTTTCGCGAGAGAATTGTTGACGATCCGATACTGTTCTTGACGGCCGTCCGCGTCCCCGGCTAGGATGCGTTATCCGGGTCTCACCGGCAACTCTTGTCTGGAGTCGGCACCATGAAGCTCGCGGGCGAACGGCAGGAAATCGAGAACGCGGCCGAGGAAATCTTTGAGCTGATGAAGATGAGTTGGCTGGTCCGCGGCCAGCAGGGCGGCCGCAAGGGCGAAGTCGACATGACCGAGTCGGAGTTCCTCACCCTGGACTGGCTGGCGAAGTCGCACCCGGAACCCCGGACGGTCGGCGAGTTGCAGCGTCGGATTCGCGTACTCCCGGCCCAGATGTCGCGGGTCATCCGGGCGCTCGAATCGAAATCCGGCAAGGCGCTGATCCGATGCCGAATCAACCCGAAGGACCGGCGGAAAGTGGACGTAACTCTTACGGAATCAGGCAGAAAGGCTTATCAGTCGTACCGCGAGGCCCGGCTGGCATCCACGATCGACCTGGTGTCGAAGCTGTCGGCGAGCGACCGCACAGAGCTGATGAGGATATTCCGTCAGATTCGAGACATTATGTCTAACCAGCTAAAAGAAAAGGAGTTAGGCGCGTAGGGTCCCCTGGAGAAAATCGTTTTCCGCGAGCTAACTTTTCACGTCGCGGACTGTCTTCCAGAGTGATAAGATAATCACGGACCGGACCCACGAACGGCAAGGGACGCCGGGGCCGGTGACCGATATGCAATGACAAGGAGATGTGCGATGCGTATCCCGAATCGATCATTGGTCATCGCGGGGGTGGCGGTGGCCCTGTTCCTGTTCGCGTACGCCCCGACGACGGCCAAGGCGCAGTGCTACTACCCAGCCTACTACACCTACGGCTACGCGGTGCCCGCGTATTACGCGGCGCCGGTGGTGTACGCCCCGCCACCCGTGGTGTACGCCCCGCCGGTGTATGCAGCGCCGGCGTACTACCCGGTGTACACGTACCCGGCCTATCCGGTGTACGGGCGGAGCTGGGGCTTCGGGTTCAGCTTCGGGTATCGCCATGGCCATCGCCACTGTCGCTGAGACCGTGGCGTAGGGCCGCGGACACAAATCAACGGTTTTCGTAGGCGGTGGAGTCTACGCGGCACCAGGCCGGGCAGCGGCGCCCGGCCTGGCGTATTGCGCTCGCCCCGGCCGCGGGCGGCGCGCCAATCGTTCGGACACTTCGCGACCGCTCCCGAACCAGCAATCGCGTGCGAGCAGACGCCGTCGATCAGCTTTGAACCTCGCCGACCAGTCCGTACTTGGTCATCTTGTCGCGCAGCGTGGTCCGGGGGATGCGAAGGATCTGGGCGGCCCGCGCCTGGTTTCCGGCGGAGTGGCGAAGCGCGGCCTCAATCAGCATCCGCTCGACATCCGCGACCGTCTGGTTGAGCCCGAGGCCCACCTCGGGAACGGAGACGGCGGCCTGCCCGGCATCGGCGGTCGTCGGCAGGGCGGGCAAGTGCTCGGGGCGTATCTCCGCGCCGTCGCAGCGGGTCAGGGCCTGTTCCACGGCGTGTTCAAGCTCCAGGACGTTGCCCGGCCAATGGTAGGCCATGAGCATGTCCATCGCATGAGCGGAGATGCCCACCGGCCGGCCCTCGGCGCTGCGGGCCAGCGCCGCATGTTTCTCCACGAAGCAGCGCACAAGCGCGGGGATGTCCTCCCGGCGATCGCGGAGCGACGGAACGTTCACCACGCGCGAGCTCAGCCGATAAAAAAGGTCCTCGCGAAACTCCCCCCGGCGAACCATCTCGAGCAGCGGCACCTTCGAGGTGGCGATCCACCGCGCCGGCATCGGCGCCGCGGCCTCGGGCGGAGCGAATCGTGTCTCCTCAAGCTTCTGGGCCACCCGTGCCTGAGTGGTGGGTGACAGCCGGTGGATGTTCTCGACGAGAAGCGTGCCGGCGGCGGCCTGGTCGATCAAGCCGCGCTTGCCGTCGCCGCCTGCGCCCGCTTCGGGCCCGAACAGATCGGCGGCAAGCATGCGGTCCGGCAGCGTCTCGCAGTTCACGCGGACGCAGGGGCCGCTCCGTCGGGCGCTGAGCTGGTGAATGGACTCGGCGATCACGGTCTTTCCCGTGCCGGCCTCGCCGCAGATCAGGACGGGTTCGTCGCCGGCCGACGCCGCCCGGACCTGCTCGAACACCTGACACATCGCACGGCCCACGCCGACGAGACGCCCCAAGCCGGTCTCCGCGACGGCTTCGCCGGACGCCTCCGAACGGCGGTAGGCACGGATGCGATCGAGCTTCTCCAGCAGGACATCGGTGCGGAACGGCTTGGTGATGTAGTCGTAGGCCCCTCGCTTGATGGCGTCGACGGCGGTGTCCACGGTGCCGTACGCCGTCATGAGGATGACGTAGACGCCCGGGCTTCGCCGCTTGACCTCGTCGAGGAAGGCGACGCCGTCCATCCCCGGCATGCGGAGGTCCGTCACGACGACGTCGGGGATCCGCCCCTCCAGGATGCGAAGGGCGATCCGGGCATCGGCCGCGTCGATCACCTCGTACCCCGCCTCGCCCAACTCGATCTGCAGGCTGACCCGTTTGATGGGCTCGTCATCGACCACAAGAACGGTCATCTTCGGTTCGCTCATCGTCCGTGACTCGCTGCGGCCGGCTCCGGCGCCGATGGCACCGCGCCGGCGGCGAAGGCCTCGTGGGTCCGCGGCCACGACTGCGCGGCCGGCAGGCTGACGACAAATCGTGTACCGACCCCCGGTCGGCTGTCAACTTCGATGCTTCCGTGGTGGGCGTCCACGATCTTCTTGACGACGGCCAGGCCCAGGCCCGTGCCGCCGTCGGCGCCCTTCGTGCTGAAAAAGGGCTCAAAGATCCGCGGGAGGTTCTCGGGGTCGATGCCGGCCCCGTTGTCCTCCACCACGAGCCGCACGCGGGGGTCGGCCTCGTCGGGCGGGAGGAGCCGGATGGCGACCCGCCCGCCGGGCGCGGTCGATTCGACCGCATTGAGAAGCAGATTGATCACGACTTGGGCAAGCCGGGTGCGGTCCCCCAGGGCGAACACGGGCTGCTCAAAGCCGTGCCGCACGAGCTCGACGCGATGCCTGTCGAGGCGCGGCTGGATGAAGAGCAGGGCGTCGCCGACGGCGTCGCCCAGCGGCGTCGGGACCAGGTTCATGGCCTCGTCGCGTGCGAAGCTCAGCAGCCGGCGGACGATCATCTCGATGCGGTACAGGCCGCTGTCGATGAGATCGAGCATGCGGCGGGCCTGCTCGACGTTGTGAAGCTGGAGGTCCCGGCGGAGGATCCGCGTGCAGTTCTGAATGCCGTCGAGCGGGTTGTTGACCTCGTGGGCAACGGTGGCCGCCAGCTCGCCGATGGCGGCCAGTCGCTCGCTCCGCGTCAATTGGCTTCGGAGGCGCCGCTCCTCGGCGGCCATCTGGCCGAGGCGGTCGGCCATGCGGTTGAACGACTGGACCAGCTTGGCCAGCTCGTCGCCCTGCTCGCAGGGGAGGGTGTGGGTGAAGTCGCCCGAGCCGATCACGTCGGCGGCGCGGCGAAGGCGGTTGATCGACCGGCGGAGCCGACGGGCCGCCAGCGACCAGACGATCCCGCCGGTCACGATGGCGGTGATCCCCATCACGGCGATGCCGAAGGCGTCCTGCCGGCAGCAGGCCATGACAAGCAGTCCGGCCGCGGCGACGACCGCGACATACGCCAGCAGGTACTTCTGCCGAAGGTTCAGATGCACGCCGCCGGCCTCCTGCCCCGGGCTCGCACCCCATGCACGTCGGGTGAATGCGTTGCATTATCCACGCGCCGCCGCCGAATGGCAAGCCGGAAGCCGGCCGGTTTCGGGTCGCGCGGCGCGGCGGGTAGAATGACCGCATGACCCGGCGGGCGTGGTTCAACTTCTCGCTGGCCGCCAAGTGCCGCCTCCTCTTCGGCCTGGCGGTCGCCCTGATCATCGCCACCGCCCTCTTCTTTCCGTGGTACTACATGGAGCGCCTGGTCGACGAGATGAACCTCCAGGAGGCGCGGCGGCTGGTCTGGACGGCCCGGTCGTATCTCCAGCCCGAGCAGCCCGACTGGCAGCAGCAGCAGGAGCTGCTCAACCGCTGGTGGGCGGCCAACGCCGAGGTGATGCACCTCAGCCCGATCGTGCCCACGCTCGTGCGAATCGCCTCGGACGAGGAATACGGAACCCCCGCGCGTCCGGCGGCGACGCAGGCCGCCGACGCCCACAACGACCCGTTCATCGCGCGGGCGATCGAGGCGTTCCGCAAGGAAAGCGACCTCGTGGAACACTACGCGATCGACGAGGCACCCGACGGGCACAGCCTCTATCGGCTGGCGACGGCCGTCCGCGCCCCGCTGCCCAGGCGCCCCCGGCCGGTCCTCGTGGGGCTGATCGCCGTGACGGTGCCCTCCGACGAGAGCGACGCGCAGGTCTGGGTGTACCGCATCGTCATCGTGGCGGCGGGGGCCCTGGCCGGGTTCCTCGCCATCCTGGTCTTCTACCTCATCACGCACAAACTCATCCTCTCGCCCATCCACGGGCTCAAGGCCGTGGCCGAGCAGGTGGGGGCGGGGGACCTGGGCGTCCGCGCCGACGTGAAGACCGGCGACGAGTTCGAGGATCTCGCCAATGCCGTGAACGACATGCTGGCCAAGCTCCAGAAGTCTCGCGAGGAGCTGGAGACGATCAACCGGTCGCTCGACGCCCGCCTCGAAGAGCTGGCCCAGGCGAACGTCGCCCTCTTCGAGGCGAACAAGGTCAAGGGCGAGTTCCTCGCCAACGTCACCCACGAACTGCGAACGCCGCTGACGTCGATCATCGGGTTCGCCGAACTGCTCCGCGACGCCTCGCGAGATCCGGAGCACGTGAACCCCGCCCGCATCGTCCGCTTCGCCCACAACATTTTGACCAGCGGCCGGAACCTCCTCGAGCTGATCAACGACCTCCTCGATCTGGCCAAGATGGAGGCGGGCAAGCTCAAGCTGCATCGCACGCACTTTGCCCTCCGCGACACCTGCGAGGCGGTCATCGACTTCTGCCGCCCCCTCGTCGAGAAGAAGGAACTGCGGTTCGAGGCGCACCTCGCGGACGACCTTCCGACGATGCACTCGGACGCCGGACGCATCCAGCAGATCCTGTACAACCTGCTGAGCAACGCAATCAAGTTCACCCCGTCCTCCGGAACCGTGCGGCTCGATGTGCACCGGCTCGGCGAGGACAAGATCCGGATCGTGGTCGCCGACACCGGTCCGGGCATACCGGCGGCCCAGCACTCGGTCATCTTCGAAAAGTTTCGCCAGCTCGATTCATCCATGACACGCGAACACGCCGGCACCGGCCTGGGGTTGCCCATCAGCCGGGAGCTCACGCAGATGCTCGGCGGTACGATCAGTCTGGAGAGCGAGGCGGGCCATGGCACGACGTTCACCGTCATCCTGCCCGTCGAATGCCCGGAGACGGCCCGGATCCCGCTCGTGCGCCTGACGTGACCGCGTGCCGACATCGCACGAACGAAAGCGAAAAAGCGAGAAAGCGAGAAAGCCCAAGGCAGCCTTTGGCCGCAACCAAGAGCGGCTCGCGTCTTGTATGGCGCAACCCGCGCGTTTTGGACTGCGGCGGCCTTGCCGCCGCTTTTCCTGAGGCGCGCCGAGAC
>CAZTVU010000052.1:4373-10128 GCA_964617025.1 uncultured Planctomycetales bacterium | reverse complement strand
GCGGGCGTGCGGCAGACGGTCCGAGCCGAAGCGGTGGCGCTGCCACCGCAGTCCACAGGCACCGGCGGACGATGCACGGATGGCGCGAAACGGATCGCCACAAGCGCCCGAACGCAGCCGGATCGTCTGCGGAAAAGCCTGACGGGAGAACAAGAAATCGCGGCATATCATCAAAAAACGACTGATGGTGGGGTGAACTCGCCGCCGTACCACGGACGTGCCCGGGACACAGGCCTTCGAGCGCGTTCTTTCCCGCTTTTTCGTTTTCTCGCTTTCTGGCTTTCCCATCGCTGCGTGATGCAACGACGGGAGTGACGAGACGCAAGACCGCTGTTGTCCCGACCGCACGGCATCGGTACTGTAGACGACGACGGCCGTGGTGCCGCACCGGCGGGGCATCCGGAGCGTCCGCAAGGATTGCACGAGGAGGTCGCTATGGCACGTTTCCGAATGACCCGGCGGCAATTCGCTGCCGGGCTGCTCGCCGCGGGCACCGTGGCGCTGGGCCATCGACGAGCCCCGGCCGCCGTGGCGCCGGAGCGGATTCGCGTCGCCGTCATCGGCTGCCGCAACCGCGGCTGGCAGGACGCCCTGGCCTTTCACGAGTCCGGCCGCTTCGAAATCGTGACCCTTTGCGATTGCGACACGGCCATGCTCGACGAGGCGATGAAGCGCCTCGACGGCAAGCTGCCCCGCCGCCCGGCCCACGAGAAGGACTTTCGCAAGGTCCTCGACGACAAGCGTGTCGACGCCGTGATCGTCGCCACGCCCGACCACTGGCACGCCCTCATGACCGTCATGGCCCTCGACGCCGGCAAGCACGTCTACCTGGAGAAGCCCGCCTCGCACAACATCGTCGACGGCAAGGCCATCGTCGCCGCCCAACGGCGACACCCCGACCGGGTCGTCGCCATCGGCACGCAGCAGCGCAGCGGCCGCCACTTCGTCGAGGCGCGGGAGTTCATCGCCTCCGGCGGCATCGGCAAGGTCGGCTTCGGCCGCGCGTGGTTCACCACCCATCGGCAGGTCGTCGACATCATCCCGGACGGTTCGCCCCCGCCGACGCTCGACTACGACCTGTGGCTGGGCCCGGCGCCCCGGCGCCCCTACAACGCCAACCGCCTGCATTACAACTGGCACTTCTTTCGCGACTACGGCACCGGCGACGCGGGCAACTGGGGCGCGCACTGGCTCGACATCGTCCGCTGGTACGCCGGTCTCGACCTGCCTCGCTCGGTGTCGGCCGTCGGCGGCCGGTACATCGTCAAGGACGCGAAGGAGTTCCCCGACACGCAGACAGCGATCTTCGAGTTTCCCGGATGCACCGTCCTCTGGGAGCTGCGCTACTGGACGTCGTACCGCGTGAACGGCATGGCCAGCGGCGCGGAGATCGGCGGCGACGGCGGGACCGTGGTCATTGATCGCGGCGGGTGGACCTTCCACCCCCGCGAGAGCAAGGCCGCGCCCGTCAAGCACGGCGGCAGCGAGATGGAGCTCGCGCACGTGAAGAACTTCGCGGACTGCATCACGGACGGCGCCAGGCCCGCGGCCGGGGCCCTCGAGGGCCACCGGACGGCGACGCTCTGCCACATGGCGAACCTGGCGACGTTTCTGAACCGCCGCCTTGCGTTCGACCCGGCAACGGAGACGTTCAAGGACGATGCCGAGGCCAACCGCCTCTCAGGCCGCGACTACCGGGCGCCCTGGAAACTGCCCGCCGCCACCTGACCGGCGCGGCCCCGGCCCGGCCGGAAGGCGGGGTCCGGAGTTCAGGGTTGCGAGTTCAGAGTGATGACTTCGTCGTTGCATAACGCAACGACGGAAAAGCGAAAAAGCGAAAAACCGGAAAAGCGAAAGAATACGCTCCGAGGGCCGAATCGGAAATACACCTGCGGTGCGGTAGTGAGTGCCCTGCATCATCAGACGTTTTTCGTTTTCTCGCTTTCTCGTTTTTCCGCTTTCCAGCGTTGCCACATGCAACGCTGGGGATGAGTTCAGAGTGATCCGGTCACGCGAACGGGACAGGCTCGGCTGGCACTGTTTCTCCTTCGTATACCCCGCGCGTTTTCAGAGTCGCATGCGATCCCGCAACCGCCAAAACGAGCCAGTCCCGGGCGATTGGCCCGCGATATGCCGACGCGGGCGTCGGCACCACCGTAGTGCAGGGCCGGCGCCCTCGCCGGCCTTCCTCCCCGCGCACTGTGCGGCTCATTTCTCCCGCACCGCCAAAGGCGTCGGCACCACAGCAACGCGGCACCCTCCCCCAACCCCTCCCTTGCAGGGAGGGGGGGTCAGCGCTGCGAGTTGCGAGTCCAGAGTAATCATGCCTCAGCTTCTCCCGAAAAGGCGCTACGAGCGGCGGGGCTTCGCCCTTGCGCATCGGCGCGGCTCCACCTTTTCCATTCATGTGGCCGACGAAATGCCGACGCGGGCGTCGGCACCACCGTAGTGTAGGGCCGGCGCCCTCGCCGGCCATACCCGTCGGTCGCGCAAACCGCCACCCCGTCCCCTTCGTCGCTTCGTCGCTTCCTCCACAAACCGTCATTTCCGCAGTCGCTGGCGGAATCCCTCCGAACAACTCGCAACTCTGAACTCGCCACTTATAACGCTCAACTCCCCAACCCGGCCTCGGCCCTTCCCGAGAGCGGCGCACGCCTTGCTCGCGTGTTCCGGTGAAAGACTCCGCCCGATATGCCGAAATCGCGCGTGACGAGCCCGATGCTTGCCCCGCGCGAAAGGCGACGGCTATACTCACGCCCTCAGGCCGGGCATCGGCGTCGCCGTCGGCGGAGACGCCGTCGGCAGGCGATGCCCGAAACCCGTGCTCGCGGCCCGAGGCCGCCATAGGGAGATACGCCGTTGGACGACTCGACCTACCCCGCCGCCGTCGCCGGCCCGCCGCCCGAGGCGCCGCCCCCTGAGCCCCTCTGCTGCCGGATGAAAGCCGGGCTGCGCTGGCTCGTCCGTCTCATCATCCCGGTCATCCTCCTCGCGGCCCTGGCCCACAACCTCGCGATCACCTGGCTTCGCTGGGGCGACATCGTCTACGACTGCGGTCGCGAGATGGATGTCCCCAAGCAGCTCCTGGCCGGCAAGACCCTCTACAAGGACGTCCGCTACTGGTACGGCCCGCTCGCCCCCTACGCCAACGCCCTGCTGTTCAGGCAGTTCGGCGTGCGTGTCGACGTCCTGACGACGGCGGGCATCGTGTCGGCGGCCCTGGTGGCGTGGTTGGCCTACCGGATCGTGCGGCTCTTCGCCAGCCGGCTGGCGGCCATGGCGGCGGCGGCGGCGTTCCTCTATATCTGCGGCTTCGCCCAGTACTACGCCCACAACCACCTCACCTTCGCCCTGCCCTACTCCTACCCGGCGACGTACGGCATGCTGCTCGCGATGGCGAGCGTCTCCTTTCTCCTTCAGCACATCCGCAACGGCAAGGTCGTGCCGTTCATTCTGTCGTGCGTCTGCCTCGGCCTGGTCCTGCTGTGCAAGCTCGAAGTGGTCCTCGCGATCGGGGTGGCGCACCTCGCCTTCCTGTTCGGGTGGCTGTTTGCCGGACGGATCGGCCGCCCCGTCTACCTCGTCGGGTATGCAATCGCGGCGGCCATTCCCGCCGGCACGTACGGCTGGTTCGTCGCCCAGGCCGGGCGCGCGGTCTGGACCGAGAACATCTTCCAGGCGGGCAACGTCGGGGCGGTCGTCTTCCAGCTTGAGCACGCCGGCCTGGCGGATGTCCGGCAATCGCTGCTTGACCTGGGCCTGTCGGCCGCCGCGATGGCCTGCTGCCTCCTCGTGATCGCCATCGTGGCGATCGCGGAGCGGCGCATCCGCCGAAACCCCGCCTATGTGCCCGCGGTCCGGCGGCTCGCGGTCGCCACGGTCGCCCTGGCGGGCATGCTCGTCGCCGTCGGCATCTGCTTCGTGCTCGGTCCGTTCGTGGCGTTTCGCGTGCTCCCCGTGCTGCTGCTGCTGGGCTTCCTTGTGTACACCGTCCGGTGCATGGCGGGCCTGCAGAGCACGAAGGCCGTTTCGTGGATGGTCCTGTGTGCGTTCGGGCTCGGCGCGGCGGCCCGCATGATCCTGCGATGTGGGGCGGAGCACTACGGCTTCTACCTCCTGGTGCCGGGGCTGCTCGGCTTTGCGGCGATCTGGTGCGGGCTCGTGCCGTCGTTCTTCGCACCGACGCCGGCGGATTCGCGACCGGACGCCGGCCCGTCGTCGCGATGCGGGCGGATGCCCGTCGCGGCCTACCTCTGCGGCGTCGCCATGCTCATCGGCCTCGCCTGGTCGCACGCCGCCGCGACACAGCGGTCTGTGAAGCTCACCTCGGCCGACGGCACCGCCGTAATCGCCACGGCCGCCGGCACCATGCTCGGTCCGAGCATCTACGTCGGTACCGTGGACGAGGCCGTGAAGTTCCTCGCGGAGAAGGGCCCCGCCACGAAGGTCGTCGTCATGCCCGAGGGGTGCGGCATCACGTTCATGGCCGGCTGCACAAATCCGCTTGGCCTCCAGACCTTCCTGCCCGTCGACTTCTCCGGGGCGTACAACGAGGACGCGACCGTCGACATGCTCGCGCGGGCCGATCCGGACTATATCCTGCTGCTGCCCCGCGACGTCAGTGAGTACGGCAAGAAGGGCTTCGGCGACGACTACGGCAAGGCGGTCTTCGACTGGGTCCGCAAGCACTATCGCCCCGTCAAGAGCCTTCGCACGCGAATGCACCAGTTGATCATCTTCGGCCGGTCGACGGCCGCGACGACGACCGCCGCGGCCCCGAGCCGCTGACGCCGGGAGCCGCGTCGGCCGGTTCAGTGCGCCGGCAGCAGGTCGAGCAGCCGGTCGATCTCCTCGAAGCTGTTGTAGAAGTGCGGGCTGGCGCGCAGCCGGCCCTCGCGAACCGCGATCACCACTCGGTGCTCCTTCAGGAGCCGCCGCCAGAGCTCGTCGTGGTTGTGTCGGTCGGACGTGAACGCGACGATCCCGCTCGCCTCGCCGTCGCGGCGCGACGACACGAGCCGGTAGCCCCTGGCCCCCAGGCCTGCGACGAGCCGGTCCGTCAGCGAGAGGATCCGCTCGGCGATGCGGTCGACGCCGATCTCCAGGAGCAGCTCGATCGCCGCGCCGAGGCCGTAGATGCCGGGCAGGTTGTAGCTGCCGCAGTCGTAGCGGCGGGCATCCTCGAGGAACTCGAACCGGTAGTTGCCGTAGTCCTCATAGTTCTTCATGCACATCCAGCCCACGGTCGACGGGTGGATCCGCTCCATCATCTCGCGGCTGCAATAGAAGATGCCGCATCCCTCCGGGGCGCAGAGCCACTTGTGCCCGTCGGCGGCGAGGACGTCGATGCACATCGATCGAACGTCGATGGGAAAGGCCCCGAGGGCCTGGATCGCGTCCACGCAGAAGACCACCCCCTTGACGCGGCACGCCTCGCCGATCGCCCGAAGGTCCGCCCGATAGCCGCTGGCGAACTGCACCGCCGAGATCGAGACCACGCGGGTCCGCCCGTCGATCGCGTCGAGGATTCGCTGCACGTCGAAGCGGCCGAAGTCCTCCGGCACCATCTTCACGCGGACGCCGGCGCTCTGCTGGAGGTTCATCCAGGGATAGACGTTCGCGGGGAACTCCACGTTCGTGATCACGACGTTGTCGCCCGCGTTCCACCTCAGCCCGTTGGCGACGAACGCGATGCCTTCCGTGGTGTTCTTGATGAACGTCACCTCGGACGGATCGGCCATGATAAGCCGCGCGG
>CAZTVU010000052.1:0-4358 GCA_964617025.1 uncultured Planctomycetales bacterium | reverse complement strand
GGTAGAAGTTGCCGCTCACGTTGGCGTGGTCCCGGCATTCCTCGGCATACCGCTGCAGGGCGACGGCGGCCCGGCGCGACAGCGGGGCGACGCCCGCATGATTCAAGAACGCGTAATTCGCGGTAATCGGAAACTCGTCCCGCAGGGCCGACCAATCCATCGACCGACACTCCTTTCGCGGCGCCGGGCCGCGACGACGGCGACCTCGCGAAACGCGGACGAATCCGCTTCCGCTTGCGCGATTCGCCGAAAGGCCGACATTGTGCAGGCGGCGGACGGTGCGTGCAACCGGCTTTTCGCCGGCCGCGCCCCGCGGTATTCTCTTCACCGTCGTTCGCGGCACGCGAGGCCCTGAGGGTGGACACGCTGCAATTGATCTTTCTGGGCACGGGGACATCGCACGGCATCCCGATGATCGGATGCCGCTGCGACGTCTGCTCCTCCCGCGATCCGCGCGACAGGCGAATGCGGCCCTCCGTCGCCGTGCAATGGCACGGACGCACGCTTCTCATCGACACCTCACCGGAGCTCCGCCTGCAGTGCCTCGCAAGTGCGATCGATCGGGTTGATGCGGTGCTGTATACGCACGCCCACGCGGATCACGTCACGGGCCTGGACGACCTGCGCCGCTTCAATGCCTTGCAGCAGAGCGCGCTGCCGTGTTACGGCGACGCGCACACGCTCGGCATCCTTCGCCGCATGTTTCCCTATGCGTTCACTGACGACCCCGACTACCCCAGCGCAAAGCCGCAGTTGACGCCGCACGTCGTTAACGGACCGTTCGAGTTGTTCGGGATGCGCATCACGCCCGTCCCATTGTGGCACGGGACGTTGCCCATTCTGGGCTATCGCCTCGGGCCGCTGGCCTACTGCACCGATTGCAGCCGGGTTCCCGAGGAGTCCTGGCCGTTGCTGGCGGGGCTGGACGTGCTCGTCCTCGGCGCCCTCCGGCGCCGCCCGCACCCGACGCACATGAATCTCGATCAGGCCGTGGAGACGGCCCGGCGGATCAAGGCCCGTCGAACCCTGTTCACCCACATCGCCCACGAGCTGATGCACGACGCCGTCAACGCCGAGCTTCCGCCCGGCATGGCCCTGGCACACGACGGCCAGGTGGTTGAGGCGGCCGAGGGCGTCAGCCCCCCTTCTCCTGCCCGAACAGAATCTTGATCAGCCCCACGCCGCCGCGAACCATCAGGCTGACCATCAGGAGGAACAGCAAAGATGCGACACTGAACGTCAGCAGCGGCCAACTACGGTCAAGCAGTCCGGGAGAGCCGTCCTTCGTGGACCAGGCCATCCCCAGCAGCGCCGCCGCCACGCCGAGGACCAGGATCGCCCCGATCGCCCCGCGGAGCGAGCCCGGCAGCGGGGCCATGCGAACGGTCAGGCAGATAACCAGGTAAATAAACGCCGGCGTTCGCCAGTCGTCAAACCGACTGGCGCGTGTGGCCGCAACGAGGCGCTCAACCAGCGTCACGCAGTCGCGCAGCATGGGCCAGAAGGCGTCCAGCGTCGTGGGAAGCCGTCGCGGCAGGGCCTCCTGCTGCATACGTCCGAGGATGTCCTGCCCGAGGTACTGCGACACCGCATAGATCGCCCCGCCGCAGGCCAACAACGGCAGCATCGCGATGATCACCGGCCCGATGATCGGGATGCGGGGCTTGGCGTCCGAACCGGTCTGCGGCTCGCCGGAGTCGTCGTCCTTGATGAGCGTGGTGTCATTCACCGTCCCGCCCGTGACGAGCAGGCCGAGGATATGGCCAAGCTGGGCTACCAGCGTGCCCGGCAGCAGGATGGAGTTCACCACTTTGGGCTGGATGAGGCCGCTCCAGAGACGATGCACGCCGACGGCCGTGAACACGGTCACGACAAGCCAGAAGGTCATTGCTGCGTATTCCATGGGCCGCACCTCGCCCGGCGTGACTTATAGAACCTTTGCAGGTCGGCTTTAGCGCGCAGATTCTCCGCCTGCTGTGTAACGTATTATCGGCGGATCGGATGTCGCGGGATGAGCCATGCTGAGAAAGAACGTAACTGAAGCGGGACATTGCGGACAGGGCTTGCCGCCCGCACGGACGGAAGGTACAATTCACATACTGGTTCTGAAATGAGCGGGTGTGCGTAGACACGACGGGATTGGACATGACGGGATGGAAGCAGCCGCTTGTTCAGCGGCCGTCTCACTTCTTCTCATTCTGCGTCTAAGCACACCGATCCCGTTGGCGAATTGAGGTTGCGCTGCCAGATCGGCTGGGTCGTGTGCGTCCATTGCGGAGGCAAGAGCCATGTGTCATGGCACGAAGGCGAAGCGGTTCGTGGTGGTGTTTCTCTGCGTTGCGGCGCTTGTCGGCTACGGATGGCTTGGAGGCACGTCGATGCGCGCCGCCCACGGGCAGGATGGTTCGTCGGAGGCTCCCGCCGAACCGGTAGTCGCCGACGGACCGCTTACGGCCAACCCTGGCGGACCCTACGCCGCCACCGCCGCCACACGCGTCGACGCGGGATGGACGTTCACGTTTGACGGCAGCGGGTCGTCGGGGCCGCAGCCCATCACAACCTGGGAATGGGACTTCGGAACGGACAGCTTCACGGGCCGTTGGCTCAACACGCAGAAGTGGTTCGCGGCGAACGCCTATTGCGACGACTTGGTCATCATCGGCGGCAGCGGATGGGGCGACTCGTATGTCTTCAGCCGCGAGCCCGTGCTTCGCCAGGCGTCGAGCGGATCGCCGCCGCCGGACGGGACCCAGGTGGCCCCGCATGGCTCCGCCGACTTCGACGGCGACGGCGACGTGGACCTGAACGACTTCTCGGTCTTCCAGAACTGTTTCAGCGGCCCGAACCGACCGCCGGCCGACGCCTCCTGTGCCGCCGCAGACCTGGACAGCGACAACGACGTGGATTTGGGCGACTTTCAGGTGTTCCAGGAGAGTTTCAACGGCCCGAACCGCCCGCCAGCCAACGCGGCGGCGGTCCCGAATGATCGCGAGACCACCGACGGCGAGCCCGTCCCCGGCGTGTTTCAGGCCCGTGTGACACCTGACAACGGCCAGGCGATGTGGGGCTTCAAGAACACGAACACCAACTACAGCTACTCGCAGATGCCGTACGCGCTGTACTTCGAGGGCGGCAACCTGCACATCTACGAGGACGGCAGCCATCGCGGCCGGGTCGGCTCGTACACCGCCGGCCAGACGTACGACGTACGGATCGAGCTGAAACCGGCCGGCGGCGCGCGATACCTCTGGAAGCTGCCGTCGGATGCGGATTGGACGCTGCTCCGCGATACGAATTACGGCACGGCGACGAGCCTGCTGCGGGGCGCCACGGTGGCGTCGGGCACCTTCCGCATGGACGACGTGCGGGAGGTCTTCTACGGTAAGACGCTGACCCACAAGGTCTACCACGGCGGCGCCGCCACGCTGACCGTGCAGGACTCGGCGTCAGCATCGCACACGGCGGCGTTCGACATCACGGTCGATCCGTCGGACATCACGGCGAACGCCGGCGGGCCGTACACGCAAACCGAGGGTGACCGCGGGGCCGAGGGTTGGACCTTCAGCCTCGACGGCACGACCAGCACGAGCGGTCTGGAGATCGTCCAGTACGAATGGGACTTCGGCGCGGACTCGTTCGACGGCGACGGGCCGGATCCGGATCGGTACTTCATCGCACGGGCGTACCAGAGCGCGGGCATGGCGTATGTTTCCGGGAACGGCTGGGGCAACAGCTTCCTGTTCACCCGCGATATCGTGACCCGATCCGGCGCGGCAACCCTCGAGGCGCGGGTGATCCCGGACAACGGCACGGCGATGTGGGGCTTCAAGAACACGAGCACCAATTACAGCTATTCGCAGATGCCGTACGCGCTGTACTTCGATAACGGGTCGCTCCGGATCTACGAAAACGGAAGCCACCGGGCGAATGTCGCCACGTACACGCCCGGGCAGACGTATGACGTGCGGATCCGTCTGAAGAACACGTCGGGCGCGTTGTACTTCATCAAGCCCGCGGATGCCGCCGACTGGACGCTTGTGTACAACTCGTATTACAGCAGTCAGTCGGAATTGCTGGGCGGCGTGACGGTCAACTCGGGCCGATTCGCGATCGACGAACAGACGCGCCGCGCCTACGGGCCGACGCCGCAACGCACCGTTTCCGGACCGACGCCCGTGACGTTGACGGTGACCGACCTGCTCGGGCGCACGGCCTCGCAACAGGTTTCAATCAGTATCACCGGTCAGCCGCCCGTCGCGGATGCCGGCGGGCCGTATAGTGCGGGCCTTGGCGAGACGGTCATCCTGGACGGCACGCGATCCACCGACGACTACGGCATCGTCCGGTACGAATGGGAC
>CAZTVU010000051.1:19618-24835 GCA_964617025.1 uncultured Planctomycetales bacterium | reverse complement strand
CGTCGGTGTCCCACGGCACGTCGCTCGACGACGGCGCGGCGGGGGCCTCCGCCTGCCGCTTGGCCGCCGCTGCCTTGAGCTCTTCCAGTTTCTGGATCGGCTTGGCATTGCGGCACCGGGGGAACCCGCTGCACGAGATGAACTTGCCCCGGCGCCCGCTGCGGAGGACCATCGGCCGCCCGCACTTCTCGCAGGCGAAGCCGGCCTCCTCCGGCGGCGGCGCGGGCTTCGACTCCAGTCGGATCCCCTCGGGCAACGGCCGCGTGTTCTTGCAGGTCGGATACGCGCTGCAGCCGAGAAACGCTCGCCGGCCCTTGCGCTTCACGGCCATCGGCGACCCGCACGCCTCGCACGTCTCGCGGATCTCCTCTTCCTTCACGACCCGCAAGGGCACGCCCTGGCTGTCGCACGGCACCGTGTGGTCGCACTCGGGATATCCGCTGCAGCCCAGGAACGGCCCGTGGCGCGACTGCCGCAGGATCAGCGGCCGCCCGCACTTCTCGCACGGGATGCCGACCTCCCGGGGAATCAGCGGATTGCCCTGCCGGTCGATGTCGTACGCCGTCTTGCAGTCCGGGTAGCCGCTGCACGAGATGAACCGGCCCCGCTTCGCCCAGCGGTAGACCATCGGCTTGCCGCAGGTCGGGCACGTGTGCGAGCTCGGCTCGCTCCGGGCGGCCTCCATCTCGTCGTGCGCCTTGATCAGCGATCGGTGGAACGGGTCGTAGAACTCGTGCAGCACGCGGACCCAGTCCAGGTGCGCCTCCTCGATCTTGTCAAGCTCCTCCTCCATCTGCGACGTGAACCGGATGTCCATCAGCTCGGGGAAGTGTGCGAGCAGCTTCTGCGTGACGATCTCGCCTTTGGCGGTCGCGTGGAAACGCCGGTCGATCTGCTCCACATAGCCGCGGTCCTGGATCGTCTGGATGATGGCGGCGTACGTGCTCGGCCGCCCGATCCCCTCGGCCTCCAACGCCTTGACCAGCGATGCCTCGGTGTAGCGCGGCGGCGGACTTGTGAACCGCTGGGCCGGCGACACGTCGATCGGCGCCACGGCCTGCCCCGTCTGCAACGGCGGCAGCACCTGCTCCTCGCCGTGCTTCGGCACGCCGGCGACCTTGTAGAACCCGTCGAACACGAGCGTCCGGCCGCCGCCCTTGAACACGGCCCTGCCGATCGGCGTGTCGGCGTCCACCGTGACCGCGGTCGAGTCCCACTCCGCCGGCGTCATCTGGCAGGCGACGAACCGCCGCCAGATCAGGTCGTACAGCTTGAGCTGCTCCTCGCTCAGGTGGCCGCGGAGCGACTCCGGCGTGCGACGGACGTCCGTCGGTCGTATGGCCTCGTGGGCCTCCTGAGCGCCCTTACGGCTGCTGTAGACGTTCGGCTGCCCCGGCAGATACCGCTCGCCGAAGTTCCCGCGAATCCACTCGCGGGACGCACGAACCGACTCCTCGCTCAGGTTGGTCGAGCCGGTACGCATGTACGTGATCAGGCCGACGGATCCCTCGCCGCCGCCGATGTCGATGCCCTCATAAAGCTGCTGCGCCACCCGCATCGTCCGCGAGGCCGCGAAGTAGAGCTGGTTCGCCGCCGCCTGTTGAAGCGTGGCCGTTGTGAACGGCGGGGCGGGTTTGCTCTTCGTACGCCGGGTCTGGACCTCCGACACGCGAAACGCCGGGCTGCGGTCCCGCTCGAAGCGCCCGACAACCTCGACGGTGCGAAGCCCGCGGTGGGCGTACTCCTTCCAGGGCGTTTCGTTTCGCCGTTCGCAGACGAAGCCCAGGGCCTGGGCGACCCGTAGCGCCTCGTCCGCCGCCGAGGAGAATATCCGGTCCGACGGCGCGGTCGCGTCGTACCGGCCCTGGGGCTTGAACTCGGCGCCGCCCACGCTGACCAGCTCCGCACGGAAGCCGCCGTGTGCGGACAGCCACTCGCCCTGCTCCCGCAGCCTGCGCCCCTCGTCGCCGGCCTCCTCGTGCTCCAGGAACTCGCGCCATTGTCTTGCCAGGCTGTCCGCCCGGTCGATCGCGGTGACGAAATGGCCGCTGATCCTCCAGGTCTCGACCGGAATGAAGTCCCGAATCTCCTGCTCCCGCTCGACGATCAACCGGACCGCGACCGACTGCACCCGCCCGGCCGACAGCCCCTTGGCCACCTTCTTCCACAGCAGGGGGCTCAGCTCATATCCGACAATCCGGTCCAGGATCCGCCGGGCCTGCTGGGCGTTTACCTTGTCCTTGTCGATCTGGTGGGGGTGGGCGAACGCGTTGGCGATGGCCGCCTCCGTGATCTCGTTGAAGATCACCCGACGAACCTTCTCCGGCGGCAGTTGCAGGGCCTCGACGAGGTGCCAGGCGATCGCCTCGCCCTCGCGGTCGAGGTCAGTCGCAAGATAGACGGTCTCGGCCTTTTCCGCGAGCTTCTTCAGCTCCGAGATGACCCGCCGCCGGCCCTCGACAACCTCGTACGTGGGCTGGAAGTTGTTTTCCACGTCGATCGCCAGCGACCGCTCCGGCAGGTCGCGCACGTGCCCCATCGACGCCTTGACGACGTAACCATCGCCCAGGTACTTGTTTATAGTCTTTGCCTTTGCCGGTGATTCGACGATCACTAGGTTGGGCGAGCCGCTTCTCGTACTGCGCTTTGCCATCCGCGTCGGTCCCGTTGGAGCTGAGGGCGACCCGTCCGAGTCGCCGACAGATTGTATCGGACGTCAGGCCCCGCTTCTCCAACTTGCATTATAGGGGCAGCGGCCCTATTGCAAGCACTTGGCTCCGTGGCCCGGCACAAAACGGAGGCCGCGCTCCTTCTTGCCGACATACGTGCATGCAGTCGCGGCCGCTTGCTTTTCAGGCCGTTTCGGTTATCCTGCTTTGTTTCAGCGCGTCGGAAGGTAAAGCGCTATTGCTAAAGGACTTGCACCGCTATGATGAAGTTCTTTCGGAAGTATAACAAGCATCTGCTTGCCGTCTTCATGGCACTGCTGCTCATCGTCTGGCTTGCCGACGACGCCATTCGCACCATTCTCAAGCCCGACGACACCCGCGAGAAGATCGCGATGATGTTCGGAAGCGTCGTCCGGCAGCACGATCTCATGCCCACCTATCAGGATGTGGAGGTCCTCACGGCCCTCGGCATCCCGTGGCGTTATGTCTGGTACGAAACGATGCAGGAGGCCCTCATGGGCATGTCGCCGCCGCCTTCCGCCATGAATCGGGAGGGCCTTCAGGATGTGGAGTGGTTCATGCTGGTGGAGGAGGCGAACCGCCAGCATATCGCCGTTCCGCCGGAGCTCGTGGATGAAATCAAGACGCGCGCCGGTGTCGAGCGATTGGAGTACGTCCGCGACCGGTATCACATCCCGCTCCATCAGATCGATCGGGTGATTTCCGATTATCTGCGAGTCCGCGAAGCGGCCATGCAGGCCGCCAGTGCCGTCATGGTCTCCGAGCCGGAGATCTACAGGCTGGTCAAGCAGACGACCGAGAAGGTCCGGGTCGAGTTTGCGGTTCTGCCGGCGTCATCCTTCCTCGATGCGCAGGCGCCGCTGAAGCCGGAAGACGTGGCCGCCTTCTTCGAAAAGTACAAGGACTTCGCCCCCGGTGCCGGGCCGGATCTCGGCTACGGCTACCAGCGGCCGGCGGCCGTTCAGGTCGAGTATGTGACGGTGGACGTCAATGCCCTGGCGAAGCAGATCGAACTGAGCGAGGACACCGTCTACCGGTATTGGCGAGACCACAAGACGGAGTTCATGCGGCCGCCTCCGCCGGGAACCAACCCTGCCACGCGGCCCACGACCCAGCCGACCCCGATGCCATTCAACGAGGCGAAGCCCAGGGTCATCGAGAAACTTCAAAAGGAGCGGGCCAAGCAGGAGGCGCTCAAAATCGCCCGGGAACTGCTCGACCAGTTGCTCAAGGCCTGGGGCACGCCGCCGACGGGCAAGGGAGGCTATCCCGTCGCGCCCCCGGAGGTTCGCGACGACAAGTTCCTCAGCGCCCAGGTCGACAGTATGCAGAAACTTCGGCCGAACGTGGCCCTGCGCTACCACCGAACGGGGTGGCTGACGCAATCCGAGGCCATGCGGGAGCCCGGTATCGGGTTTGCTTCCGTTGCCGGCGCCAAGCCGCCGGTTTCGTTCTCGCAGGCGGTCATGCAGGTCGAGGGACTGGTGGCCCAGAAGCCCGCCGCCGACAAGCCCGGCGCCGAGCATCACTTGGCGCTCTACCAGCCGTGCCCGGCGTTTCTGACCGATTTTCAGGGCAACGCGTACATCTATCGCGTGGTGGCCGCTCGACCGGCCGGACCGCCGGCCTCCGTCGATGAGGTGCGGGCCGCCGTCGAGAGGGACCTGCGCGAGGCGAACGCGTACAGGGAGGCCGAGGCGCAGGCCAGGGCCCTGCATCAGGAGGCCCTCCGGGTCGGGCTGCCTGCCGCCTTCGAGGCCAACGCCGCCCTGCGGACGAAGCTTGGCGACGCGTTTGGCAAGCTGCACAGGCCTGGGCCGTTTGCCCGGGCCGATTTCGGCCAGATGGGCGGCCCCGACATCACCGTGCCCGTCAGTGTGCCGCCGATCGGGTCCGATGAGAAGTTTATTCGCGAATGCTTCCGGCTCGCCGAGGAGGCCGCGGCGGAGTCGCGCCCGGCGACGGCGACGGCCCCGAATCCCCAACACATACTGGCCGTGGTGGACTTGAACCGCACGAAGCGTTACGTCGTCGTTCAGTGGCTCGAGAACCTCCCGATTCGGGAGGACGAGTACGGCAAGGCCCGCCTCCGAGCCGCCTTCATGCTGCGGTCGCAGGAGGTCGCCGAGTTCGTCAGGAACTACTACAGCCCCGAGCAGGTTCGCGAACGCGTGCAGTGGAAGGACCTCATTCCCACTCGCGCCGCCCAAGCTGCCGCCGGCTAGCCGAGACCTGGCTCCGTCCGGCTCGGACGTGCGACACTGACCTGCGTGCCACCGGCGGCCAGCGGCACCCCGCGCGATTCCCCGACCCCTCCAGCAGGGCGATGTGCGCCGCCGCCGGTTGACAGAGCCCACCGCCCGCGCGGCTCGACAACAACCACGCCAGGGGCCTTTCCCGGTTTTCCACTTTTTCATTTTCTCACTTTCCAGCGTTGCGGTGCGCAACGACAGGATGTCCTCACGGCGCTTCCTGCTTGCCGAGCTGCTTGTAGTACTGCTCGACCAGCTCCCGGTATCGCTGCGGG
>CAZTVU010000051.1:5834-19608 GCA_964617025.1 uncultured Planctomycetales bacterium | reverse complement strand
AAGTTCTTGCGGAGCGATTGCAGGATCTTCTCCCGCTGGCGGGCCGGCATCTGTCCCCACATCTCGCCGGGCCGTGCCACCGGCGACCGGCGCAGTGGGCCCTCGGGCATCGCGCCTTCCGGCGCTGTGGATCGTTCGGCCGGGTTGCCCGGCGTTTGTGCGCCCTGGGATTGCCGCCGGCTGGACCCGCCGCCGGAGCTCTGGCCCTGCTGCTCCTGCTGCTCGGCCTCCTGGATCAACCGCTCGAGCAGTTGAACGGCCCGGCCCTGCGCCTCCGTCACCGGGCGGTCGGCCAATCCCCAGCGCAATTGCCGACCGGCGTAACCCATGAGATCGGCGACATCCCCCAGTTGTTCCGGCCGACGTCGCCGAAGCTCACTTAGGATTTGCCGCGCGGTGAGCCGGAGCCGCTCCGGCGCATCCGGATAGTTCCGCTCAAACTCCGTCAGGATCGCCATCGCCCTTGGATATTGCAGGTTCCGCAGCAGGCCGTATGCCCGCATGAAGGCCATCTCCGCTGCCTGAAAACTGTGTTCGACGACCTGCCGCTCCCGCTCTCGCCAGGCGTCCAGGACTCGCAGTGCATCGTCGATCTTCTCCTGCTCGATGAGGGCGCGGGCGAGCATCGACGCCGCATGCGCGGCCACGTAGGGGTCGGCCGACGACGTCAGCGGCGACAGGATGCGCTCCGCCTCCGAGTGGTTCTGGTCGCTGACGGCGTCAAGGGCCCTCTTGTACTCGGGCGATACGACCGCCAGGGCCTCCTCCAGGAACGGCCGCGGGTCCGGCTCCGACCGGCGGCGCTGCCATGCGTCCGCGATGACCTTTCGGGCGGCGTCCGTGGCGGACGGCATCGCGTTGACGTGGCTGACGAACCGGTCGATCCGCTGCCGGGCCTCGGCGACGACGGCCGGGTCCGGGGCGGCGGGCATGCTGCCGGGGGCACTGGTCGGAATCTCCGCGGCTGCGCCGGCGCCGCAGGCCCACGCGAGACAGCAGACGAACGCCGCCGGTCGGCTTCGCGGTTTTTCCGCGTGCCCCGAAACCTGCGTGCGGGTCCATCTGCCGCGGGCAGCCTGCCGGCCCGTTCGCGGACATGCAGATTGGTAGGGGCCGTTCACGTCGGCGGCTTTGTTCGTGGGCGTCGTCACTCTTCCGCCTTCTTCTGTAGCGGTTTGTAGTAGAAGTCCTTGAATCGGATCCGCATCGCCTCGCCCGAGTGCATTTGCAGCGCGAACATGCCCTCCGGCGGGATCTTCTCGTCGACGATATCGCTGATGAGATAGCCGTTGAGGTGTACGATGATGTGCCCGCCGATCGCCCGGACCTCCAGCGTATTCCAGTCCTTCACGCGGTACGTGGCGTCCTTGCGCTCGTCCCACTGGTGCATGTTGAGCCATCCGCGGCCCGGGGCGTAGATCAGGCCGGTGTGCTGACCGGGTTTGCACGAGATCTCCGCCTGCGGGCCGTTGATGTCCACCCCCCGGATCGAGCTGCGGAAGAAGAACCCGCTGTTGCCCGTCTGCGATTCGTAGAGGAACTTCACCCTGGCGTGGAAGTCGCCGTACTGCTCGTCCGTCAGGAGGTAGCAGTATTCGGCGTTCTGCCTGCACTGGGCGACGACCTCGCCGTTCTCCACGACCCACTTCTCCTTGCCCGCCACGTGCCAGCCCTTCAGCGACCGGCCGTCGAACAGCGGCCGGAAGCCCTTGTTCTCATCCAGCACGCGGATGCGGATGTTGCGGAAACGCACGTGGACCGGCGGTTCCTTGCCGCTGTGGACCTGCAGAGCGATGACCCCGCGTGTCGCCTGCGTGTCATGAACATCCACCATCCGGATGCCGTTCACCTCGATCCGCACGTGGTCGCCGACGGCGGTGATGCGATACCGGTTCCAGTCGTGCGGTTTGACCGCGGTGAGCGCCTCGCCGGTGGGCCGGGCGATCCAGCCGCGTTTTCCGCCTTCGTCATACATCCCGTTGTGGCCGTCCCGGCTGGTGGGGTTGAAGTCCGCCTGCCAACCGTACATCGTGTCCTTGATGACGTGGCTGCGGAACTGGATGCCGCTGTTGCCCTCGCCATCGTGCCTGCACTCCAGTTCGAGCACGAAGTCGGCGTACTCCCGCTCGCTGACCAGCCAGCCGTATCGCCCGTCGCCGGTCCGCCCGACGATCTCGCCGTTCTCCACCGACCACTTCCCGCCCCCGATCTCCTTCCACCCCTTGAGGTCCGCCGCACCGGCGTATAGCGACGTCCAATCCTCCGCCTCGGCCCCCCAGGCGGCCAAAGGTGCCGAGATCGCCCCCGCCAGGATCACCACCCATCGAAACCGCGGATTGCAGGTGCCGCTCATGGAATCCTCCTTATCCGTTGGCACATTCAGGATATCCCGGCCGCGCGCGACGCGAAAGCCGCTGCCGATCCGCAGAACCGGCAGCCGCAAGCCGCTGCCAAGCTTGTGGAGGCGGGACTTGTATTGTCCAACAGGCGGCGCATAATGACGGCGTCAGATCCGTTGCGTGGTTACAAAGGCGTCTTGGCTGCGTTGGCGCGGCGCGGTGGGACGAACGTGGTTCAAAACACGACGAACAAACGGCGGATGGGTGGTTTAGGAAAGGCAGCCGGGCGGCGATGGGGGGCGTCGGTCCGAGGTCCCGGCGTTCCGATCCTGTACGTGCTGGCGGTGTGCTCGACGGCCTTTGGACAGGGGCGAATCTCAGAGACTTACCTGAACCAGCAGCGGGCGCTGGAGGAGTCGATCCGCGCTGAAATGGACCGGGAGTTGCCCGCCACCCAGAAGATCGATTTCGACTGGGGCGGCTGGTACAACACGTGGGTCTTCCTGTCGGACGACGGCATCAAGCACCGTTTGGAGTGGCGGAACGACTTCCGCCTCTGGGGCGGCGTCACGCTCGACAAGGGCGCCCACGAGTTCTACGCCCGCGGCCGCATGAGCTTCATCGATTTCAAGCACGGCACCTCCTACGACGGCAACGACCACGACGTCGAGGAGCCCAACCTGGAGCGCGGCTACTACCAGTTCGACCTCCGCAACGCGATGAACGCCTACGCGAAACGCCGGATCGACGGCGATCTCAAGTTCAAGATCGGCCGCGACTACGTCGAGTTCGGCACCGGCTATGCCCTGTCCATGCCGATGGACCACGTGGCCCTCACCGCCGAGTACGCCAAGGTCGAACTCACCGGCCTCATGGGCCAGACGATTCACAGCATGGAAGACATCGACACGACCCGCCCGCATTCGGGTTACAGCTACCGCAACTTCTGGGGCCTCCAGGCCCGCTATATCGGCTGGGAGAAGCATCAGCCGTTCGCGTACATCCTGTGGAATGAGGACCAGCACCGCGAGCGCCCGCCGAACTACCGTCAGGAGTTCGACTACGACTCGTTCTATGCCGGCTTCGGCTCGAAGGGCGAGCTGCTCAAGAACCTCCGCTATGGCACGGAGTGGGTCTTTGAACAGGGGCATAGCTACGCCTGGGGCAACAACGTCAGCCCCGATCCGATCGAGGCCTGGGCGTTCGACGTCCTCCTCGAGTACCTGACGCAGTGGCGGATGCAGCCGCGTTTCATCGGCGAGTACATGTTCGCCAGCGGCGACGGAGATCGATACTTCAGCCCCACCAACGCCCTCGGCGGCAACACGCGCGGCAACGATACCAGCTTTGTCGCCTTCGGGTGGCGCGACACGGGTCTGGCATTTGCCCCGCGCCTGAGCAATATCCACGTCTGGCGGGCCGGGGCCTCGATTCTTCCGTTTGAGGACATCGAGTTTCTCCGCAAGTTCGAGCTGGGCACGGACTGGTTCCTCTTCTGGAAGCAGCACCGCGATGGGGCCGTCTCCGATCCGACGGCGAACGAGCAATCCGGTTATCTCGGCTGGGAGACGGACTACTACGTCAACTGGCGGATCACGTCGGACGTGTCGCTGACGGTCCGCTACGGCATGTTCTTCCCGGGAGCCGCCTTCAGCGATCAGGGCGCCAGGGAGTTCCTGCTCACCGGCGTGACGTGGAGTTTCTGATGACGACCGTGGCAACTGCACGAGAGCGAAACGCGAGGACGATGGTGACGCGGCGAATCGGTGCCCTGTGCATGGCATGGGCCGTCGCGATCGCCGCCGGATGCACAAGCACAGCCTCCGAGGGAATGGAAGCGGCGGCCACGCAAGCAGCCGCACCGGTGGATGCAAGCGGGCTCGACGACATGAGCTTCCTCCACGACTACCTGGCGCGGCGGCCGACCGTGACCGTCGACGAGGCCTACCGGGCGATGCTCATCCTGGCCGACGGGCACGACCCGTCCTCGTCGTTTGACGAGCGGCGGGCCGCGCTGGAACAGAGGGGAATCAGCCGGGCCGCCTGGAAGCTGGAGGCGGATCAGCCGATCGACAAGGGCAGCGTGGCCTACATGGTGTGTCAGATCCTGAAGGTGCGTGGAGGCCTGAACCGCGTGATCTTCGGGAGTTGGGGCCCGGGCGACCGCCGGTACGCCCTGCGAGAACTCGTGTACCGGCGGATGATGGCCGACAGCCCGGCCTATCGCTATATCGCTGGGCCGGAGTTGGCGTCTCTCCTGCGGTCGGCCGATGACTATATGCAGAAGCACCGGCTGTACGAGATGGAAAGCGTCGAGATCGGCCGGGAGCCGCCCCCGGGGGCCGGCGTCGGCGCGGCCGTCGAGCCCGGCCGTTCACCGAAGAAGTAGAACATCGGAAAGACTGCACGGGCGGTGGGGAGTATAATAGAGCGTCTCCCCGACGCTCGCCCTGGGCGATGCGATCCGGTCCTTCCGGCGCAGCCGGGGCCGGCGCCATCGGCCGGAAATGAGGTGTGACCATGCGTTGTCTGCGAGCAGGGCTATTTGCGCTTCCCGTTCTGGCGGCCGCGTTCGCGCCGCCGTCGTTCCTGCCGCCGGTCCCTGCCCAGGAGCCGACGATCACCGTTTCAAAGTCCGCTCCGACCACGCAGCCGGCTGAACCCCTTCCCGCCGATGCGGTGATGATGACCGCGGTGGTGGTCAAGGTCGCCGGCAACGTCCGCATGGCGCCGGTCGTCGATGCCGGGCAGCCGATCGAGTGGCGCCCCGTCTCGGTCGGCGACCGTCTGCCGCCCGGTACTCAGGTGCGTACCTCGCTGCGATCCAGCCTGCTGCTGCAGTTCGGCGACAGCACGATCGTCAAGATCGACCGCGCTACCAACGCGACGGTGTCTCAGTTTTATCGCACGGCCCAGCAGCAGCGTGTCAAGCTTGATCTCGGCTACGGCGCCGTCCGAGCGGGCGTTGCGTCGGGTACGCTTGAGAGCGACATGACCGTCGAGACGCCCGTCGCGACGCTGACCCGGCGCGGCACGTGGAACTTCGGAATCGAGTATGAGGCGGTGACGGGCCGCTTTCGCATCTTCATCGAGGAGCACGGCCTCATCGAGGCGCTGAACCAGCTCACGAACGAGCGGCGAAGCCTGTCGTCCGGGGAGTATCTGACCTACGCCATGATCCGCTGGATCGAAGCGTTTAAGTTCGATCGGGAGATCTTCGTGCTCGACGAGTTCGGCTTGCGCGGCCAGGAGAGCCTGGCCGCCCACATGAACGGCTCCGGGCGAAGCATCCTCCTGCCCGGCGGAAGCCCCGTGCTGTTCGGTCCGCGCGCTACGTTGAATGCGCCGTCTGGGCGCCAGGCGTTCGGCCCCATCCTGCCCGTCGTCGGGCCGGTGCCGCCGACCCCGCCGCTGGGCGTGGTCGATCGCCCCGAGGGCAACTTCGGTACCGGCGGCGCTATCTTGCCCAAGCTCCCGTTCGAGAGTCGTGCCCGCCGCCGGTGACATCGCCGGCTGCTGCCGTCAGACGGATCTTTGCCCGTTCACTCCGTCGTCGCATGACGCAACGACGGAAAAACGGGAAACGACAAACCGGAAAAACGAAAAAGCGCCTTTGGAGAGCCCTGTCCGGCTCCACCCGTGGTGGGGCAGTGAGTTCACCATACCGCCAGACGTTCTTCGTTTTCTCGCCTTATCGTTTTACCGCTTTCCAGGGTTCCCGCATACAACGCGGAGGTTCCATTCGTTCCCGTGTGAGGCTACCTCTTCGGATCGGGGTCGACGTCCAGAAGGGCCCTCGTAAGCCTGTCGCGCGGTTCGATCTCGTATGCCCGGGTGAGTGCCGCGACGCCCGCATCGCGGTTCCCCGAGTAGCGGTGCACATAACCGAGCAACAGCCACAGCTCGCGGTCGTTGGGACGGGCCTCCGCCGCCGCCTTCAGTGCGGCAACGTGCTTGTCGAAGTCTGCCGCGTTTCCATACAGCGCGTGGATGCCGTAATCCAGCATGGCGATCTTGGGTTGCAGGTCGAACGCCCGCCGGATGAAGCCGATCGCATCGGCGTATCGCCCCAGCGCAAAGTATGCATGGCCGACGAACAGACGGGCGGCTGCGTCGCCATGGTCGGATCTTGCCGCCAGCCGAAAGGCATCGGCCGCTTCGGCATATCTGCCCGCGCGGAACAGCGCGGAACCTTTTTCGATCTGTTCGCGGGCCGTCCGAAGGAGATTGCGGTCTCGGGCGAGCCAGAGCTCGGCCTGATACTCGCCGGTCCGCCGCCCGCTGTGGTACGCGTCCCACGACGGCGGGGCGTACGCCCCCGGGCCGCCGCCATACGCGGTCGAGCCGTATCGCGGCGGATAGGGCGGATTACCGACCCGCTCCTTGTAGATGTCGAGCGCGCCGCGCATCAACGTCTCGCGGCGGCCCGCGTCCTTGCCCGCGTCGAAGCTGCTCTCCAGAAGGCGTCGGTACTGTTGAGGGTGATAGAACACCATGTCGTCCGGGTAGATCATGGTGGGGATGTAGCCGCCGTATCCGTAGCCGGCGCCGGAACCGTCCAGGCCGGCGCCGGCGACGGCGATCGAGGTCACGCGCGCAGCGCCGCCACGGTCCCATCGCACGGCCTGCCCGGGCGCGATGGGCGTCACGGGTTTCGCGTCGGACGTCAATCGGTCGTTCCGGACGGTTGGTTCCGGTCGGATGCTGACGGCCCGTTGGGCGTTCTGGGCCGCGACCGAGGCCACATGAACCAGCGGAACGAGCAGCGCGGACATGACGATGAGTCTTGGAGAACGGTGCGCTGACATAAAACGCTCCTCGGCGGACCGAAAGGCAAGGGCGGATCCTTGTTCGTATAGACACCAGTATGGGCTTGAGGATTGCGGGCGGCAAGTACCCAGTCGTTGGTGTCCTCGTTATAATGTCCGCCAAAGAAGGGTGCATATGCCTCGCACAATGCTGAAATCGAAGATTCACCTGGCGGAGGTCACGGAGACGGCCCTGAGCTACGAGGGTTCGCTGGCACTGGACCGCGATTTGATGGATGCCGCCGATCTGTTGCCGTTTGAGCGAATATGGATTGCCGATGTCGATAATGGCGCTCGATTTGACACATACCTCATAGAGGCACCGGGCAAGAGCGGCACGGTCATGGTAAACGGGGCGGCGGCGCGGCTCGTACAGAAGGGCGACCGTATCATCATCTTCTCGTATACGGAGATGGATGACGCCGCAGCCCGCAGTCATCGGCCCATTCGCGTGTTCCCTAGCGATGGCAACCGCCGGTTTACGGTTGAGCGGTGACGGGGTTCATATCCCGCACGTGGCGAGCGGCGGCCGGTTCGGACCGTTGAAGCATTCGCAAAAGATGACGAAGTCGGCGATGTCGACGTCGCCATCGAGATCGAAGTCGGACGCCTCGCAGCCGGGTTGTGCTGCCGTGCCGTTACCGGTGACGCAATTCGCGAGCCGGCTGAAATCGTCCAGGTCGACGTCGCCGTCCATGTCGAAGTCGGCCCGCGGAGTCGCTAGCGGCGCGCCCGACCAGTCCGGGACCTTCAGAAAGGGGTCACCCACGAGTTCCCAGGTGAAGTTGTCGTACGGATTCGCGACGTAGAACACCTCGCCCAAAGTCCATCCGGCCATCAGGCCGGCCAGCAGCGTGTCAGGGTAGGGGGCAGTGATCGTGTTTGGTTCTCCGGTGGACCCGATGGCGGCCGCGTAACCCGCGTCCAGGGCGTTCGGCACGAACCGCCCGCCCTCTGCCGTCGTACTGCGAACGGTCGTCGCGCCCCAACTGTTCAGGTCATACGCCAGGATGCGAGACCCTGCCGGCTTGCCCCGGAGCCGGGCGTTGTTCCAGTTCTTCACGTCGTGAGCACCGATGCGAAACGCGTCCTTGGGCGTTTGCGCGGTATCCTCGTCGAAGCCCATCCAGGGCAGGGTTGAAAGCCTTGGGTCGTGGACGGCCATCTTCAGCCAGAACCACGTGCTGTCCGGGAGGATCGCGTCGGTGTAGTCGTAGTAGGCGTAGTTCCCCGCAATGACTCGCCGGGCAGCCCAGAGGGCCTTTGCCCGGAGCGTCAACGACTTGGCGGCGTCAAGGTTCACGGCGTCGATCCGCGCGGTCATGTAGTGTCCGGGCGTCATGCTGGCTCTCGTGGGGCGGCCTGAAACGGGCAGCAGGTTGCCGTCGGTGTGGCAGCAATCCGGGTTTACACCAAAGGTTCGGCAGGCGGGGTGCTGCAGGCCGCACGCAATCGACAGGCCGCCCACACCATACGCCATCGCACCGTAGTGTCCCGGAACACGGAACCCGACAAGGATACCGACGATTCGGTTTGCGAGGGCAGGGTTGGCGGCGAGAAACATTCGCACGGGTGCGAAGACCTGTGACTCGGCGGCGGCGACATCCGGAAGGTGCTCCGCCGCACAGGCGTCGAGTCCGAGCAAGTTTTCGGCGGGAATGGCGTGTGCCCCGGCATACCACCTCGCCCAGGCCACGCTATCCGGGACGTTGACATTGTAGAGCACCAGCCAGCTCTCGGGTGATTCCGCCGTGGGCTGCATACCAAGGAACGAGCCGACCACAACGCAGAGTATGTGCGCCGGAATATGTGGAGATGGCATAGACCCATTGCGCTCCGCCACGGGGCGGGGTCGCAACCCCCCTTTGGATGGATCGCAGAGTGGTTAGCCGGGCGACCGCCTATCGACGGAAGCCGCCGCCGTTGCCGCAACGGCCCTGTTACGATCGCCGAGACCGGCTCGTGAGCACGATGCCGGCACCCAGCAGCAAGAGCGTCGTCGGCTCGGGCACCACGTCGAACACGCTGTTGCCTTCGGCGGTATCATAGGCTGTAAGCGTGAACTTGAACTGCGACTCGATGCTGCTGACCGTGTCGAAGATCGTCTCGCGGACGACGGAGGGAGCTGCGTCCGGACGGCCCTCTTCGGCCAGGATGGACGCGCCCGGAATCTGAACGGTGGTCGTCATGAGCAGATCTGCCCACGCGTTTGTGCCGTTGTACCGAGCCTCGTACGCGAGGTCGAACCCCCAGAAGCTGAACAGGCCTTTGAGCCGGGCCCACCCGCTGCCGTCCGCATCCGTGACCTTTACGTCGGCATGCGCAAAGGCGTCGGGATTCGTCATCGGCGCGAAGCCGATCGTTGCCGACTGAATGTCGAATGTCGTCGTCTGGCTACCGGCGGAGACCAGGAATCCCAACGAAACGGAGGGATCGGCGTTGATCGAGAGGTTCAGATTGTGGACCGTGCCCAAGACCGTCGTTCCGTTGGCGGCGTAGATCGTCGTCGGCGTGTTCAGGGACCAGTCGTACTGCCCTTGAATAGTCGACGTGTTCGCCGGGAAGAAGTAAGACAGCGTTCCGTTCCCGGATGCCGAGCTCGCTTTCACTTGCACCATGGTCCCCGTCAACGGCGTCGCGCCTGCCAATGCAACTGCGGCCGGCAGCGTCGCCGCGCACAGCACGATTACCGTAAAACGAACAGGCCGACCGATGACATGCAAACTGGTCATAGCCATGTGGCCATCCTCCTCCTTCACGAATGGTTTGTAGCGCCGTCCGTTGGAACAGCCCCGCCGCGACATTTGGCGACCTGGGCGAAAGGCGCTTTTCCGCCGCGTACTTAAACCTATTGTACCGGACCCCGGATCGCTTCGCAAGAGGTTCTACGCGAGAAACGGCGCTGAATATCTCACACGCGAACGCCCTCGGCCGGTGGCGTACTCCTCGCATGACGAACGGGGCCGCCTGTCCCTTCTGGGACAGACGACCCCGTCTCTTGTTCTGGTTGATCTTGGGGCGACCCGCAACTTACCGCCTGCGGCGGATCCCTGTCATTACCCATCCGAGCCCCAGCAGGGCGAGCGTCGCCGGCTCCGGAATCTCGACCACCTCAAACATGCTGGTCCCGCTCGCGGAATCCAGCGGCGTGAGATGGAACTTGAACGCCGACGAGATACTGCTGACGGCGACACCCACCGGTTGCCACCCCGCGGCCGGCTGACGGTCGCTGGTGCTGGCCGACCGGCCTACGGGGGTGACCAGCGGCGTCGACACGAGAGTCGCCCAAGGGATACCACCGTTGATGTACGCCTCGTAAGCCTTGTTGCCTGCGAACAGCCCCGTGAGAGTGGCCGTGTCCAGATTGCGATCCGTGGCGGTCACCGCTGCGGTGGCATACGCCTGGGGGACGGCGATCGGGGCGAAGGCGATCACGGCCGAGGTGATCGTGAAGTTCGTTCCGAACGGGCCGGCACGAACACTGAACTCCAGCGAGACGCCCGGATCGGCGTCAAACGTCAGGCCGAGGGATTCCAGATCAGCCAACTTTGCGCCGCTTTGCCTGGAGACGATGGCGCGCGGGCCATCCAGCTCCCAGTCATGCCTGCCCTTGATGATCGTGTTCGTGGGAAAGAGCGCAGCGAACTGGCCCGTCTCGCCGTTGCGCTCAGCGTCAACGACAACAAGCGCTGCCGTCATCGGAATCGCATCCCCCAGAGCCCGGCTCACCGGAAGAACCGTCAGGACGGCAAGCGCGAGAATCCCAACCGCTCGATAACCGCTCCTCAAGAACATAAAGCCTCCTCCTGTTTCGATGTGTGCTTTTCCTGTCCTCACATCATGTACCACTGATTGCACGAACGAGCGCGGCGAAATGAGCTTTTCCACCTCACCGAGCTCACGATGATTCTATCACCATCCCGCAGGCGATGCAAGAGCAAAACTCGAAAAACTTTGCGTTCGGGAAGGGTCATCCGCTCATGCTGAAGAGTAATCTACTCCTAAACTCTCACAAGTTTAACCCTTTAGACAATAACGCCTTATAAACAGAGCACCTCTTGGTGGTCCTGCTGATTGGCCCAGGCACTGCTTGCCGTCCAAAAAAAGAGGAGTCGCGCAGCTACTGCGCGACTCCTTACGTGCCAAACCCGTTTTCACCCGGCCGGAAGGTTGCCGAGCTTACTTGCGTCGGCGACTGAGCCCAAGAAGTCCGCCGATGCCGAGCAAGACCATCGTTGCCGGCTCGGGAATGACCTCGAAGATGCTCGTGCCGCTCGCTGAATCCAGCGGGGACAGATGGAACTTGAACTGCGACCAGATCGTGTCCACCGGAACGCCGATCGCCTCCCAGCCCGCGGCCGGGCGCCAGTCATCGGCGTTGGTCGATGATCCGACCGCCGTCGTGAGCGGCGTCGCAATCAACGAGGCAAATACGGCACCGGCGTTGTAGAACGCACGGTACGCCTTGCCGTCCGAATACCCACCGGTCAACGTTGCCGTGTCAAAGGTTCGGTCCGTTACGGTCAACGCCGCAGATGCATACGCCTGGGGCGAGGCAATCGGGGCAAACGTGATCACCGCGGACGTGATGGTGAAATTGGTGCCGTACGGCCCTGCGCGAACGCTGAAGTCCAAGGAGACGGCCGGATCCGCGTTGAACGTAAGCCCGAGCGTCTGCAGATCGCCGAGCATTGCTCCCGACTGGGTTGCCACGATGGCAGTGGGCTCTTCAAGTGCCCAATCGTAGCTGCCGCTGATGATCGTGTTGGCGGGGAACAGCGCCGCAAACTGACCTGTCTCGCCATTTCGCTCTGCATCGACGATCACAATCGCGGCCGTCAATGGAACCGCATCGCCCAACGCACGGCCCGCGGGCACGACCACAAGGATCGCAAGTGCCAGAGCCCCGACAGCCCGATAGCTGCTTTTCCCGAACATAAGACCTCCTCCTGTTGCTGATGTGTGCTTTTCCAACCTCGCCACATCAATGCCTGTTTCCGAACAACACTGCGCGCGGTGAAATGTGCTTCTCCACTCACCGGCGACGATCGTATCTTATCACCCCTCGTAAGTCCACGCAAGAGCAAAAACGTATTTTTCTTTTCTGCCGCAAGTACGATCACGTAACGCCGAATCAATCGACTTTATATGTCGTCATGCCGCCGCCGCCGCCATTCGCGTTCGCAACTGCTTTTGAAAAATAACGTTAGGACAATCGCCGTCGAATACAGCCGATTGCCCCGAAGCCCAGCAAAGCGAGTCCCACAGCCCCGGGGGCCGGTACCGACTCAATCCACTCGCGGTAGGCAGGAACCAGCATCCCGCCGCCCGCCGATCCGAACAGCGGCGGTGGAACCCCTCCGCTGAACTGGGCCATGAACGTGTTGATGCCTGCCAGCCGCCACTCGCCGCCCTGAAGGACGAAGCTCGGGCCGCCGGAATCGCCGAACCCCAGTTGCGTTTCGATGGTATTGCCCAACGACAGCCCGCCCCAGTGGTTCACGGGGTCCAGGGGGTCGGTGATCCGGGGATCATCGAAATCAAACAGGAAGATCTCGTTCGCTCCGCCCATGGGGTTGTCGTCATCGCCAACGAAGACGTCGGCGTTGTTCCGTCCGACGCGCTTACGATAGAAATCGGCCCGGTCGGCGAAACTGAAGCCCACGTCGCCATAGCCGGAGTTTCCGTATCCGACCAGGGTCAAGGTTTCCGAGAGCGGGAGCTCGCCCTCATAAAGGCGGTAGTGGGGTACGCCGACGGGAAGATCCTGCGACAGGACGATCGCGGCGATGTCGTCGTGTGTGAGATCCGTCGTCGAGAAGCCGGAGAAACTCGGATGGATAAGGAGTCGCTCGGCTTGGATCGTGTGCGTCATGTTCCCCCCGTAGTTCAGCACGAACGTGACGTCGCTCGGCTGAAAGTCGAGGGTTCCAGTGTTGTCCACGTCCAGCGAATGCGCCGCCGTCAGGATGACGCGTCGGGAAACAGGCACGGCCGTGGACAGATATGTGGTGCCGCCGAGGAGCAACCGGAGGCTGCCTACGCCGGCGAAAGGCGAATCGGTTGTGTTGGGGTCTATGCGATACGTGGGCGAGTCCTGCGGTGTGATCGTCGACGATCCCGAACCGGCCATGATGACGGGTTGGAAGTGCGTCAAGGAGTTCGTGGTATCGCCGTAGGCCGGACCGCCGCTGCATGCGAACAAAAGAATCGCCGCGCCAGCTATTACCCCGCCAAAGCGTTGCATCAGTAGCCTCGTCCGAGCTCGCAGCCGAGCCCGCAAGATGTCCGCGTCTTTCCTGTCCGGTGCGTCGCAGCGCAAAGCCGCTGCCGGGTGCTTCGGGTTGCCGGCGTCAGCCTAACGTATTCTAACACCCCGATGCCGCGAATACAATGCCTTTGTAAAAAAAACGCGAAGGGCGACCTCCGCAGGCCGACTCTCATAACTTTCTGCCAAAACTGATGTTGCCGCTTGGGCAGCCAGCGGCCAGCGAGTAATGAACACATTGTCGTTGATCGCTAGGCGGTGCGTGCCTCCCATTCGGCCACCTCAGGGGTGAAATACGAGAGCCGCACCTTCTTGTACTCATGCGACGTCCATAGCTCATCACGTTCGCGAACGCCGGT
>CAZTVU010000051.1:0-5824 GCA_964617025.1 uncultured Planctomycetales bacterium | reverse complement strand
GGCAATTGACCCCATCACCGCGCGGCACTCCTCCGCGGAGCGCCCGTGAATCATTGAAAAGACGTTGTACGGCCAATCGTCGTATCGCGGCCGCAGGTAGCAATGGCTGACGGCGTCGAAGCCGGCGATGGCGGCCCCGACTTGTTCAACGCGGTCGTCGGGCACGTTCCACACCCCCATGCAGTTGAAGGCGAATCCCGCCTCGCGATGCCGGAGCACGGCGGCAAAACGTCGCATCTGTTTGCGTTCATGCAGGCGTCTGCCGGCCTCGAGCAGGGATGTCGGCGATATCCCGGCGCGTCGCGCAAGGGTTTCGAACGGGTCGGGGACCAGCGGCAGATCGATCTGAAGCGCGCGGATTGCGGCGATATCGGCCGCCGACAGCGGGTGCGACCGCGCCACCTGCTGGTCGTCTTCGTCGTACGATACGCTGCTCCCCCGCGCAGTCGCCGCCCGCCTGCCGGTTACGTCGAGGTGCACGCCGATCTTGAACAGCTTGAGCGTCTGCATCTTTCGCGTGGCCCTGGCGCCGCTGAGTTCATGCAGCCGCGCAATCGTGCCGTCGAGGCCCAGTCGGCTGTCGGGCGGAACCGCCACGGTGTACCACAGGTTGTACGCATGGCTGCGGCGATAGTTGTGCGAGACGCCCGGGTGTTCGCTGATGACGGCGGCGCCGGCGTCCACGCGGGCGTCGTCGTACCGAGCCGCCACAAGGGCGCTTTGATAGCCCAGGGCCTTGGTGTCGAAGATCGCGGAAATCTGCCGAATGATGCGCGCGTCCTGCTTGAGGAACCGCAGTCGGTCGATGACTTCTTTCTCGGCCGCGTTCAGCCGTCGGCCCAGTTCCGCGAACGGCCGCTCGACAAGGGGTACGGCGTGCTGAACGGCGTTCAGGATTTCGCGATCGAACGCGGTCAACTCGACCATGCGGCGCCCCTACGTTTTCAGCTTTCGCCCCAGCCTCCGCTCCACGCTGGCAACCTTCGCATCGAGCCGGCCGGTTTGGTTGCGTCGCCAATCCACCTTGATCGTGCAGGCGATCCGATCGCAGTCCTGTTGCATGCGCTCTGCACATTTCTGGACGACGGCCAGGACCTCCGGCCACTCGCCTTCGATGATCGTGCCCATCGCGTTCAGGCGGTACGGCAGCCCGCTGGACTCGATGACATCGAGGCTGCGTGCGACGTATTCGCTGAGCGACTCGCCCTTGCCGATCGGGAACATGGAGAACTCTAGCAGTGCGGCCATGCGTGTGTGACTCCTGCAACCTGAGGATTCTATGCCGGGCCGGGTGCGTCCGCCACGCCTCCGGGGCCGGGCATTCCGTATAATACGGCGACAGATGGCAGACCCTCCGACGCCAACACGCATCGCGTGCGACGCCATGTGCGGCGGCCTGGCCCGGTGGTTACGGGCCCTGGGGCACGATACGTTCTACCGCGAGGGGATCGAGGACGGCGAACTGGTGGAGATCGCCCGCTGCGAGGGCCGAATCCTCATCTCGTCGGACGCCAAGCTGTTCGAACGCCGGCCGGTTGCCAGCGGCGCGGTTCGAAGCGTGATGCTCCCGCGCGGCCTGAGGCTGCTCGAGCAGGTGGAGCACGTTGTTCGTGTTCTAGGGCTGCCCATGCTCGATGCGCGCTGCTCGACCTGCAACGGACGCCTGGTCCGCGCGACGCGCGACGAGGTGGCGGCGGATGTGCCGGCGCGGAGCCTGGTCTGGGCGCGTGAGTTTTATCGTTGTGAATCGTGCGGCCAGGTCTTCTGGGACGGGACCCACTGGGAACGAATCCGGGCCGTTCGCATGCGATTCGATGGGTTCGCACGGCCGCCCGGTTCGTGACCGGATGTCCATCGACGGCGCCACCTCCGCGCAACAAAAAAGGCGGCTGAAAGTTCCGCCCGTTTTGCCCTTCAGAGTTTTCGCGGCGGTGGCCCGGGGGCAGGCGTCTCCGCCCGCCGCCGTCCTCTCATGGAATTGGTCGCTCGTTCAGAGTTCTGCGCCCGCAACGTATCGCCCACGCTGGTTCTGCGAGCCCACTTCACCGTTAGCAGCAGCCCCGGTCTTGTGGGTTTTCGTTGCGGACACCGTCGGGGGACTGTTTAGATCTCCCGAATCGAGCCTCTCAGCGAGTTTCACCTTCCTCCAGAGTCTTAAGACCACCGCACACTAGCCACCCCGCCGCAACGGGGCAGCACCTCTCATGAGCTTCCGCGCCCTTCAGCACTTGCGGACCGCCGAGTCCACTACGAGCGGGCTTTGCCTGCCCGCCGGTTCCGCCTTCAGGGTTTGGCTACCCTCTTGACGGTTTTCTCCTCGACGACCCTTGCCGGCCGTGTTTCAGGTCGGCAGCGCTCCTGGGTTTCGCCCTTTGAAGCCTTCTCCTCCCGGCGGGCGCCACGGCATTCCTGCCGCGCTGACCCACGTGCCGTTAACCGTTTCCGCGTCCTTCCTGCCCGAAGGCGGAAGGCGACGAAACCGACATCGGCTACTGGGCTTTACTCCCGCCCGGAGTCCCTCGCGGTTCGACCGAGCCGTTAAGCCCGGCCTCCGCCGGATGCTCCTTTGGGCTTCGCCCCTTCAGGGTACGTCACCACACGGCTTGCCACGACCTTCGCCGCGGCTCCTCTCACGCGCTTCCCGATCCGGCCGACGGTGGCCACCCGGATCGACGGCGCCCCAGAGTGTCAATCGCCGTGCGGCTCTCCGAGCTCTTGCGAACCCGGAAACCCTCATGGGGTTTTGCACCTCGCCCTGTTCGACCGTTCAAACCGCGAGCAACCCGGGCTATGTGTTCACCTCACCGGCTGTCACCATTACTGGCGATCCCACCGGATCTTTGGGTCGTCGCGGCTTTACCGGAGTCGATCGAACCGACGGTCGGTGCCGAGCGAAAGCTTCCTTTCAGCCGCATAACTAATCTACCCCACAATCCGGAAAAAGCAAACAGAAAACCGGTCCTTAGCACAACTCACAGCCTCGTGGTCCGGACTTGCGCACGTTCCGCTCGCGCAAGCTCCGACGGGAATGAAAGTAAACACTCCTGCCGGCGCGCAGTGTTTTTCTGCAAGTCGCCCCGTTTTTTCGGAGGCTCACGCTGCGCACCAATCAGAAACGGGTGGACTGCAGGATGCTTGATCTTGGGGGCACCGAATGGCTCGGCCCGGTCAGGCCGTCGCCAGTGTCCGGTGCCGTTTCAGATCCGGGGCCGGACGAGGGGGCGGACGCCGTCGGCTTGGAAGCCGGTCCGCTTGGTATCCGCAGGGGCTCGGCCCCTTCCGGTCGAACACATACGACTTCGCCGATCTCATCGGCCAGGTAAACGGCGTCCGTATGGAGGTTCGATGGGGCAAAGCGCGCACCGGCGACTCTCAAGCGGTTTCGGAGCCTTCCTGTGGCGGCATCGACGATCAACAGGTTGCCGTCGTCGCCCAGGAGCGTGGCGTCTTCGCCGGTGCGAGCCAGCAGGCGACGGGTCCACGGAACATGCCATCGCGGTCGGCCCGTCTGCCGGTCGAGGGCCACGATTCCATCGCGGGCATCCGGTTGAAACACCAGCTCTCCCGCGACCGCAGGTCCCTCGGTCGGGGCGGTGCTGAGCCGACGCTTCCACCGGCACCGGCCGGCCATTGGGCCGGTCCGGGGGTCGACCGAGTACACGAAGCGATCTTCGGCGGTGAAGATCAGGTCTGTTTCATTCAGGAAGACCGGTTCAACCGGCGTGGCGCGCGGTACAGTCGGCCACAGATGCCCCCGCTCCTCGCTGGTCAAGGCCATGACGGGCTCAAGCGGCGCAGTCCCCAGCTTGTCCTCCCACACGTCTCGCAGCGGAGTCTCAATGGAGAGCATATGCAATTCGCCCGAGTCGGCCGCGAACAGCACCCGACCGGGGATGATGCGAGGCGTCGTTGAGCCCGCAGCCTCGGCGATGCAGAACCACGCGGGTCGCCCGGTAGACAGCGTATACGCTCCGAAGCGGCGGTCGGCCTGTGAAACGTAGAATGCCTTTTCATCGGCCACGGCCGCGCTGCTCGCGGGCCGTTCGAGGGCGTAGCGGGATCGCTGCCGGCCCTGACGGTCCCTGAAGGGGACGTCCCTGCCCGTTTCGCGGTCCAGGAGGGCAACCCAGCCCGCCGTGGTGATGACGGTTCGCCCCGGTTTGCCCCCGGTCAGGGCATGGGTAACGGGAAAGAACACGTCGCCCGGCTCGCCGACCGGGCGCTGCCACCGAATAAGGCCTGTATCGGCACGAATCGCGAAGAGCCGCTTGCGGTCGGTCAGGGCATACAGGTATTCGTCAACCAGATGGACGGCCTCGACGCGTTCGGCGGGCGAGAGCGGGAGATGAAGCCGCCACCATGTTCGCCAACCGGCCTCGGCCAACGATCCGGCGTCGACGATCGCCGTCGCCGTGGAAGACCGGGGAACGGAGCCGCCGCCGTCCGCCAGGGCGGTCGCGACGCAAACCAGAGAAATCAATCCGTAAAGGGTCGTGCGCATGGCCGGCATTAGACCGGTTTTGCGGCCCGCGATCAACCCGGAGGGGCGACGGGATTCGACACGCCGTCGGCGGAGCCGGCGGAACCCTGCGTTTCCCGCTCCCGCAATCGCTGGATGATCTGGAGGTGGAGCCGGATTGTCTCCTGGAGGCGTGGGGAGGCCGGCTGGATGTCGAAGAGGTGGGGCCGTCCGTTGAGTCGGTCCTGCAGGTCCTGGACCAGCTCGTCCCAGTCGCCTTCATAGAGTTCGTCGCGGAGCAACAGGAGCATCCGTTCATCCTGGGTGAGCGACGAGTCGCATGTGTGCACGTCGGTCGCCAAGCGGGCACCTCATTCCGGTTGGCTTCATTCAACCCCCGGTCCGGCTATCGGTCAACCGGCAGGCCGACGTTACTTGCGATTCCGTCGCCGGCTACGTGTCGACGAGGGGTCCTTCGGTGAAGGTGGCGGCGGGGGCCGGGGCGTGTTCGATAACCCGCATCGATCGCCACTGCCCGGTCCGATAGCGATACCAATAGGCCGCCGCGAGGCCCACGATATACCCCGTCAGGATCGTCCACGCAGGATAGATGCCGCCGCCCAGGATCCCGCATATCACGTACGCCGGGATGATGAGCCCGCAGGGGGCCAGGATGAGCAGCATCCGCAGCACGTAGCGGCTGTCTCCGGCCCCCTTCAGGGCCGCGGAGTAGGTGATGTTGAGGCCGTCGATGAACGAGTATCCCGCGACGAAGTAGAGCAGGTTGCGTGTCAGCCCTGCGATGCGGTCGAAGTCCTGCTGTGCGTCTCGCGGGCCGAAGATCGCGAGCATGCCGTCCGGCCACAGCAGAACGAATACCGAAAAGGCGCTCATGTACAGGACCGTCAGCCGCAGGGAGGACTGCGTTGCGCGGTCCGCGAAGTCGGGCTGTCCGGCACCGAGGTACCGACCGACCAGCACCGTGGTCGCCATGGACATGCCGATCATCGGGAGGAAGATCAGGATGTTGATCGTGAAGGCCACTGTACTGGCGGCCAGCTCGAGTTGCCCGATCCTCCCGACGAGCAGCACGAAAACCGTGAACGCCGAGACATCCAC
Organism: uncultured Planctomycetales bacterium; assembly: GCA_964617025.1. Lineage (GTDB taxonomy): Bacteria > Planctomycetota > Phycisphaerae > UBA1845 > PWPN01 > CAZMVY01. The sequence continues at coordinate 246 of CAZTVU010000051.1, read as the reverse complement.
CATGAACTGCAGGCCGCTCGGCAGACCGTGTCGAAGGAGCCGTCGGAAGAGGTCCACGTCGATGTGCCACGCCGACGTGGTGGCATAGGCGACCCGATGCCGAGGCAGGAACAGGATCACCAGGTATACGACCACCTGCGCCCACATCGCCGTCACGCTTGCCGCCGCCGCTCCATATACGCCGGCCCGCGGGAAGCCCGCGGGGCCGCCGAGCCAGCAGTCGGCGAGGACGGCGTTGAGCCCGGC
>CAZTVU010000050.1:20303-24933 GCA_964617025.1 uncultured Planctomycetales bacterium | reverse complement strand
TGACGCCGGCGATGCCGGTTCCGCCGGCGTCGGTGATGCGGCCGCCGATGGTGAACGTCTGGAGCGTGGCGGTATAGTCCTGCGTCGATTGGCTGGCGCGCACATTCGCGTAGTTTCGGGTCGCCGGATTGAAGGTGTAACCCGCCTTGGTCGGCGTCGTGACGGCGGTGAATCCGTACGGCACCTTGGCCGTATAGCGGCCGTCCGCCGCTGAGACAGGATCGCCGGGCAGCCCGACGATCCTCACGCCGGTCAGGCCAACGCCGTTGTTCATGACGCGCCCGGAGACTGTGAATGTCTGAACCGTGCCGACGTAATCCTGCGCCGTCGCGTTGGTTGTTACATTCGTGTACGTGCGGCGGATGGGGTTGAAGGTACAGCCCGGCTTGCCGGGCGTGGCGGTGCCGGTGAAGCCGTAGTTCGCCGTTGCCGCGTAGCTGCCATCGGCGGCCGTCTGGGGGTCCCCGGGCAGCCCGGAGAGTATCACGCCGGGGATGCCGACACCATTCGATTCTGTGATCCGGCCGGCGATCGTCACCGCACCGAGGATGGCGACGTAGTCCTCACCGGACCGATCGCCGGTGATGCTCTCATACTGACGGCTGGCAGGGTCGAAGCCATAGCCCGCCTTCGTCGGGGTCGTGCTTCCGCTGAATCCGTATGTCACCGTAGCCGTGAATTTGCCGCCGGTGTCCGTCTTGGGGTTGCCCGGCAAGCCGGTCATCGTCACGCCGGCAATCGCTTTCCCGGCGGCGTCCTTGATGGTTCCGGAGATGGTGAACGTCTGCAGGGCGCCGCTGTAGTTTTGAACGGTCTGGTTGCTCATCAGGTTGCTGTAGGTGCGCGATGCCGGAGCAAACACATAACCAACCTTCGTGGCCGTCGCGGTTCCGCTGAATCCAAAGCTTGTGGTCGCGGCATAGCTGCCGTCGACGCCCGTTTGCGGGTTGCCCGGCAGGCCGAGAATCGCAACGTCTGCGATGCCGGCGCCCGAGGCGTCTGTCACTCGGCCGACGATCGTCACGGCGCCCGCGATGCCCGCGTAGTCCTGGTTCCCCTGATCCCCCGTGACATAGCTGTACGGGCGGCTCGCGGGGCTGAAGCCGTAACCGGCCTTCGTGGGTATGATCGTGCCGCTGAAGCCGTATGGCACCGAAGCGATGTAGATCCCGTTGGTGTCGGTTACCGGCATCTCGGGCAAACCGGCGAGCATTACGCCGGGAATGCCGTGGCCGGCGGCATCGGTAATCCGTCCTGAGATCGCGTATGTTTGCAGCGTCCCGATGTAGTCCTGGGCGTACATATGCGACGCCAGATTGGCATAGGTTCGTGAGGGCGGACTGAACGCGTAGGCGGCGGCGGCCGGCGCGGCCGTGCCGCTGAATCCCGGGGGGACTGCCGCCGTGTATTGGCCGCGGGCGTCGGTCTTGGGGTTTCCCGGCAGCCCTTCGATGGACACGTCGGCGATCGGGTCGCCCGATGCCGTAGTCAGGCGTCCGCTGATCGTGAGGGTCAGCGGCGACGCGGCAAAGTCTTGGTTCGTCTGGTTGCTGCCCGGCGCGCTGTAGACGCGAATGGGTGGGTCGAAAGCATAGCCCGCCAACGTCGGCGCGATCTGACCGGTCCAGTTGGTCGGCACGATTATCGCGTACATGCCGGCGGCATCCGTGACGATCGGCTCGACGGCGCCGGTTACCTGAAGCACGACACCCGCAAGGCCGTCGCCGTTCACGAGCACACGTCCGGATATCTCGACGGTTGCTATGGGCGGCGGATCAGAGGTATCGGGCTCCGGCGTAGGCGGCGGCTCCGGCTCAACGGTCTGGTCGGTCTGGTCAACGGGGTCGGCGGGCACCTCGGGTGCGGAAAGCAGATCATAATCGGTCGGAAGGACCTCCGTTGCAGCCCCGCAGCCGGTCAGCAGCCCGACGCCGATCGCGAAGATCGCCAGACCGCATATCGGCCCACGTCCCCGCTCGAGCCATCCCCCGCTGGCCATCATGCATACCCCCAACCACACCCCTGCTCGAAAGGTCGTGCATCCCTGCGCGCACCGACACCGTGCGCAAGGTGCTTCCCGACAACGCGGGCACCGAAACCCGGTCTATGCGCTTGGTGGGTGCTCCGTTCCTGCGCGGGAGCGAGCGGCGTCGTCAACGCGGCGCGATCGGACCCCGGCGCGGCGGCATGCCTCGGACGGCGCCGACGGGCACATGGTGAATATGTGATTCACCGGCCCGCCCGGCAAGCAAAGTCCGCAAGTCTTGCCCCGCTTTTCTCGAAGAAGGATTATCGGCCGGGCAAGCGATCCGCGTGCAAGGCCCGAGAACGAGAGGGGAAAGGCGTTACCGGATGTGTCCGGTGACGTGCGGGGAACGTCGAATTAGGATCGTCGTATGAACGAAATGAACCCAAGACCCCTCGTGTCGATCGTCCTGCCGATCCTGAACGAGGCCGAATTCATCGAGCGGTGCCTCCGGAGCCTGTTGGACAACGACTACCCGCCGGATCGGATGGAGCTGCTCGTTGTCGACGGCATGAGCTCCGACGGGACGCGTGAGATCGTCGCGCGAATGGCGGCGTCGGATCCGCGGATTCGGCTCCTGGACAACCCGGCCCGGATTCAGTGTTGCGCGATGAACATCGGGATCCGGGCCGCGCGGGGAGATATCATCACGCGCGTTGACGGGCATGCCGAGGTCGCCGCGGATTTCATTCGGAACTCCGTGCGTGTGCTGGAGGAACACCCGGAGTGCTGGTGCGTGGGCGGACCGATCGAGACGGTCAGCGATTCGTTCGTGGGTCGCACGATCGCAGCGGCCATGAGTACGCCCGTCGGCGTGGGGAACGCGATGTTTCGTCTTGCCGGGTACGAAGGCTACGTGGACACGATCGCATTCGGGTCGCACTGGCGATGGGTTTTCGACAGGGCGGGCCTGTTCGACGAGGAAATGGTGCGCAATGAGGACGACGAGTTCAGCGCGCGGATGATACGAGCGGGCGGGCGGATCTATATGAGTCAGTCGATCCGTAGCCGCTACTTCCCGCGGAGCAGCCTCCGCAAGCTTTGGCGACAGTACTTTCAGTACGGGTTCTGGCGGATCCGAACGATCCAGAAGGCGGGACGCCCCGCGACGTTTCGCCAGGTCGTGCCGTTGCTGTTCGTATCGGGGCTGATCGCGCTGCTGGTCGGAGCGGCGATATGGTCGCCGCTGCGGTGGGTGCTGGCGGCCTACGTAGGGCTCTATGCGGCGGGGCTGCTGGCGGGCTCCGTGCAGGTCGCCCGGCGCGCGGGCTGGAAGAGCTTCTTTCTTGCGCCGGCGGTGTTTGCTATCCTGCATTTCGCGTACGGGCTCGGATCGCTCAAGGGCATATGGGTGTTCCATGTGCTGCGGCGCGAGGGCAGCGCCACGGAGTCGACGCTGACCCGATAATCCCAAAGCGGGCACCGATCATGTCCACAAGGCTGCGAGAGTATGAAGAGTCGTTCGCCTCGATGTTCGGTACCGGCCGGGCATTCGGCTTCTGGAAGGGCCGGGTCGCGTTGTACGCGATTCTCAAGGGCCTCGGAATCCGCGAGGGCGATGAAGTGGTTCTGCCCGGCTACACGTGCGTGATGGCGGTCAACCCGATCAGCTACCTCGGGGCCAAGCCGGTGTTCGTCGATATCGAGCCCGTTACGTACAATATCGATCCCGACCGGATCGAGCGCGCCATCACGCCCCGCACGCGCCTGATCATCGCCCAGCACACCTATGGATACCCGGCGGCCATGGACGCGATCCTGGATCTTGCGCGGCGAACGGGAATTCCGATTGTCGAGGACTGTTGCCTCGCCATGGGGTCGCGCTATCGCGGGCGATTGTGCGGGACGTTCGGCGTGGCGGCGTATTTCTCGTTCCAGTGGAACAAGCCGTACACAAGCGGTTTGGGCGGGATGGCACTGATTCATGACCCGGACGTGGCAAAACGCATCGAGGACCTGTGCACCCGCGAAGTCATCCCGCCGAGCCGCCGTGAGCTGTTCATGCTTCGGGCGCAGTTGATGGTCTATCGGTCGGTGGTCTATCCGAGGACGACGGCGGCAATCCAGACCGTCTTTCGATTCCTGACGAAGACCGGGCTCGTCGTCGGTTCGTCGAACACGGACGAGTTTCTGCCGGTGATGGCTCCGGACTTTTTCAAGGGCATGGGTGAGATGCAGGCCCGCGTCGGACAACGGCGGTTGCGTCACCTGGATGCGATTATCGCGCATCGTCGGAGGATGGCGTGCCTGTACGATCGGCTGTTGGCCGAGAGGGGCTGGCCGCTTCCCGCGATCCCGACGGAGATGGAGCCCGTGCTCGTGCGCTATCCAGTTCGCGTGGCCGACAAGGAGAAGGCCCTGGCGACGGCTTCCCGGCACTTCGTTGAGCTTGGGAGCTGGTTCGAGTGCCCGCTGCATCCGATCGAGACGCCGATGGAGGCGTACGGCTACCACACCGGCATGTGCCCGCAGGCGGACCGGGCGTGCCGCGAGACGGTGAATCTCCCACTTCATCCGCGTGCCGATGAAGGTACCGCCCGCCGGTCTGTCGATTTCATCGCGCAGATCGGTCCCGCATCGCGGTGACCCTTCCTCTTCCCGTTG
>CAZTVU010000050.1:13379-20272 GCA_964617025.1 uncultured Planctomycetales bacterium | reverse complement strand
CGTCTGGAGGGCGACCTTGTCGCCGCCTGGGCCGCCGGTCGGCCACGCGGAGTCCGGGCATCGGCCGCAAGGGGCTTGACGTCCAGGCGTTTCGCGTTTGCAGTAGCGCGAACAGGAGGATGCTATGATGGCCGCTTGCGGTTCCTTCCTGTGTGGCGCGTGTCTGTGCCTGGCGACCGTCTTCTCGAGCGGGCCGAGGGCCGACGGCGTGCGCGAGCGGGTTGACCGGGCGGTAGAGGAACTCCGTGCCGCGATGCGTCGGCACGATTTCGTCGCCGTGGAGGCCGCCGCGGATGCGGTGCGGCGGGCCTGGGGCGACCGGGCCGGAGTGCCCGAGCATGCAGCGCGGTTTCTCATCCCGCCGGATTTCGGCGAGGGCGTCGGCCGAGAGCAGGCCCTGTCGCTCTGGCGGGATGCCTGGCGCGATGGCTTGGAGCGTAACAGCGTTCCGGCGGTGCATCGGCCCGACACCACGCATCGGCTCCTGCGGGAGACCGCGTACGTGGTCATGGGAGGCTCGGCCGGCTTGCGACACGGTGCCGGGCCGGCGGAGGACATTCGCCGCGAACTGGATCGCCGAACGGCCTACCTCCTGGCCGTCCAGCGGCCCGACGGGCTGTTTCCGTTCGCCGACCTTCGCGGGACGGACAGTCCGTTCGCCCCAATTCTCGACAGCCACTACCGAAGATGGCCGGAGGACTTTGTCGACGGGTTTGTCGTCGAGGACCACGAGGACGGCGGCCTGCAGTTCGACAACGGGGTCTGTGCGGTCGCGCTGGTGAGGGCCTATGAGGCCGGGGGAAGCCCTCGGTGCCTGGAGGCCGCCCGACGGGCCTGTGAATGGACGCTCACACGGCCGATCGTGGTGAACTGGAACTACAACGCGTTCTCCGTCTGGGCACTGGCCTGCTATTCGCGGGCCGCCCGGGACACGCGATTCCTCGCGCCCGCCATCGAGCGGCTGCGGCTCGGCGTGTTGCCCGGGCAGCTACCGTCGGGGCGGTGGGCGGACCCGCACAACGCGCGGACGGTCTACCACGCGATTCTGCTTCGGGCAATGGCCGAGCTGTACGGCATCCTGCCCGAGCATGAATCCGTGCGCCCGGTCCTGAAAGAGGCGATCCGGCGGGCCGACCGTGTGCTTGTCGAGGAAATCTGCACGCGCGGGGCGACGGACGCGGACCATTCGCTCAGCGCGCTCTGTGCGGTGGATCGGGCGATCGGTCCGGACCCGTCGCGGGCGAGGGCGATTCGCGCGGTCATCAACGCCATGCGCGTGCAGTTGACGAATCGCACGCGGGTGATGCTCGAGGATCTTACGCTGTTCGCCGTCGGCCAGATGCTCGACCGGGTGGACCGCTGATGTGGCGTAGACCCCAGCGTTGCGTATGGCAACGCTGGATAGCGGAAAAACGAGAAAGCGAGAAAACGAAAGACGATTGATGATGTAGTGCACTCACTACCGCACCGCAGGTGTATTTCCGATACGGCCCTCGGAGCGCAGCTTTTCGCTTTTCCGGTTTTTCGCTTTCTCGCTTTTCCGTCGTTGCGTTATGCAAGGACGGAGAAGACCCGGTCCGGCGGCAAACGGTTTCGGATTCAACGAGAGGCCCTCGACGCGGCCACGGCCTCGCGACGAGCCAGCATGGCCCGTATGCCTTCGAGCGGCAGGGCGGCGCTGGCAACGTATCGGGACACGTTCCGGTAGCCGTCGTTGATGCACTCGTTCACGTCTTCCTGCTCCATGAAATCCCGGACGAGGTCGATGACGGTTTGGTCGGCCATCCCGGCGTCGGCGAGGTCGAGCGCGTAGACAAACCAGCCCACGGGAACGGCCCAGTAGGCCCCGTTCTGGTACCGGTCGCGCTCGCCGGCCTGTTCCCAGTATACGCCTCCGGGCAGGTGGCGTACCTGGCCGCGCTTGACGATCTCGTGGTAATGCTCCTTGAAATAGGCTGCAATGCGGCGGGACCTCGTGACGTCCGCCACGTCGAGCCGCACCGCGAAGGCCGAACCCCAGATGTCGTGCTCCCGGCAGCGAACGGTGGCCGCCCTGTAGAGACCGACCTGCTCGTCCCAGAAGACGCGATTGATCGCGTCGGCGACGCGATCCGCATCGCTTTCCCGGGCCCGCGCCTCGTCGTTGCGGTTCACAAAACGCAGCAGGCCCGCCAGACGCCGGTCGGCCTCGACAAGCAGCAACGAACAGAACAGCTCGTCTCCCTGCTTCCGGACGGTGTCGGTGAAGCCGTATGGGCAACGGTCCTGCGGATCGCCCGGGCGGATGTGGACGAGCCCCGTTGCGGGATTTCGAGGCACGGCATCCATCGCGCGGATGAGTTTTGGCAATGCGGCGCGTGCGCGAGCGGTATCCCGCGTGCGAAGACACGTGTGCCATGCGACGGATACGGCAAACTGGGAGCCGTCTGCGACGGGGTGGAGACCCAGGGTTCCCATTCCCGGCATATAGACCGGGGTCCCATCAAACTTGACGGCGTCGACCATCGCCCCATCGGACCGCTGGGCCTCCAGGAATACGTCGCAGGCCTCCTGAAGCTCCTGCCATGTGAACGCCTCGATCTTGCCCTCGAGCATGTAGGCGTAATCCCGCAACCAGAATGCCTCGTACCCGGTGCCGACCTGCGGCGGAAACGCCGCGACGCCGTTCGCCATCGTCCGGCGACAGGCCCGAATCATCTCGAAGGACTTGACCTCCAGCCATGCGACGGCCTCACGAAGACTCCGCGGCGGGCGCGTGGTGCTCCTTTGCGGGGCGGCCGCGGAGGTCGACGGGGCGGCGGCTCGAGCCGCCGGGATCCGGACAGCAAGGAGCAGGGCGAGTGTCGCCCGAACGGAAGCCGCTGGCATCATCGGGCCCTCCGACATGACGCGCGCCAGAGCCGCAGCGGCATGGCGAGCGTAGCGACGGTAAGGAGGGTGATCAGGAGCCCCCAAGTCTGGCTGGGCCAGTACCCGTAGAAGTTCGCATTGACGAACCATGTCACGAAGGATCTGGCCACCCAGTCGGGCTCAAACGGAAGGAACCACATCAGATTGACGGCATATACAAGCCCGATCCCCAGCCAGAGCGGCCACCACCACCATCGCGGAACGAACGCCCAGGCGGCGACGCCGACGGCCGGGTGGAGATATCGTTCGTGGATCTGCGTCGGCAGCGTGAAGAAGACCAGACAGAGTGCGACGGCCGCCCAGCGGAGGCTCTCGATCGCTTCCGGCCGGCGAAGGGTGCGGACGACGACGAGGCCGATGCCCGTGAGCAACAGGATCTGCCCGATCGCGTGCAGGGAGAGGCCGCCGCGACGGAGGGTGTCGGGCGTCCAGTTTTCGGGATTCGGTCCACGAAGCGGCCAGGGGATGCTCCACAGGTTGAAGGCGTTGACGGATGCGTATGGGTAGCTGCCGATCGCCTTCGTGTAGGATTCGACGAGCTCCTTGCCCGCGCCGCCGACGAAAAACGGGGCACAGACGGCGACGGCAAGGGCGGCCGCGACGTGGACGGCCACGAGGATCCGGCCGAGGCGGCCGGGGGTTGCAGCGTCGCGGAGGCGAGCGGACAGCGAGTCGGTTTGGGGATCCTGGGGCGCTGATCGCCCGCTTCCAAGAAGGAGGCACAGTCCCCAGACCGGGGCGAGCAGGATGGCCTGCATCTTGCAAAGCAGGGCGAGGATGGCGCATCCGCTCATCGCGACGTAACGGCGCCGGGCGGCGAACTCGAGCGAGAGGACCATAAAGAGGGTGTGGATCGCATCGACCTGCCCCCAGCGGGCGGAGTTGTAGATCACGCCCGGCTGCAGCAGAAACAAGGCGGCGACCGTGGCGGCCCACGCGGTGCCGACCCTCCGGCGTAGGGAGAGGAAGAGCGCGACGCCCGTGGCGATGTCCGCAAAGACGGCCGGCGCCTTGAAGGTTCGGAGAAACTGCCGGGAGATCGGCACGCCCGGCAAGCCGGAGAACCCCTGCATCATCGTCATGCCGTCCAGGGTCCGGCCCGTTCGCTGCTTGAACACCTTCGCGGCCGCGGCGCAGGCGTAGAGGTTGCCCGGCGGGTAATTGGAGGCGTCGGGCCACCCCGGCGGAAAGCGAAAATCGCCGGGCTTGCGGACCGGCCTGTAGGCGTTGGCGAAGGTGCCGCGCGTCATCTGGTCGCCCCAGTAGGCGAACAGCAACATGTCCATCTGACCGCGCTTGTCCCAGAAGGGCCAGCGGGCCGCGAGGCCGATCGCGGCAAGGGCCGCCGCGATGACGATGCAGAGCAAGAAACGCGCGACGGAGCCGCCCATGCCATCGCTTTGCGTCGGGACAGGCTCTCCGGGCTGTACGTCGCTCATCGCGTCGCTCCCACCCTAAGCGGCAATGCCCACCCGCGGCCTGGGGTGGGCATTGCCCAAACGACCGTCGCGCGGCCGCAACGCCTACTTCGCCTTGAACTTCAGACCCTCGGGCGGCCCGCCGTCCGGGGCGCGGAAGCCGCAGCAGAAGGACCAGTCGGCCCCGCCCTGCGTCACCTTGATGAGCAGAGTGTTCTCGCCCTTGGCGAGCGTTGCCTGCGCCTTGTCCTCGCCGCAGTTGCAGGCGCGGGTGGCGTTGTTGGCGTGGACGACCTTGCCGTTGATCCATACCTTGAGGCCGTCATCGCTCCCCAACAGGAGCTGCACCTCCTGCTCCTTTTCTGCAATGACCACGGCCTTGACGTAGCCGCAGCAGTCGGTGTCCTTCATCCGCCGGTGAAGCTCGATGACGGACTTCTCCTTGCGGTTCGGGTTGAGTTCCGTCCACTGGACGTCGGCGTCGGTCTTTTCAGGCGGAAACTCGATCTCGAAGAGATCGGTGTGCTTCTTGCCCTCCTGCTTGTAGGGCCCGCTGAAGAGCCACGTCGTACAGTAAACGGCGGGCCACCTCGCGAGCGCTTCTGCGGCGGCATCCTTTACCGCCTTGTCGTCGGACCTGGACGCCGCTCGCACCGCCGCCAGGGCCTCGTCGCCCTGGAGCCGACCGAGCACGCGAATCATGGCCGCCTTGGCCTGCGGTGTCGCATCCTTCATCGCGGCGACAACGGGTGCCGCCCGCCTGGGTTCCTCGTTGATCCGCATGGCCAGCGCCGCAATCGACGATTCGCCCGCCTTGATCGTGGCCTCGTCCTGGGCCCTGGCGACGACGCCCAAAAGCTTCGGGAGATCTTCCGGCGAGCCGGTCGCGCCGAGCGCGGCAATGGCCGCGATCCGTACGCCTTCGTGTGGATCGGCGATGCCGGCCGTGATCGCGGGCGCCGCCGCCGTAATCCGACGGTCGCCCGCCGCGCGAATGAGCACAGCGCGCATCGGCGCATCAGCCGCGGGGATCGCCGTCACGATCGCCTCATCGACGTCTGCGCCTTTGAGGTGCGCCAGGCTGGCGTAGGCGGCCGCACCCTCGTCGCCCGTGGCGGTGGCTGCCCTTCGGGCAAGCAGCGGTACCGAGGATGCGTTGCCGACGCTTTTCATCGCGTGCAAGGCAGCCAGACGCACGGTCGGGTCGGGAGCATCCAGGGACTTCGTGACGGCGGCCAGGGCCTTCGGACACCCTCGTCGGGCGAAGATGTCGAGGATCAGGGCTTGCGTGGGGGGCTTCGCGCCGTCGAGTGTCGCCGCCAGCCGCGTGGTCACACCATCGCCCGGGATCGCCACAAGGCTCTCGACGGCCACAAGCTGCATATGGGCGTCGTCGCCGTCAAGGAGCCTGACCATCGTCGGCACCGCCTCCTCCCCGCGCGCCTTGGCGAGCCCCAGGACGGCGGCGATGCGGACGCTCTCAGGCTGCGACGGGGCATTGAGCTCCTCGTAGATCTTTGCCGCCCGGCCCCTGGCCCCGCGAGCGAGCAACTCCTCGGCGCAATGGAGGCAGGCATCCGTCACCTCCGCCCGCACGGCCGGTCGAGCGGACTTCAACAGGCGAGCCAGGGCGTCGATCGCCGCGTCGTTGCGGACGCGCCCCAGCGCCCAGACGGCGGCCGTGGCAACGCTGTCCATGTTGCTTTCGGCCAGTTTGATGAATTCCGGGACGCTGGCCGCATCGCGCCGGGCGCCGAGGGCGTTGATCAGGGCGACGCGCCAGGGATCGGATTGGCAGACGGCCAGTTCGGCACGCAGGGCGGCTGCGGCCGTGGGGCATGGATTGTTCTGCAGGGCGCGCCGCGCCAGCTCGCGAATCTCCGGATCCTTGTCGCGAAAGAGGGCCGCGAGCCCCGCCACGGCCTCACTGCGACCCAGCGGCTCGATCTTCCGGAGGATCCACACGCGGGCCGGCTTGGCGGTCTCCATGCCTGCGCGGGAGAGCATGGCTTTGGACAGGGCGATGCGATCGACCTCCCTGCCCGGAGCGCCGGCCGCAACGCACATTTTCTCGAGGGCCATCTGCGCGTCCTTACGATCCTCGATCTTCGCCGCGCCCATGCCGGGCAGCAGCTTGTCGATCTCGGCCGTGTACTCCTTCTGTCTCTCGGCGACGGCCGCCGGCGAGGCCCACACCGCACGGTCCGGCCCGGCGCAACCGAGGGTCGCCAATACAAGCGCTCCGAGCATCGCGACCTTCACCCACGCGTATGTCTTTGTCATTATGCGGTTCTCCTTTTCGTTACAGGCGCCACGGGGCGCGTTTGGGTCGATCCAGCCAGCGGCTTGCTTCGACGTCACCGAGGATTTCCTTCTTGACCGGGTCCCACTTGAGCGGCCGACCGAGCCAGTATGCGATGTTGCCCAGATGGCAGACGGTAATGGTGCTGGCACCGATCTCAACGTCGCAGATCGGGCGCTTGCGGTTGCGAATGCAGTTGATCCAATCCTGCCGGTGGCCGGGGCTCTCGTACAGGTGGACGTCGTTGGCCCCGAGCGGCGTCT
>CAZTVU010000050.1:11179-13312 GCA_964617025.1 uncultured Planctomycetales bacterium | reverse complement strand
GAGGATGCCGTTGACGCTGTGGTCGCCGGGGGCCTTGTCCGAGTGATACATCACGACGCCGCTGGCGTACTTGTACGTCAGCTTCGGATACTCCTTGCCATCCGGGGGAATGATCTCGACGGGCCCATGCCCGTCCATACCCAGGCCCCATTGGGCGATGTCGAAGTGGTGGGCGCCCCAGTCGGTCATCATGCCGCCGGAGTAGTCGCGGATCTGCCGCCAGCCGCCGCCGTAGTTGCCGCTGCATCGTTCGGCGTTGTACGGCTGCCAGGGAGCCGGGCCCAGCCAGCGGTCCCAATCGAGGCCCTCGCGGACGGGTTCCTCGGGCAGGTATTTCTCCTGGGACGGGGGACCGACGTTGACATGGACCGTCAGCACCTTTCCGATCCGCCCGCTGCGGACCAGTTCGCAGGCGAGGCGGAAGTTGCTCTCGCTGCGCTGCTGGCTGCCGGTCTGAAACACGCGGCCGTATCGTCGCATCGCCGCGACCATGTCCCAGGCCTCGCGGACCGTCAGCGTCAACGGCTTCTCGCAGTAGATGTCCTTGCCGGCCCGGGCCGCCGCGCACGCGATGATCGCGTGCCAGTGGTCGGGCGTGGCAATCAGGACGGCGTCGATGTCCTTTCGCTCCAGCAGACGCTCGAACTCGTTGTACTCGTCGCAGCCCTTGAACGTGCCGGCCTGCCGATCGGCGGCGTACTTCTCCTCGACCTGCTTCTTCGCATTGCCGCGCTTGACGGCGTCGACGTCGCAGACGGCGATCACCTGGACCTGCTTGTCATCGAGGAAGCCGCCAAGATGGCCGCCGCCCATGTTTCCGATCCCGATGAATCCGACCGTGATTCGCTCGCTCGGGGCCTTCCAGCCGCCCCGCCCCAGCGCGGACGCCGGGACGAAATAGGGGGCGGCTACGGCGGCCGACACCCCCTTGAGGAACGATCGACGGGTCACACTGTTTCGGTCACCCATGGTCCGTCCTTTCGTTTGGCAGTTGCCCCGGCGCGGACACCCGCGTCCCGCCGGCGTGATCGGGGGCTTAGTGTACCAATGAGGGTCGAATAAGGAAACTCCGTTGTTTGGAGCCGCCGCGACGGAGAGGCAAGCAGGTGCGGGGCGGGGGAAGGCGAGAAACGTCTTTGCTCCGCGCCTCCTGGAAGGGCAAGGTCGGCAACCTGCGACAACAGGCCGGGAGGGTGCAAGAATGGGCTTGGCGCATCGCGCAGCCGAAAAGACGCCCGCCCGAATATGTGACCGGAGGCGGGGTCATTGCGGCGTCGACAGCCGCAGGAGCCAGACGGCATGAGGCGGCAGCGACGGCGGCGTCCGCAGGTCGATGGATTGGTCGCCGATCAAATCGTGGGCACGGCCGACGACGGGGCGTGCGGTCTGCCCGAACACGACGGCGCGCGACTGATCGGAGTGATTGACGAGGCACACGATGGGCCGGCCCTCCCCGTCCCGGGCGGTGTCGGTGATCAGGCCGGGGATCGGCCGACCGTCCGGAGCGGTGGGCACGATCTGTTCGGCAAGAATCGTTCGGCGTTGCCGCAAACGCGAGAGGTAGTCGCACAGGGCGCCAACGGCGCCGGGAGCCACCTCAAGGTCGAATCGAATGGCGCCGCGCCCCGAGCGGGGCAGGCCGCTCAGACACGGGCCGACGCCGAGCAGGATCCCCCCGTTGTCGCGATATCGGCGAATGCCGTCGGTGATTTCGGGCGACGGACGATCGAGCCCGATGAGGACGAGTGCGCGATACCGCAGGGTCCCGGCAGCGGCCACGTCCCGGACGTCGATCCAGTCAGCCGGCAACTGGGCATCCGCCAGGGCGTGGGCAACGACGGCGTCAAGGTCGGTCGATCGCGTCGCACGGCGCTCCGGCTCGCAGACGCTCACGCGAGGATACCGTCGCTGAAGCGGGCCTGCTCCGCGCGGAGTTTCACCGGGGCCGGGCGCGGAGAGCACGGCGACATCCGTTGTCCCCGGGAAGGCCGCGATCTCTCCCTGCAGCCGCCGCAGGTCGAGGGCAACATGGGCGGCCGCTTCCACGAACCACGGACGCTCCCAGGCGCGGCCCTGATCGTTGTCGATGAGGATCGGCGCCCGGCACGAGATCGCCGACAGCCACAACTGACA
>CAZTVU010000050.1:10924-11139 GCA_964617025.1 uncultured Planctomycetales bacterium | reverse complement strand
ACGACCACGCGGCCGACGGCGCCGATGTCGTGCATGTCGGTTCCTGTCGGAACAGCCCGTGTATACCGCACGTCCGCGAACTCGCCTCGCTTCGCCAGCGCCTCGGCCGCCTCCGCGCCCACCCCCGATCTGGCATCCACGAACCAAGGCACGCCAAGACAGGCGGCAAGATCCAGCTCGCGGGAGAGATCTTCGTCGCCCTTGACCGGACCCGA
>CAZTVU010000050.1:8503-10893 GCA_964617025.1 uncultured Planctomycetales bacterium | reverse complement strand
TCGGATGGCGTATCAGGGCTTCGTCGGCGATCGTCGCCTGCCCCTCAACCGGGTGAGGGCCGCCGAACCCCTCGCGGTGCGGAGACCGGGCAACGGCCACATCGCACCAGCGGAGGAGTTTCTCCGCGTCCTCGATCCTTCCCTCTGCGTCCCAGCCGTGTATCAGTCGCTCGGCCTGCACCAGGCAGGTCAGCGCGGCGCGAGTGTACGGCTCATGCGCGCGGCGGAACAGCAGGTGCGTGCGGATGTCTCCGTCCATGCGATGGCGGGCCAGCAACCTGTCGAGTTCGGCCAGCCGCCCGCGCAGTGCCGCGCGGGCGAGGGGGGCACTCGTCGTCGCGGCCGCCGGTGTCGTCACCGGCACGGATGCCGGCGCGGCGGCAAACGTCGGCGGCGGGCCGAGAAGCAGCGGCAGGAGCATTGCGCAGATCGTCATGGGATCCACCACTTCGTGTCGAGCGGTCGGTCGAGCGAAACGGGCAGCGGCGGGTTCACCGAGGACGTGGGCAACCCGGCCCGCAGGTCGATCAGCCTCTGTCGGGCGAACAGGTGCGGATGGTCGCGGAATCGTTCGAGGGAGTCGGCAGCGAAGAATGCCTCCGACGGCGGGACGTCGGTGTCCGGCGGGTAGAATCGAAGCGCCTCATCGAGGCATTGACCCGCCTCGATCTGGATTGCCCGGGAGAGCGCCCGGACGGGGACCTTTTCGGCCCGGTCGACGGCGAGCCGGTACAACACAAGCCACTGGGCCACATCGATCAGCTCGGAGCGGCGTCCGATCGGGTTGATGACGACGGGAAGCCGCCGAGCCCCGGCCGATTCGATCTCCCGCTCGGCGGGCAGGCGGACATCGAACGATTCCGAGTGCGGGCATGTCCTGCAGGCGATTGAGAACGCGGCCTGCCGTGGTGCATCGGCCTCGCCGAGTCGCCATGCCGTGACGGCAAAGCCTCGCCCGGAGCACGCTCGACAAGGGATTACGGCGGCATACAGGTGGATCTCGACGACACTGTGCGCCATCGGTGGAGGATCGCTCATGCGGCCGACAGGATAACACCGGCAAAGCGTGCGGCAACTGGTGAAACGCGGGGGTCGTCCCGCGCCGATCTCATATGGTTTCTGTGCGGCCCCTGCGTCGTGGGCGCCGCGAGGCAGGGGCGGACCACAAAGGCGGCTTGGCTGGATTCGAGCGCGGCGGCCTGCGGTCGTGTCCCACGTTCCGGGATCGCGTTCTTCGGAGAGTCGTCAAGGCCCGCGCCTTTATCGATAGAGTGGCGCATTGCTGAGCCGGAGGCAAAGTCTGAACTCACCGTCATCGCCGCACCCTCCGTTGGCCGCAAGCGTGCTTTCCGGATTGTCGACGGGGCGTCGGCTCTACGCGCAGAGTGAGGCCGGTGCCCTCACCGGCCTTGCTTCACGCTTTGCACGATACTCCTCGGCCGTGATGGCTGCCACCGGCGGGTCCGGCGGGACCTGTCGCATGCCGACGAGGCGTCGGCTCTACTATATGCCCTCCGCATTGCCGATGGGGGCGTCGAGAAAGGGAGGCCACGCTCTCGTCCGGCCCGGTTCGCTGCGGTATCTCTTCGCTTTTGCGCAAGTCTCTCGCCGCGACCATTGAACCAGGGAAGGCAGCTTTCTTGCAGCGTGCACCGGTCCCTCGGTATACTCATCCCCGTGTTGCTCATTGTCGAGCGGCCGTTCGGACCAAGCGAGAAAGGTGATACGATGGACGTCAAGGTGTTTCTGAGCGAAGGCGAAATCCCGCGCCAGTGGTACAACCTGGCGGCTGACCTCCCCACGCCGATGCAGCCGCCGCTGGGCCCCGACGGCAAGCCCATCTCGCCGGACATGCTGGCACCGGTGTTTCCGATGAACCTGATCGAACAGGAGGTGAGCACCGAGCGATGGATCACGATTCCCGACCCGGTGCTGGACATCCTCTACCGCTGGCGACCGACGCCGCTGCGCCGGGCGAAGTACCTGGAGAAGGCGCTGGGGACGCCCGCCCGCATCTACTACAAGGATGAAAGTGTCAGCCCGCCCGGCAGCCACAAGCCCAACACCGCGGTCGCGCAGGCGTGGTACAACAAGGCCTTCGGCATCAAGCGCATCACCACCGAAACCGGCGCCGGCCAATGGGGCAGTGCGCTGGCCTTCGCGTGCGCCCTGATCGGCCTCGAATGCAAGGTGTTCATGGTGCGTATCAGTTTCGACCAGAAGCCGTACCGACGCCTGATGATGGAGACGTGGGGGGCGCACTGCGTACCCAGCCCGAGCACGGAGACGCGGGCCGGGCAGGCGATCCTCGACGAGATGCCCGACACGCCGGGCAGCCTCGGCATCGCGATCAGCGAGGCGATCGAGGCCGCAGTGACCGACGAGACGGG
>CAZTVU010000050.1:0-8493 GCA_964617025.1 uncultured Planctomycetales bacterium | reverse complement strand
TATTCGCTCGGCAGCGTGCTCAACCACGTCCTGTTGCACCAGACGATCATCGGCCTGGAGGCCAAGAAGCAACTGGCCAAGATCGGCGAGGAAAAGGTGGACATCGTGGCCGGGTGCGTCGGCGGCGGGAGCAACTTCGCGGGCCTCGCGTTCCCGTTCGTGGCGGACAAGATTGCCGGCGCGGACATCACGATCTATCCCTGCGAGCCGACCAGTTGTCCGACGATGACTCGCGGCCCGTTCGCGTACGACTTCGGCGATACGGCCGGGACGACGCCGCTGATGCCGATGCATACGCTCGGACACCGGTTCGTGCCGCCGCCGATTCACGCGGGCGGGCTGCGCTATCACGGCGTGGCGCCGCTGATCAGTCAGGCGATCGTCGAGGGCCTGCTGAAGCCGCGGGCCTTCCACCAGACGGAGTGCTACGAAGCGGCCGTGCTGTGGGCTCGGACGGAAGGGCTCATTCCGGCCCCCGAGACGAGCCATGCGCTGGCCTGTGTGGTTTCCGAGGCCCGAAAGGCGAAGGAAGAGGGCAAGGAGAAGGTCATCCTCTTCAACCTGAGCGGCCACGGGCTGATGGATCTGACGGGGTATCAGCGATACTTCGAGGGCAAGCTGAAGGACTTCCCGCTGCCGGAGGACATGCTGCAGAAGTCGCTGGACTCCATCAAGGACATGCCCAAGCCGCAGGTGGTGAAATCCGGGCGGTGGTGAGCGGCGACGCGCCCCGACGAATCGCGGAGCGGTAGTCGACGGCGAAGCGGCGCGGGAAGGCCGGTCGTTGCGGTCTCTTCTCCGCCGCTTCGTCAGCTCCCGTTGACCTTGACGATCACCATTGTCATGTCGTCGGCAAGGTCGCTGAAGCCGATGAAACGGCGAACATCCCACAGAATGTTCTTCGCGATCTGGTTCGGGTCGAGGTGGGCGTGCCGCTGGAAGGACTCCCGCAGACGCTGACGCCCGAACTCCTCCTCCGCAAAATTCATGGATTCCACGACCCCGTCGGTGCACATCAGCAGCACGTCCCCCGGTCGCAGCTCGACCACGCCCTTCTCGAACGCCTGCCCCCTCGCCACACCCACGGCCATGCCGCCGGTTTCGAGCGTCTGAATCTGCCCGTCCCGCAGCAGGAGGGGAGGCTCGTGACCCGCGTTGCAGTAGGTCAGCCGGCGGGCCCCGGGCATCAGTACGCCGTAGAACACGGTCGCGAACTCGTTCGACTTCATCTCACGACACATGTGTTCGTTGACCTGAGCGATGATCCGCTCGACGTCGTAGATGTGATAGGTGTAGACGCGCAGGGCCGAGCGGAGCGAGGCCATCATCAGCGCCGCCGGTACGCCCTTGCCGATCACGTCTGCGACGGCAATGCCCAGGTTTCGCCCGGGCAGTTCGATGAAGTCATAGAAGTCGCCGCCGACCTCCCGGCTGGGCATGTAGAGGCAGCCGAACGAGGCGCCCGGCCAGTTCGGGGGGGCGGCGGGGATCATCCGGCGCTGGACGTCGCCGGCGTACTTGAGTTGACGGTCGGTGCGTTCGGCCTCGACGGCCGCCTCGTAGAGCCGTGCGTTGATGATCGCGACGGCGGCCTGGTCGGCGATGGCGCGAAGCAGCATTCTCTCGAAGCGGCTGAACCGGTGCGGGGCGCCCGTGTACACGCGGATGACTCCCACGGGCTGGCCGTGATGGACCATACCGCAGACCAGGCAGCTCACGAGCCCTTCGCGGCGGGCCTCCTCCGGATACTTGACGCGGGGGTCGTTGGGGACGTCCTCGATGTAGACCATCTTGCCCTTGAGGACGTCCACGGGATGGTTCGCGGCGATCACGGGACCCTTCCGCAGATAGGCGTCGGAGAGGTTGTGCACTGCCTTGATCACCAGCTCGTCGGTTCGGCGGTCATAGAGCCGTATGCTGCATCCCTTCATCTGCATCACCTCGCAGACCTTGCGGGCGGTCTGGTTGAGGATCTCCTGCAGATTCCGCATGCCCGTCAGCATGCCGGCCACGTCATATACGGCGGACAGCTCCTCCATGCGGTCCTGAAGCTGCTGTTCCTGCTGGCAGAGCCGGGCCAGCATGGAGGCAGTGACCGCGCCCAGCTCCATCGCCGTCCGCCGTTCGTGTTCGGTCCAGGGACCGCATCGGCCGGCGGCGTCGGCGAGGGCGGCGGGATTCAGGCCCCAGCGCGCGGCGAGCCGTTCCACGTGGTCCGCATCCCACGGCTGCGCGGGGCGGTCGCCCATCACGACGGTGCCGAGGCGGCACTTGCCCGCCGTGATCGGGACGATCACGTGGCTGAGTCGCAGATGGGCATCATCAATCCAGGTCGGACGCGGATCACCGAGCGACGTTGCCGTCGTCTCGAAGCGAGCACGTTGATCGGCGGCCGCCGCGTCGGACGCCGCAAACAGTTCGCCAAGCGCGTTGCCCGGTTGCGGCGGCAGGAGGAGACGTCCGTGCTCGCCGACGATGCCCACGTCGCTTCGCGTGGAGACGGCGAGGCCGTCCTGAATCTCGCTCAGCGTCGCCTCGTCGATGGAGAGCGCGAGGCGGCAGGGTTCTGGAATCGGTTCGGTCATTCGCATTGCTGCTGCGCAGGGGCCTCGCGAAGCGGCAACGCGTCGGTTGCATTGCCGTCGGCAGGACGGAAGCGGGGATTCGCCAGCGTGAGGACCTGCGACATGACGCCAAAGGTGAGGAGGCCCGCACAGATCGTCACGCGGAGCGTCCATCCCAAAGGACGCTGCCGAAGCAGGAACGTGATCGTCCGCCCGTGCGGCGTCCTTTGCAGTTCCATGCGGCCGGATTGCCGTGCCCACCGGAGGTATCCGACGGGCCCTCCCGGAGGATAGTGGCGGGCCAGGTACTCGCGCACCTCGGCCGGCGTGTCGACCTCGATGCGGGCAAGCTCTTCCTCGGTGAGCATGCGGTAGCTTTCCCGCACTTTGCGCACGGCGTCGCCGAAGAGGTTCTGGTGCTCGACGACGATGGAAACCGCAAGCGTCGCCACGACGGTCACCATGCCGCCCACGATCAGCGGCGGTCGCGCGATCGGGACGGCCGGCCGGGCCACGCGAAAGAGGACCGCTCCGATGACGAGTCCGAAGAGCGCGAAAAAGAACAGGCCCAGGTAAAAAGGCAGCATCGCGGCCGTCGCGAGGAGCCATCCGAACGGCAGACTGACGAGTATGCCCGCCAGCGTGGCCAGCGTCCATCGGGCGGGCCAGCCCGCGGGCGGAGCCGTCGCGGCGGCATCCGTGCCCGCGGTCGTATCCGTTTCCGGTGTCATCGGGAAGCCTCCTGCTTCACGGGTGTGCGGTGCGGCCCTTCTTTGCCGTTTCAGCCGCGCAATTCGTCATGTCCGTCGTCCGCTGGATCCTACACGTCCGCGTGCGTTCGATTCTCGCTCGTCGGCCGGTCCCGGGCCATGGCGGCGTCATTCGCGGGCTGCATCGGCCTCCGAGGGGCTTTCGCGGGGCGCAGACACGTTTGCGACAAGTGCCCGCCCGGCGGCCCGCTGCGAATCGCGTGCGACATCGCCTGCCGCATCCTGGCGCTATGGTAACGGCAATCCACCGTCGCCGTCCAGAGGGGCGCCGTTGTGACGGACCCGCGGCACCCAATCGGCGGTGCGGACATCGTGACACCGCGATTCGGAACGGCATGGAAATCGGTGGGTCGCCCGCGCGCCGAGTCGCGACCTCGGGCGGTTTCTACATCTCGTGTATACTCCGCAGCATACGCACGACGAAGCCGAATTCGCCGCCCCCGCAGCGGGGCGATCAGGCGCTCCGTGGAAGGGTGCCTTACGCGGGTCGTCCCGGGCCTTCGTAAGGCTCGCTGTGTTGTTGATGGGTGCGGAAGTTGGCAAGGTATCGCTCGATCACCCCGGGTGCGTTGCGAATGATCAGCAAGTTTTCCGCGTTGCGTTCCTCCGCCGCCCGGGTGAAATTGAAACTGCCGGTGATCACCACTCGATCGTCGATGATCATCACCTTGTTGTGGGCGATGGCGTGCCGTGCGTCGATCCGAACATCCACGCCCTGGTTTCGCAGAAAGGTCGCCGCGGTGTATTTGTCCGTGCGGTTGCTCTTGTCGAGGACGACCTCGATCGCCACGCCCCGCCTGCGGGCCTCGACGACGGCCTGGGCGATCGGCGCCGACGTGAAGGAGTACGCCTGGATGCGGACGCTGGCCGTGGCGGCCGTCAGCTCTCGGACAACGGCCTGCGTACAGCCGCCGTTCGGCGAAAAGTACACGTCCAGAACGGCCCCGGGCGACGAGCGGGGTTCCGTCGTGCATCCGCCGCCGATCACGCACCCGCACCACGCCGCCAGCAACACCCAGCTCGCACGTCGCATCCGATCACCTCACGTATGGGACCGCCGGCAGGCCGCCGCCTGCCCGACTTTCCCGGTATCGTAAGGGAGTTCCCGTCGTTTTGCAGTTCCGGGCGCAAAGGCGTGTCGCTCGGCTTGACAAAAAAGGCATAAGCGGCTACCAATATCAAGCCGATGGGGCTTGCCGCGCGACCCGGCCGACGGGTGTGGATCGGACGGCTCAGGGGAAGCGGCACAGGAGCACACCGAACACTCGCTGAGCGGCCTGTTCCGGGGCAGGCCGTACACGGCCCGGAGAGCGGCGGTCATCACACACTCTTTACGATCCGAATTGCACAAGGACGCGATATGAGCGGCTCAGATGCGGGGAACGGCGGTGTTGACCAGGCGGGGACCTCGGAGGGCCTTGACGCCATGCTGCAGCGGGAGCTCGAGGACGCCTTGGGCGATCTCGGGACCGGAAGCTTCCTCGACGCCGGCCCGGGGGGCCCAGTAGGTTCGGCCCCGGGGGTCCGGCGGGGGCAGGTGATCGCCATCCACAAGGACGACATCTTTGTGGACATGGGCGGAAAGAGCCAAGGCGTGCTGTCAACCAGCGCGTTTGAGGACGAGCCGCTCCCGCAGGTCGGCGACATGGTCGAGGTGACAATTGAGGGCTACGACCGTGGCGACGGGCTGCTCCTGTTGTCGCGAAAGGGGGCCGTGACGGCCGCCACGTGGCAATCGCTGGACGAGGGGCAGATCGTCGACGGTCGTGTCACGGGGCACAACAAGGGCGGCCTGGAGCTCGACGTGGACGGAATTCGCGCTTTCATGCCGATCAGTCACATCGAGCTGGTCCGCGTGGAGGATCTCGCCCCCTATGTGAACCGACGTCTGAAGTGTCAGGTGATCGACGTCAACGCGGAGGAGAGGAGCATCACGGTATCTCGTCGGGCGGTGCTGGAACTGGAGGCGGAGCAGGCTCGCGAGAACGCTCTCGCGTCGCTGACGGAGGGGTCTCTGGTGACAGGCGTGGTCAAGTCGATCATGCCGTACGGGGCTTTCGTGGATATCGGCGGCGTGGACGGCCTCCTCCACGTGCGGGAGATGAGCCACGGCCGCACGGAGGACCCGAACACCGTGGTGCGCATCGGCCAGCGGCTCGAGGTCATGATCGTCAAGGTGGACCGCGAGTCGCGGCGCATCTCGCTGAGCCTCCGGCAGGCGATGCCGGATCCGTGGGCGGACGCGGCGACGAAGTGGCCCGTCGATACGGTGGTCAGCGCCCGTGTGGTCAAGCTGGAGGGATTCGGGGCGTTCGCGCAGCTCGAGGACGGCGTCGAAGGGCTCATCCCCATCAGCGAGATGACCTACGAACGGCGTATTGCCCACCCGCGCGAAATCGTCAATGTCGGGGACGTCGTCAAGGTCCGCGTGATGGCGATCGATCTCGAGAGAAAGCGCATCAGCCTGTCCCTCAAGCGGGCCGGCGACGACCCGTGGTTGGGGGCCGCCGCGCGGTGGCCGGCGAATTCGCTGGTGGAGGGCGTGGTCAAGCGCATCGAGAACTACGGTGCCTTCGTCGAGCTGACGACCGGCGTGGAGGGCCTCGTTCACATCAGCGAGCTGAGCGACACCCACGTCCGCAGCGTGGGAGAGGTCGTGAAGATCGGGCAGACGGTTCAGGCGAAGGTCCTCAGCGTGGACGAGGACGCCCGGCGGATCTCGCTGTCGATCAAGCAGGTCGCCGCCATGCCCGAGTACACGGGCCCGGAGACCGCTTCGCCGGAGCCCGAGAAACCCAAGGCGAAGCGAAAGAAGCCGCTCAAGGGCGGCCTGGATTGGTGAGGGGATCGCGGGGCGGCTTGGGAGGTTCATCGTATGGCCGTGGCGGCCGATCAAGACGAGCAGCGCGAACTGGTTCGCCGTGTGGTCGAATCCACGCCCGTTCTGGACATCCACACGCACATCTACTCCCCGCGCTTCGGAAGGCTGCTGCTTTGGGGGCTCGATGAGCTGCTCACCTACCATTACCTGGTCGCCGAGGTGTTCCGCGTGGCGCCCATGCCGTATGAGCGGTTCTGGGCGATGGACAAGCGGCGGCAGGCGGACTACATCTGGCAGCATCTGTTTGTGGACCGCTCGCCGATCTCGGAGGCCTGCCGAGGCGTTCTGACGGTCCTGCACGCCCTAGGCCTGGATGTGGGCAAACGCGACCTGGCCGCCGCCCGCCGGCACTTCGCCTCGATCTCCGTGGAGGAGTACGTCGACACGGTGTTCCGAAAGGCCAACGTCCGAGGCGCCGTCATGACGAACGATCCGTTCGACGACGACGAGCGACCGGTCTGGACGTCCGGCGGCAGGGAGCGGGATGCGCGGTTCGCGGCGGCGCTGCGGATCGATCCGCTGTTGAACCAGTGGGATCGGTGCGTTCCGCGATTGACCGACTGGGGCTATGACGCTCGCGGCGATCTCGGCCCGTCCGACATTGATGCCGTCACCCACTTCCTCCTCGACTGGATCGAGCGGATCGAGCCGCGGTACATGGCCGTTTCCCTCCCCGACACGTTCGTGTTCCCGGATGCAAGCGTCCGGTCGACGATCATCGAGCGGTGCATCCTTCCGGTGGCACGGCGGGCGAATATCCCGTTCGCGATGATGATCGGCGTGCGGCGACAGGTGAACCCCGGCCTGCGGCTGGCCGGCGACGGCGTCGGGCGGGCGGACATGGGGTCCATCTATGCCTTGTGCAGCCGTTTCCCGGAAAACCGTTTTCTCGTGACGATGCTGTCGCGCGAGAATCAGCACGAACTGTGCGTGGCGGCCCGTAAGTACCCGAACCTGCACATCTTCGGCTGCTGGTGGTTCCTCAACGACCCGAGCATCATCGAGGAGATGACCCGCGAGCGGCTGGAGCTGCTGGGGGTGTCGTTCACGCCGCAGCATTCGGACGCCCGCGTCCTCGACCAGCTCATCTACAAGTGGGCCCACTCGCGGGCGATCATCGCCGACGTGCTCGCGGACAAGTATGCCGATCTGGCGCAGACCGGCTGGCGGCCGAGCGAGGCCGAGATTCGCCGGGACGTGTCCGAGCTCTTCGGCAACGGTTTTGAGCGATTCTGCGCGGGTACGCGGTAGCCGGCTGATTTGCGCCTGGGGAGCGTTCGAATCGTTGCTGCTTCGCACAGCAATGGAGCTATGAACGGCGGCTCTTGACGCGGTGTCTGGCGGCTCCGGCGTCGGGATGCGAGACAACCGGTCCGACGGCAGTGTATCCGCTGTCTCGCTTCACCGTTTTTTCGCTTTCCGGCGATGCGGTATGCAACCTGGGTCTACCCTGTCCCCAAGGCATCGGTCGGCCGCGGGGACCAATCGGGATCTGCCATGCGTATTCGATGGAAACTGCTCATTCTGCTCCTGTCGATCACCCTGGTGCCGCTGATCGTCATTGCGGCGTTGGACCATCGTGAAATGCGCGGGCTGGGACGCGAATTGGGGGGGCGGGCGCGCGAGGGGATGATCGAGATCGCCCGGCAGCAGCTTCAGCAGATCGTCGACGACCGTTCGGAAGTGATCTGGCAGGCGGGACAGCGAATTGTGCAGACGGTGCAGTCCCAGACCCGTGAAGCGGAGGCGTGCCTGGCCGGCCCCGTGCCTACGGAGGCAAGGGTTTTCCATACACGGGACTACAGCGAGGGACCGAACCTGCCGTCCGGTCGGGTGGTCCTGCCTCGCTATGCGCAGGTGGACGAGCGAGGAATCCGGCGTCCGTTGCCGGTGACGTTCGAGGAGCAGGTGTTCAACCTCGCACCGGGGACGGACGCGGAACGTGTTGCCGGCGACATCCTGCGCTTGTCTGCCATGCTGCCGGCGTATCGTTCGACGGGGACGGTCAACCGGGAACTCTTGCTCTGGCAGTGCGTCAGCCTGGAGAACGGCGTGCACGCCTGCTACCCCGGGCACGGAAGCTACCCGCCGGAGTACGACCATCGAACTCGGGACTGGTACCGCCGGACGAAGGAGGCCGGGCGTCTTGAGTTTTCCGCGCCGTACGTCGATGTGGCGACGGGCGAGGTAATCATCACGGTCGGGATGCCGATCCGGCGGCCCGACGGATCGTTCGCCGGCGTAGCCTCGGCGGACTTTCTGATCAGCGACATCGTCA
>CAZTVU010000049.1:21172-24947 GCA_964617025.1 uncultured Planctomycetales bacterium | reverse complement strand
ATCCCGTGCTCTATCCAACTGAGCTACCGGCGCTTCCATTCCGCTGATCATTCGCGGCACGCGCCTGCGCGGAGGCCCTGGCGATGTCGAAGGCGGCCATCAACCCCGGGCCGCGACGGCGCGTTTGCGGGCATCCGCGCGCGAAACCGCGTCGCCGCAGTGGGGCCTTCGGCCGTGTGGAATCAGGTGGGGAACGGGCATGCCGGCTACGCACTTGCGGCGTGCACGGTCGCGACGGCAGCAACAGATCCCCGACCCGGCAGGCTCCTTCCGTATCGCCGCCGACCCCACGCGGGCAAGCGCAGTATAACCCGCGCGAACCTCACATGCACACCCGGCGGTTGCGCACCGGGCGTTTTCAACGCGGCCCAGATGTGAGCGCGAAAGCGGGGGATGTAGCTGCGTGGAGAAAGGGAACGAGCACGGAAGACCTCGGAAGTCCCAACGGTCAGCATCAGGGGATTCGAGCCGGGCCCTTGCTCCCGTCTGCGTGGCGTCACGAACCCAAGGAGGCGATTCGGGAGCGGTCTCTCGAAGCCGCAATGCGTGAAAGCGGGGTCTTCTGGTGACAGGCATCAGGAAGCTGCCCGGGTGGCAGACCGGTACGCCGATCTCTCATCTGAACCACAAGACTGCGCCGCGGAAGCCCACGCCTTGCCCACACGCGATTGGCAAACCCGTCGGCCTTTGTGCCAGCCTCATACCTGCGCCGTACGGGTGGGAACCCCGGGCATGCGTTTTAGCCAAACCTTAATGTGGCACTAATCGAAAACTGACGGCCGTTAAACAGATTGTGTCTCTATAATCAGCCGCAATGTTGGCGGTCGGTGCGGTCCGGCGGACGTTGTGGCGGTTTCAAGAAAGGATGGGAACGGCAATGAAGCGTATTATCGTGGCAGCGGTGTCGGTCTTGTTTGCGGGCTCTACGGCGTTTGGTGCGCTGGAGATCACAGAGTGGATGTATTCAGGGACGAACGGTGAGTTCATTGAGGTGACCAACACCAGTCCCGCAGCGATCGACCTGACGGGCTGGAGCTTCGACGATGACAGCCGGGTTCCCGGCACGCTCAGCCTGAGCTCGCTGGGCACGGTCGCTCCGGGCGAGTCGTTCATCATCACGGAGGTCGCCGCGAGCGACTTCCGAACCGCGTGGGGTCTTCCGGCCTCCGTGAAGGTCCTCGGAGGCAACACGTACAATCTTGGCCGGAACGATGAGATCAACATCTTTGATGCCGCCAATGCGTTGGCCGATCGCCTGACGTACGGCGACCAATCGTTCCTCGGCACGCCGCGGACGCAGTACAAGAGCTGCAACATCCCGGCGACGGATTACGGTTTCACGACCGCCCAGACGAGCTGGGTGCTTGCAACGGTCGGCGATGCTTACGGTTCATGGGCTTCGACGGGCGGCGACATCGGCAGCCCCGGCCGGATTCCGGAGCCGATGACGATGGGCCTGCTGGCAGCCGGCGCTTTGCTCGGTTTGCGCCGTCGCCGGGTCGCCTGATGTCGTTGCTGAAGGGGTCGGAAGCCGAGGGGCGCAGTCGCCGTGTCCCGGCCGCAAGCCGGTGCGCGGCGCTGGGCCTTTACGGGAGATGGCGGCGGATGATTTCTCCGTCATGCGACAAAGGGAGACGCGGTTGATGAATCGATACGGGCGGTGCACGGGGAAGCTTTCGGCCTTCACGCTCATCGAACTGCTGGTGGTTGTGGCGATCATCGCCCTCCTGGTGTCGATCCTGCTGCCGTCGCTCCGGCGGGCGCGCGAGCAGGCGCGGGAGACGGTCTGTGCCTCGCACCTCCTGCAATTCGGCCGCGGCTTCTACGCGTATGCGGGGGCGAACCGCGAGTATCTGTGCAGCGGTTCGTTCGACCCCGACGTCAGCAACGGCCGCGACGGCCCCCCGGACCGCGTCGGCTGGATCGCCGACCTGGTGAACAGCCGAACGGCCCGGCCGGCCGAGATGCTCTGCCCCTCGAACCCTGCCCTGTACAACCAGAAGCTCGACCCCGGCTCCAGCAGCGCCAGCAGCGGCCTCACGCTGGCGATCTCGGATTCGCTCGTGAAGCGCGGCTACAACGCCAACTACACGCAATCGTGGTACATGGCGCGCTCGGAGATGCGCTCGCCCAACGGCAACCGCAAGCGCGTGAGCTCCACGCTCGGGCCGCTCCGATACGGCATGATGACGCGCGTGAGTCCCGGCCGTGTGCCGCTCCTGGGCGATGGAGCCGTCGAGGGCAAAGACATGTTTCGCGGACAGCGAACGGTCCGCACGATGACCGACGGCCCCTTCGGCGGCGCGTACGGCGTACAGAATTACGAGGACTTCGGCCCCGCGCACGGTTTCGGGCCGCTCAGCACCGCCGGCACGCTCGCTCGCAATGAGCGAGTCCGGGCGAACCTTCTGTTTGCCGACGGTCACGTCGAGGCGTTCACGGAGCGGAACGGCTCGAACGGCCGCCCGCCCCGCAACGGGCGGTTCGGCATCAATCTGGACGACCCGGCTTACCCGCTGGGAACTCAGGAAGATCTCAACCCGGCCCGCGTTTTCGACGGTGTCCTGTCGCTGGGCCGGCGATCCCGGGATCTCAACAGCAAGGAGTGACGCCCGATACGTCGTTCCCATTGATGGAGGTTGAATTGGTGAAGCGCCTGGCAGTTATCGTATCGCTTGTGTCGGCCTTTGCGGCGCCGGCGTGGGGCGTCGTCTTTCTCAGCGAGGTGTTCCTCAATCCGCCCGGGTCGGACGACGATACGCGGGAGTTTATTGAGCTTCAGGGCACGCCGGGCCGACGGCTCGACGGGTACGCCATAGCCTTTCTCAGCGGCGGCCAGCAGAAGTACTACCCGCTGGGGAGCGTCGGCTCAGGCCCCGGGCAGGCCATCCCCGACTTGCCGGAGGTGGACGAGTTCTTCAGCCTCGACGGCCTCTCGCTGGGTCCGAACGGCATCCTTGTGCTTGGCATCGGCACGACCGCGTTCTACCCGACGCTGACGGCGGATACCGCGTTCCGTCGCTGGAACACCATCTGGAACGGCGGCCTCGATACGCCCGGCAAGCTCCAGAACGATGGATCGAACACCGTCGTACTCGTCCGGCGGCGCCCGGGGATCACGGAGTCGGATCCATCGAACGCCCTCGGGCTGCGATGGGGCAAGGATATCAGCATCGACGCCGAGTTGTTCACGCCCGTGATCGATCCGGCCGACGGACTGGCCAAGGACTTGTGGGGCGACGGAAATCTCGACAAGGGCCAACCGAACGGCATGGGCGGCAACACGCTCGATCTGAAGGGTGCGAGCACGCCGAACGACCTGTCGGACGATCTCGAGGTCGTCGACGAGGTGAGCTACGAGCACGATCGTGGCTGGGAGTACGATATGGACGGGCGCCGCGTGGACGAGGGGAGTACGCACGTCGGCCTTCCGCACCGACGGGTTCACGCGATCGGTGATCCGCAGGGGTTCAATCCCGACGCGCTCACTCGTGTTGATTATCGGACGAAGGGTGCCGGGTGGCAGCCCGCCCCGGGCGCGACGGGGGAAGTTCCTGGCGGCCGCAACTGGCAGGACACCGCCACCGAGCAATGGATCCGCGGCGAAAGCGTCGGCGGTGCGGGTTCCTACTTCTATGACAACGGACCGAACACCAACCCCGACGCCATTCAACCCTTCCTGACGAACGTGCCGGCGTGGCTGGCGGACGGCACCGGGCCCGAATACGACTTCGGTGCCATGAACACGTATCCGATCATGGCAGGGCGCACGAAC
>CAZTVU010000049.1:18868-21155 GCA_964617025.1 uncultured Planctomycetales bacterium | reverse complement strand
TCATTCCCGGCGACT
Source organism: uncultured Planctomycetales bacterium (assembly GCA_964617025.1). Classification (GTDB taxonomy): domain Bacteria; phylum Planctomycetota; class Phycisphaerae; order UBA1845; family PWPN01; genus CAZMVY01. The sequence goes on along the minus strand of CAZTVU010000049.1, from coordinate 21,140 downwards.
GCGACCGGGACGGCGACTGCGACCTCGACGACATCGCAAAGATCGCCGCCGTCTTCGGGAACGACGACTGGGTGTTCAGCAACAGTTTCGCTGCCGCGCCGGAGGGGGATGCCGGCGACCCGGCTGCGCAGATTCGCCCGTGGGACGTGGACGCGACCGGTGACAACGGCGTTGAGCCGAGCGACCTCCAGTGGACGCTGAACTTCCAGGCGAACCTCAGCGGGCGTGTCGTGGGCCGCCGGTACGACGACAACACGCCCACGCCGCCGGGAGCCGGTGTATACCTCAACCCCGTGGTCGGTACGGCGTGCCAGGTCAGCGCGGTGGCGACCACCGCCTCCGGACGCCCGACGACGGCCTTGCGCGTCGGCGATCTGGTCACCATCGAAGTCCGCGGCCGGCTCTCCGCCGGAGCGAACACGGCCGCCGGGCAGGAGAACGGGATCATGCAGTTCGTGCATGATCTCGTATTGGGGTCCCCGGGGGTCGTCCGCGTGGTCTCGGTGGACGCCGTGACGCCGTTCCGCACGACTCGAGGCGCCATTCAGGAACTGCTCGGGGCCGCCGGCGACCTGGGCATCAGGCGAATCAACGGCCACACGACGAGCTTCACCGAAGGGCTCGGCAGCGATGCAGCGATGTATCGCGTCACATTGCGGGCTGTCGCGATCGGATCGACGACCGCGAGCCTCATGCCCTCGACGGAACCGAAGTTTTCGGCCGGCACGCCGCGCGGTCTCAAGATCGGCCACTCGGACAATCACGGGAACCCGGCGTCGGCTTCGTATCCTGCGCCCATTCCGCTGACCGTGACGACGGTCGCCGCGGACGCCGATGGGGACGGGGACGTGGATCTTGCGGATTTCGCGGCCTTCCAGAACTGTTTCAACGGTCCCAACCGGCCGTGGTCGGAGTCCGGCGTGGGCTGTGCCGATTTCGACGCGAACGCGGACACCGACGTTGACTTGGCGGACTTCGGCGTGTTCCAGGCCTGTTTCAACGGTCCGAACCGTGCGCCAGCCTGTCCGTAAGGTTGCCCGGCCATTCCATCGGCACCCGTCGCCGCGCGCGTAGCCGGGCCTCCCCGGCCGTACGGCGTCCATGCTTCGCCGCGGGCGCGTTCCGGGCCGCGCATGCCCCGGACCGACGCACTGACCCTTCCGCGCCCCTCCCTGCCGGGGGGCCGACGCCCGCTTTGCCGAAGCCGTTGCGATGCTTATAATGCGGGATTCTCGCCGGTTTGCGGACCGCGCGAGCGACACGGAGAACTGTACGCGGAGATCAAAATGCCTCGTTACGCGACCTCGGACATTCGCAACGTTGCTCTGGTAGGACATGCCGGCTCGGGCAAGACCTCGCTGGGAGAAGCCTTCCTGTTCAGCCTGGGCCTGACGACCCGGCTCGGCAGCGTCGCCGACGGCACCAGCCACCTCGACTTCCTGGAGGAGGAGAAGGAGCGCAACTGTTCGATCGACTCCGCTCTCATTCACCTGCCGTTCGAAGGGCGCGAGATCAACGTCATCGATACGCCGGGAGCTCCGGACTTCATCGGCCCGGCCATCGCGGCCCTGGCGGGCGTGGAGACGGCGATCTGCGTGATCTCCGCCGCGTCCGGCATCGAGGTCAACACCCGGCGCATGATGGACAAGGCTCGCGAGTTCGGCCTCGGCCGGATGATCGTCGTAAACAAGATCGACGCCGAGAGCGCCAATCTGCCGGAACTCATCAAGCAGATTCGCGAGATGTTCGGCAACGCGTGCCAGCCGCTGAATCTGCCGGCCGGGGGCGGCAAGTCGGTGATCGACTGTTTTGCGAAAGGCGAGGGGAGCACCGACTTCGGGGACCCCGCGGCGGCCCACACGGCGATCGTGGAGGCGGTCGTGGAGGCCGACGAAAAGCTCATGGAGGAATACCTGGAGAAGGGAGAGGTCAGTCCGGAGCAGCTCGCCGGGGGCATCAGCAAGGCGATCGCGGCGGGCAGCCTCGTCCCCATCCTGTTCACCAACGCCCGCGGCGATGTCGGCGTCAAGGAGCTGCTGCATGTCATCGCGGCCTGTGCGCCGTCGCCTATCGACGGCAAGCGTCGGGTACTGAAGGCGGGCGACGCCGAGACCCCGCTCAATCCCGATCCTTCCGCCAAGTTCGTCGGCCAGGTCATCAAGATCACCGGCGACCCCAAGAGCAGCATCAAGTACTCGGTCATTCGGGTGCATGCCGGTCGGCTGACGAGCGACATGCAGCTTCTGGTCGGCGACGACCGCCGCGGACAGCG
>CAZTVU010000049.1:637-18858 GCA_964617025.1 uncultured Planctomycetales bacterium | reverse complement strand
CCGGCGCGATCTACAAGCTTCAGGGGGCCGATCACACGGAGGTCGACGCGGGCATCGCCGGCGATCTGGTGGCCGTGGCGAAGCTCGACCTGAAGATCGGGAACGTGGTTCACGACGGAACGCCGGGGACCATCGCGATGCCCGTCTTTCCGACCCCGATGTACTCCAAGGCCATCGAGCCCAAGAGCCGCAGCGATGCCGAGAAGGTCAGCTCCTCCCTGCACAAGTTCACGGAAGAGGATCCGTGTTTCATCGCGGAACGGGATACACAGACCGGCGAGCTGGTCATTCACGGCGTGGGCGACATGCACCTTCGGACGATCCTCAGTCGGATCTCGCGCGAGTTCAAGCTCGATGTGACGACCAAGCCGCCCAAGATCCCCTACAAGGAAACAATCCTCGGCAAGGCCTCGAACGTCGAGTACACACACAAGAAGCAGACTGGCGGCGCGGGACAGTTCGCCCGCGTCTCCATCAGCATCGAGCCGAATGAACGCGGCAAGGGCTATCAGTGGGTCGATGACATCTTCGGCGGCGCGATCGACCTCCAGTTTCGGCCGTCCGTCGACAAGGGCATCCAGGCCCAGATGAAGGAGGGGGTGCTGGCCGGCTATCCGGTCGTCGATGTGATCGTGCATCTGGTCGACGGCAAGACGCACCCGGTTGACAGCAAGGACATCGCCTTCCAGATCGCCGGGCGAGAGGCCTTCAAGGAGGCCTTCATGCAGGCCAAGCCGGTCCTTCTGGAGCCGATCGTCAACATGGAGGTGACGGTCCCCGTGGCCAACGTCGGCGATATCCAGGGCGATCTGGCGGCACGGCGCGGCAGGCCGCTGGGACAGGACATGCTCCCGGGCGGCATGGCCGTCATCAAGGCCCAGGTCCCGCTGGCCGAAGTGGCGGATTACAACTCGCGTCTCTCGAGCATCACCGGTGGCCAGGGCAGTTACGCCATGGAGCTTTCGCATTACGAGGTCGTGCCGGGCAACGTCCAGCAGCAGATTATCGAAAACGCCAAGAAGGCCAAGGAAGAGGCGAAAGGACACTGATTGAAAGTGGGAAAGTGGTAAAGTGAGAAACCGGAAAGGTACCAACGCGAGCGCGCGGTGCCCTTCCCACCTTTTTCACTTTTCCACTTTTTCATTCTTCCAATCGTTTGGGCCGGGATATGGATGCTGAACCCTCGCACGGCACGGAACGGCCGAGGCCGAGGAGCAATCTCTGGTTCGGCGTGCTGCTGGTGATCGGTGCCGGCCTGCTCTATGCGTACACGAACCGGCCGATTCGCATGCCCGCGGGCTGGGGCGAGGACCTCGCCGCCGCCAGGGAGCGCGCGGCCCGCGAGAATCTCCCGATCCTGATCGACTTTGCCGCGTCGTGGTGTTCGGCGTGCCAGGCGATGGCCCGCGAGGTGCTCCCCGATCCACGCGTGGCCGATGTCGTCAAGGGCTTCGTCGCCGTCAAGGTCGATGTCAGCGAGCACCGCGAGATCGCCGCCGAGTACGGCGTCAACCCGATCCCCCTCTTCGTCGTCCTCAAGCCGAACGGCGAGGAGGTCCACCGCTTCGTCGGCTACCGCACCCCCGACGCCTTCATCGCCGAGCTTGCAAAGGCGCGGGAACGAATCGACAAGCCCGGCGCGTAGCGATTCACGGAATGCCTGTCGCGTGGACAGGGTGCCGAGAAGGGGTCCACGCTTCGCCTTCGGCTCACCAACGGCCTGCGGACCGGCCCCCAGCGGGCTTGCGTCGCACCAGCGGGGCCGGGTCTTGTCAGGCAGCGGTGCCGACGTTTCGCCGGCGCCGGTGCCTTCCGCTACGACTTTGCCGGGCGGGTGACCGCCTCGGCGCGGATGATCTTGTGCCGCCCGTGGCACGCCGTACAGCGGTTTGGGGCCTCGGTCCCCAGGATCTTCGGGTGTGTCACGGCGAGCGATTTCGACGGGGGCCGCTTCGGTTCGTGCGGGCTGTGGCACCTCAGGCAGTACTTGTCCACGTCCCGGGGTTTGAACGTCACATCCGGCGGCGCCCGGAACTTCTCATCCGTCGAGTGCGCCCGGCTTTCGCCGTGGCAATCGGCGCAGGCGATGCCGTGCTTCGCGTGCCGCGCCGAGAGCTGTTCGCCGAGGAACGGCTGGTGGCACATGCAGCAGTCGGCGTTGCGTTCCATCGCTGCCCGCCGCGGCGGTTTCGCCTCGGGCCCCGCGTGCGGATCCCCGCATGCGGCGATTCCCAGCGCCACGGCCGCGCCGAACGCGCAAGCCGCGGCCGATTGCCATCCGGCTGCCCGGACATCGGCTCCCGGCCTGCGGTCCCTCATACGTGGACCCATCCCCGCAGCCACTCGTACTCCGGCACCATGTGCCTGTGGAACATCGCCTCGTAATGGGCCAGCCACTGCCGCTCCTGCGGGCTGATGCCGGCCCGCCGCTCATACGACGCCCGGACGTTCACCTCGAGCTGCTCGGGCCTCTGAACGCCCGGGATGACGCAAGAGACGTGGGGATCGGTCAGCACCTTCTTGAGCACGGCGGCGGCGTTTGGATCCACCTCGCCGCTGACGTCGCTCGGCTTGATGCCGAAGATCATGCCCGCGCCGAACGGCTTGATCCCGATCACGCCGACGTTCTTCTTCGCCGCCAGCGCGGTCAGCTCGTTGCCCTTCATCTCGTCGGACAGAAACAGGCACGGGAACAGCACGACCGAGAACTGCGGGTAGTCATTGAGCACGCGGCGGAAGACCTTCGCGTTGTGGGCCGAGATGCCAAGCCAGCGGACCTTGCCCTGCTTGCGGACCCGCTCGTACACCTCGACGACCATGTCGAGCACGCGAGGGTTGATCTCCCAGAGCGTATCGACGCGGTCCTGCCCCGGACCCCACGTGGCCCCCACCGGGCGCCAGAGGTCGAGCACATCGGTCTTGTACGCCTGCAGGCGGGCCTCGATCGATCGCGTCATCCCGTCGATGGAGAGATCCTTCTCGCCGTCGGGCGTCAGCTTCTCGGGCCAGGAGGCGAAGCCGATGTTCCACCGGTCGCGCCGGCCGCGCAACGCTTCGCCGTACAGCGCGCACTCCTCGACGATATTTGTGTCCAGATAGTTGATCCCCAGCTCGGCCGCCCTGCCGAGGACCGCCGCGCGGTTCTCGACGTCGCCGCCGCTGTGCCCGCCGAGGCCGATCTCGGAAATGCGGATGCCGGTCTTGCCGAGCGTGCGGTAGCCCATCTGCGGGTTGTAGTTGCGGGGCTTCGGCTCGGCCTCCGCCGGCGGGCCGGCAGACGGCTTCGCCGCGGGCGTTGCCGCACAGCCCGTCATCTGGGATGTGATCACCGAACCGGCCACGACCCCGCCGGTCCTCGCCAGGAACTCCCGCCTCGTCTGTCGCGATTCCGACATGCGTCACCTCCGGCAGTGCCTGCGAATGGCTCTTTGGCATTATCGGGGTCGGTCACGTTGCGGGTCAAGCGCCTCAGGCAGTAGAATCGCTTCCGTCACCGCCACGGGGTTATGTCCATGCGTGCGCCCCCGCTATGCCTGCTCATTGTTCTCATGGGGCCGCCTGCTTCTTCCCGGTCGGCGGAGCGCTTCCTCTGGGAACTCCCCGACAACGATCAGAGCCGCCAGGCCGTCTGCCCGCCGTGGGCCTTCGAGATGTGGATGTGGGAGGACGACCAAAACACCGCCGAGGCCGTCTGGGACTACGTCAACGGATGCGCGAAACACGATATCCCCTTGCGGGTCGTGCTGATCGACAGCCCGTGGTCCACCGCCTATAACGACTTCACCTGGGACACGCAGCGCTACCCCGAGCCGAAGAAGATGATCGACGCCCTGCACGCCCGGGGCCTGCGCGTCGTTCTCTGGATGACGTGCATGGTCAACCCGAACGAGCACAAGGCGGACTGCCCGGGCTCGGCCGAGGACATCTACCGGGAGGCAAAGGCGAAGGGCTACCTCTGCAACGACGGCAAGCTTCGGAAGTGGTGGAAGGGCCGGGGGGCCTTCATCGACTACACGCATCCGGAGGCCGTCGCCTGGTGGCACGCGCGCATGGACCGCGTGCTGCTGCAGGGCATCGACGGGTGGAAGGTGGACGGCGCCGCCGAGCTGTTTTTCCCCGTCGGCGGCCGCGGGCACAAAGGCCCGATTGACCTGATGGAGTACGTGGATCTCTGCTACCGCGACTGCTACCGGCACCTGCTCCATCGCAACCCGGAGGGCGTGACGATGGTGCGCTCGGTCGACACCGGCCAGGGCGCCTTTGGCGGCCGGCACGCGCCGCGCGATGCCGCCCCGGTCACCTGGGTCGGCGACCAGAGCAAGACGTGGGATGACCGCGGGCTGGGTCTGGCACTCGAGAGTGCGTTTCGGGCGATGAAGAAGGGCTACTCGGTCGTCGGCTCGGACATCGGAGGGTTCTCCGGCGGCGCGGGGCAGAAGATCGACCGTACGCTTTTCCTGCGGTGGATGCAGTGGAGCGCGTTCATGCCGTTCTTCCTGAACGGCGGGCACGGCGACCACCGGCCGTGGATGTACGACGCGGAATTCCTGCGGATCTTTCGTCGTTTCGCCTGGATCCATCATGAGCTGTCGCCGTATTTCTACTCGCACGTCCGCGAGGCCAATCATGGCGGGCCGTGCCTGCTCCGGGTGATGCCCGGGCGATGGCAATACATGCTCGGGGACTCGCTTCTTGTGGCCGTAATCGACCGTCCCGACGCCCGCCGTGCCGTCGAGCTGCCCGCCGGGCGCTGGATCGACTACTGGGACAACGCGGTGATTCACATCGGTCCGAAGCGGATCGAGGTCGCCCCGCCCGAGGACCGCTATCCGGTGTTCGTTCGAGGCGGGTCGATCATCCCGCTCAATGTCGCCAACGACAACGCCGGTCGCGGCACCAGGGCATCGGCCGGCCGCGTGACGCTCGACATCTACCCGGACCCGGACGCGCCGGCCGCGTTTTCGCTGTGGTCGCCGGCCGGGAAGGTCACGAAGCTGTCGGCCGGACATGTGAACGACGCGCTTCAGGCACGGATTTCCGGCGGTGAGACACGGAGGTACATCCTGCGGATCCTGACGACTCGACGTCCGGTATCCGTGACGATCGACGGTGCGGCCGCGGATTCCGGGGCGTGGCGCTATGACGAGGGGGACCGTCGTCTGTGGATCGAGACGAAGGCTATTTCGGATGCGCGGATTGCCGTTGCCCTTGAACCGCCGAACGAAGCCGACTCGCGCTGACGCGACAGTCGAACGGGGCGGCGAAGAAACGGGTCCGCGCTCATCCCCGAACCCGATAGCCGACGCCCGATGCCGTGAACCGCACAGTGGGATCCGAGCGGCGACCGGTGCCCGTAAGGTCCATCGCCACGATTCCTGCACCCGGTCGGGTCTGCACGGTATAGAATAGCCCAGCGCTGGCCGATGTTGGCGACGGTGCGGAGAAAGGTTTGCGCGCCTTCGTGCACCCGTGGGGGTCGGTGCGTTATCGGGTTTGAGGCCTATGTCCTGGGTCGACGGGGTCAGATTGGTCCTCGCGTTTGTCGCGGTTGTACTCGGCGCTCTACCGGTGCTGTTGGCCATTCGATTCCGGCGGTACGTCAGGGCCGAGATGAGACGTCCGCTAACCGGGTACACGCCGAAAGTGAGTGTGATCCTGCCGTGCAAGGGCCTGGATCCCGGGTTCGACGCCAACATCAAGGCGGTTTTCGAGCAGGACTACCCCGATTTCGAGATCATCTTCGCGACAGCCGGAGAGGATGACGAGGCGTGCCCGGCCATCCGAAGACTGATGACTCGCTACGCTCACGTACCGGCGAAGCTGGTGCATGCCGGCTTCTCCTCGGAGCGGGGCCAGAAGGTCAACAACCAGTTGCGGGCATTGCGCGAGATACGCCCGGATACGGAGGTGTTGGCATTCGTCGATTCCGACGGCCGGCCGGCACGCGATTTTCTTCGCAATCTGATTGACCCGCTGCACGATACCGGTACCGTCGCGACGACCGGCTTTCGGTGGTATGTGCCGGTAGGGGGTGGATTCGGCAGTTGGCTGCGAAGTGCGTGGAACGCGGGCGGCATCATCTTCCTCTCGCATCCCAAGTGCAACTATGTGTGGGGCGGCGCGATGGCGATCCGCCGCGAGACCTTCGCCGCGGCGAACGTGGAGGCGGAGTGGCGATACAGCCTCAGCGACGATATGGGGTTGACGCGGGCGCTACGAAACCGTCCGGGTCGCATTCGCTTCGTGCCGCGGTGTCTGGTGGCCTCCACCGAGGACTCCACGCTGAGACAGACCGTGGAGTGGACGAATCGCCAGACGATCATCGCGCGGGTCTACACGAGGGACTTCTGGACTTTGTCGGGGTTGACGTACGCGGCGGGCTTCGCGTTTCTCATGCTGGGGATCGACGGATTCGTTCATGCGCGTTCGGCGGCCCTGTCGGCCGCCTTCCTGTTGCCGTTTCTGGGCGGCTTGATGACGTCGCCGTTCATTCTGTCCGCCGCTCGACAGATGCTTCGCCCGCCTTACCGCGAACGGGTGGTTCGCGGCATGCCGATCTATCTCGCCGTCGCGCCGCTTGCGGCGATCCTATTCCTCGTGAATACGCTCGTCTCCATCTTTCGCTCGCAGATCACATGGCGAGGGGCGACGTATCGACTGCACGGCAACGGGCGCATCAGCGTCCTGTCGGGCTGACTCTTGAGGGGGTGACGCGATGGTGACGTCCGGTGTTTTCTTCACGAACCGCCTTCCACGCTCAGCTTGAACACAGGATGAAACCGCGAGCCTGCGCCGAGGGGGAGAAAGGAGCGGGCGATCACTTGCAGGCCGGCCTCGTGAAAGTGCTGCGACCACTGGTCGAGGGTCGGATAGTTGTACGCGCACGGCACGCCGAACGGCACGTTGGTCAGGAAGTCGATCAGGCCGATCCAGGCACGCGACACAACACCATAGACGGCGTGGTCCTTGATCAGCACGAAGCGACGTGAGACCCTCGCCATTTCCCTCAGCCGGCGGGGAATATCGTCGGTGTGGTGGAGCACGTCCGTTGCCATCACGATGTCGAAACTGCGGTCCCGGAAGGGCATCCGGTGGCCGTCGTACATGACGATGGGGATCCATGCACGGGCCGGCCGGCCCACCTCGACGCCGACGGCGAAGAGTCCGGGGTGGCGGGCCATGAGCGCGGCCGCGAGGGCGCCGTCTCCGCAGCCCATGTCGAGCAGCGACCTCGCGTCGTCCACCAGCGGGTCGAGGCCGGTCACCATCGCCTGCCGGTAGGCGGGATCCACGTGGCGAAACCACGTGAGCCTCAGCAGCCAGCGCACCGGCGCCCAAAGCGACCGGGCGACCCGTGAGCGAAGCTGCCGCATCGGGGCAGCGGCGAATTCACGGGTTGCACGCTCGGCGGGCTCCAAAGGCATTTCCATAACCTACGCGTGTCGGGGAGTCGTCGCAAGCGCCATCAGACGCGGGCGAAAAGAAACCACCCGGCGGTCGCTCGGTACCACCGGGTGGTTTGGAATGCTCTCTGGCGTCAGACGAAAACCTCGATCAGGCCATTCGACGCCGGCGGGCGTAGGTGCCGAGGCCGCCCATCGCGAGCACGCTGCACAGGATCGTCAGCGGCTCGGGGATGATCACGTCGAAACTCAGGTCGGCGCTTGCGCTGCCGAACCCGGCGAAGTCGTACGCAGAGGATGCGGGATCCGCACCGGCGTCACCAGGGTTGAAGTTCGCCCAGTTAATACCCGTGAGCGTCGCGCCGAAGGTGCCCAGCTTGCGACCGAGGACATCAGGCTGAACCTTGCCAATGATCGATCCGCCGATGAAGTCGACCTTGCCCTGCACGGCGATATCGAGCGTAATGGGCGAGTCCGCAGCGAGCGTGGGCGTGCGGAAGGTCAATGTCGCGGCTACATCAAAGACCTCGCCGTCCAACAGCAACACGCCATCCGAGGCATCGAGGAGTTCACTTGTGCCGGCGATCGGTGTGCCCGTGTTGTGGTCGAAATCGGTCTCGACCAGGCGCCGAGTATCCGCGTCGTTGTCGCCCGGCAAGGTGTTCGGGTAGGCCTTGCCGACCTGGCTGACATCCAGCAGCGTGGTGGAATCTTCAAACACGCGGATCTTCGGCGACATGATATCGGCCGCTGAGCCCGGCGCCGCATCCACGCCGAGGGCGCCGCCGAAGTCCTGCTTGTCGGCGAACTCAACCTGGAAGACGGCGATGAAACCCGGTCCGAACGGGTTCGCGACGAACGGGAGGAAATCCGGTGCGGCATCGAGCGCCGACGAGTTGGGCGCCGTGCCGTCGAACGTCGGGGTCGCCGAGATCGCGTTGATCTTCAGCGGCGTGGCGTTCCAGAATACGCTCGTCACCGAGCCGAACGGGAAGAGCGGCGTGGAGATGCCGTCCGTGATGCTCTGCCACTGGGCCACCGCGCCGTTCCGGACGCCCCACGTGGGCGTGCCGAAGATGGGGTTGATAACCGCACTGCGCGGATCCGCGGGCACGCCGGTCAGATCCGCCGGCTGCGGAAGGAAGATCCCGCGAGCACCCGTCGGATGAAACCCGATCGACTCCTGCTGGCCGGCGATGTTGCCCAGAGGCGTCGCCCCATTAGGCATCTTGTAAACTTTGGCCGCCGTACCGATGTAACTCTCATCGGTGGCAACCGGAACGCCTGCCAGCTTGTTCAGCTCGCCGTAGAACAGCGGAAGGCCCATCGACGAGCTCGCCGTAAAAGCTCCCAGAGCGAGCACACCCACTACTAGCATCGTTCTCGACTTCATCTAAGAAGCTCCTTTCACTCGCCGGATCCGCAAGTGCCTCCTAGAGCACCGCCAGCGGAATCCGCAGCAATTCCGTGATCATGCGGACACCTCAGCAACACGCGTTGCCGAGTGCCACAAAGGATTACCACTGAAACTCGTCTCCCAGCAGGAGACCGCACGAAAAGCGGGAAATACTCTCCAAGCCCGCGTCGATGTGGTTGCTGCCTTCGCCACACCCACAAAGGGCACACTTCTACTTCTCGCCGCGCTCCAGCCTTACGTCGGGCGGGCGGCCCCACGATGATACATGAGGTGAGATACCCACCCGATGCCTCCATTGTAGCGGTCTGCCGAGTAGTGTCAACAACGAAACAACCAGAGGCGGAAGGTTTTTTCGAATCGGCCAATTCGCTATCTCTTGTATCGTTTTTAGGCTAGACCGCTGCCAATCTTGGTGGGATCTGTTTTTATCGGTCCTTGCGATTGGCTTCGCATCCTCGTAAGGTCTACCACGTGGGGGTCAGCAGGGTGCGCGGTCAAATATCGAATAGCGTTGCTTCGTCCGGTCGCGGCTTGTGCCTGAGAGGGGCGGCGATCTCCTGGAGAAAAGGGTAGTGCGGGACCATCTCCGGCGGGACGTCCACCGGGCGGCCCTCGATCAACGCCCGGAGTTGCAGGCCGTTCGCCACGCTCTGGCCGCGGTAGCAGTTGTTCGTGAACACGAAGAGCGTCTCGGTCTTGCCCGCCAGCTCCTTCAGCCGCGGCAGCCACTCCTCGATCTCGCGCGGCGTGTAAAGGTAGTTGTAGCGGTCGTGGGCGCTGGCGTTTTCGGCGAACCACGTCTCCGCCCGCCGGCCGTGGAAGCGAACATAGCCGATCGGTCCGGTCACATGCGCGGCCGGCGGCAGGCATTGGTGCAGCAAGGGTTGGTCGATGTTGCAGTAGTTGATCCGCAAATCGCGAAGTCTGTGGCGGACTTCGGGGCGGTCCCACGAGCCATGGCGGACCTCGACCGCCAGCGGATACTCGCCGAAGTCGTCGGCCAGTCTCGCCAGCCACTCGAAAGATGAGGCATTGCACCGAAACGACCACGGGAACTGCATCAGCAGGCATCCGAGCCGCCCGGCCTTTGCGATCGGCGCGATGCCGTTCTTGAACTCGTCCACCGCCGCGCGCCCGTACTCGTCCCGCCGGTGGGTGAACCGCTGGTGCAGCTTGAACGTGAACAGAAAACGCTCGGGGTTTCGCACGCGCTTCAGCCAGCTTTCGCACATGGGCGCGGTCGTGGGGCGGTAGAAGCTGCTGTTGACCTCGACGGCGTCGAAGTATTCGCTCAAGTAGGCCAGGCCGTCGAAGCGCGGGCCGGCCCTGGCGGGATAGACGATGCCGTTCCAGTCCGGGTAGCTCCAGCCGGAAGGACCCACGAAGATCGCGGCTTTGCCGGCAGCGGGGACCATGAACGTTTCGGGCAAGCGGCGATTGAGGCGGCCCAAGGATCGGTGGCGGTCGCCGGCACGCTGCACGGCTCCGTTTGTTCCGCCGTGGTGCGCCCCACGAAACGGGTGCGCAAATCTCATGGGGTGCTACTGGCGGCTTGTCCGCCCATGCACGGGCAGGGAGGTTACCCGTGGCACACGATTCCAGCGGCCCCGCTCGCCTGAACGTCATTGTCTCGAGAATCTCTGCGGCGTCAAAGGTCGCGGGCGGATGGTGTCTGGTCTCCAGGAGCAGGATGGCGGCGGCGCGGTAGAATGGCGGCGAATGAAGAAGAATGAGTTGAATAGCCTGTCCGAGGCGGGCGCATCCGGCCGCCTTGGACAGAGAGCCGGCCCGGCGAGCGCGGCGGCGGACGGAGGGGCTCATGCGCAAGGCGGCGGAGGCCCATCGGCGCATCCGGCCCCAGTGGCGAGGGCCGGACCGCCCGTGCGGCTGGTGCTTGGGGGCAGGCTGGTGATCGCGCCGCTTCGGCGGTCGGTGGCGGGGCGTGTGTGGGCGCTCGGTCTGGCGATTCTCTGCGGGGGCATCCTCGGGTTCGCGGCCACGCTTGACCCGGACCCGACCGGGTATGGCACGCACCGGCAGGTCGGCTTCGGGCCGTGCGGGTTCCTTCTTCACACCGGCTGGCCGTGCCCCACCTGTGGGATGACGACGGCCTATGCCGACTTTGTCCGCGGACGGATCTGGCGGTCGTTCGTGGATCAGCCGACGGGGTTCGTCCTCGCCCTGGCGACGGCCGTCGCGGGCGTGGCGGGTCTCGCGGCGGCGATCAGCGGTCGGGCGGTTCGGGTGAACTGGTATCGTGTGGATCCCGTTCGCGTGACCTGGGGTTTTGTGGTACTCTTTGCGGCCAGTTGGGGTTTCAAGATCATCCACGGCCTGGCCTGCGGCACGCTGCCGGCCCGGTGACGTGATCGGAGGTTTGCCATGACTGGCGTGCGGTGCGTGTTGTTGATCGGCGTGTCGGTGGCGATCCTGGCAGGGGCCTCGGGGTGCAATTGGTTTGTCCCGATGGCGGTCGCCTCGCAGGCCCCCACCGAAAAGGTTCCCGCCGAGTTCGACAAGCTCCCGGGCAGCAAGGCCGTCGTGCTGGTCTGGGCCGATCAGGACACGCTGTTTGACTACCCGAAGGTGCGGCTCGAGCTCGGCGCGTATATCGGCGACTACCTCAAGACACGCGTGAAGGACGTGCGGCTCATCTCGCCCCAGCAGGTGGAGGAATACCTGGAGCGGCAGGGCAGCTCGGCGCAGGACCCGGAGGCCGCCGGACAGTATTTCAGCGCCGACAAGGTGATTCACGTCACGCTGCTGGAGTTTTCCATGCGGGATCGCGAGATGGCCCATTTCTATCGGGGCCGGGTTCGGGCCTCCGTCGCCGTCTATGACCTGAAGGACAAGAGCGGCACGACCCAGCGCTACACGCTGTCGGACGCCGCCGTCGTCTACCCGGAAAAGGACCCGGTCGGCTTCGACGCCACCGCAGCGCAGGTCGTTCGGCAGAAGACGTACGAGGCGTTCGCCGATGCGGTGGGGAGGAAGTTCTGCGCGCACGAGAGAGAAACGAAGCTGTGAGAGGGTTTTGCTTTTCGAATGTGCCATCCGTGCACCCTGGCGCCGCGCGATGCGCACTGGCGATGCTCCTGGCGTTCGCCGGCTGCGGGCCGGAGGCCGGGGCGTTTATCTATTTCTTCGGGCAGCCGCCAAAGCAGGTCGTCAAGGCGCGCTTCAAGCTGACGACCGGGCCGCTGCTCATCCTGTTCGACGACTCGCCGGCGGTGGACATGCCGCCGGAGCTGCGCGAGATGGCCGTCCGCGCGATCGCCGAGGAGTTCCGAAACACCAAGGTCAACGACAAGGTGGTGCCGCCGTCGCGGCTGGCCGAACTCCGCCGCAAGCGGGAGGACGTGACCCCGCGCGGGGTGCCTCGCGGTATCCGCGAGGTGGGCCGGATGGTGGAGGCCGAGCAGGTGCTGTGGATGCTGCCGAAGGAGTTCGCCATGCCGACGACGCCGGAGCAGGTGGCCGACCCCGCGCGGCTTACGGTCGCGTTGAAGGTCATCAACGCGAAGGCGACCGAGCGCGACCAGTTGCGCCTGTGGCCGATTTCCGAGGACGGCGAGCTGGTCTCGGTCACGATCCCGCCGCACAAGGTTCGCCAGACGAAGACCACAAACGAATTGCTCGACTTGATCGCCCGCGAGCTGGCGGTGGAGGTCGGCCGCCTCTTCCGCGACTGGGAAGAGGGCCGGCCCGAAGACCGGTAGGCGCGGACGGTCCGAATCACATCCGTTCGACGACGCGAATGCCCAGCAGGTCCAGGCCGGTGCGGAGCGTGCGCGCGGTGAGATCGCAGAGCCGCAGGCGCGAGGCTCGCCGCTCGGGGGTGTCCGCCTTGAGCACGGGGCACGTCTCGTAGAACTTCATGAAGGCCCCCGCCAGGTCGTACAGGTAGCCCGTCAAGATACTGGGTTTGAGCTCCTCGGCGACGGCGTCGACCGTCTCGGCGAACTGCAGGATGCGACGGCTTAGATCGATCTCGGCCGGTTCGCTCAGCGTGATCGCCGCGGCGGCCGCGCCGGGCCCGTCGGCGGCTTCGGCGGAGGTCTCCTCGGCCCCGGCCCTGGCGGCGATTGATCGTATGCGGGCGTAGGCGTACATCATGTACGGGGCGGTGTTTCCATCCATCGCAAGCATTTTGTCCCAACTGAACACATAGTCGCTGGTACGGTTCTGGCAGAGGTCCGCGTATTTCACCGCGCCGATGCCGACGGCCTCGGCAATGTCGCGGATTTGCTCGTCGGAGAAGCCGCGGCGTCGGGCGGGGTCGGCCTCGGCGGCCCGCACGAGCTGTTCGGCCCGCGCGACGGCCTCGTCCAGGAGTTCCTTGAGCATGACGTTGTCGCCGGATCGCGTCTTGAGCGGTTTGCGGTCCTCGCCGAGCACCGCGCCGAACATGACGTGTTCGAGGCGCACGTCCGAGGCGTCGGGACGTCGGGTCCAGCCGGCGGCGCGGGCCGTGGCGAAGACCATCTGGAAGTGGTCGCCCTGGCGGTGGTCGGTTGTGTAGATGATGCGGTCGGCTTTCAGCTCGCGGATGCGGAACCGCAGCGCGGCCAGATCGGTCGTCGCATAGAGGAACGCGCCGTCGCTCTTGCGGATAATCAGCGGCAGGGGGTTGCCGTCGGGATTCTTGAAGGCCGGCCGGCCCTGGGCGTCCATGTGGAACACGCACAAGGCGCCCCGGTCCTCCCGCACCACGGCCGCCGGATTGCCCTCGGCAAGGACTTCACGGAGTTCGTCGACGGTCTCGGCCAGCATGTCGTTATAGAAGCTCTCGCCTCGGACATCCGCTTCCGTCAGGAGCACGCCGAGCCGACGGTAGGCGCGCTGGCAGGCCAGAAGCGTTCCGCCGCGGATCCGTTGCCAGATCCGCCGCGCCAGCGGGTCGCCGCTCTGGAGTCGGACGACCCACTGCCGCGACCGCTCGGCCAGCGACGGATCGTGCCTTTCCTCCTCCTGCGCGGCCTTGTACTGGCGCTCGATCTCGGCGAGATGGGCGGCGACGTCCGCGACCAGGGCCGACTCGTCGCCCTCGGCGTCGCCGAAGGACGGCTGCGCGTCGACCATGCGCCGGAGCATCTGGCCCATCTGCTTGCCCCAGTCGCCGACGTGATTCTGCCGGATGACGTGGTGCCCCTCGAACGCGAGCACGCGGGCGATCACGTCGCCGATGATCGTGCTGCGAAGGTGGCCCACGTGCATCTGCTTGGCGATGTTCGGGCCCGAGTAGTCGACGACGACGGTCTGCGGCCGCGATGTCGGTTGAATGCCGATCCGGTCGATCGCATCCGGGGTGTCCGCCGTGGGAGGTATGGTGTCCAGGCAGCAGGCCAGGTACTCGGCCCGGAGGCGCAGGTTGATGAACCCGGGGCCGGCGATCTGCGGCGGTTCGCACATCGCGGTAAACGGCTCCAGACCGGCGAGGGCATCGACGATTCGCCGTGCCACGTCGTGCGGCTTCTGCCGCAGCGCTTTGGCAAGACCCATCGCGGCGTTGGACTGATAGTCGCCGAACCGCGGGTCCTGCGCCCGGCGGATCAGCGGGTCCGCATCGCGCCCGGCGTCACCCAGCGCGGCGGCGAGCGCGAGGCGAAAGTACTCTTCGAGCCGGCCTAGCAGCGATCTCACGGCAGAGTCAATTCCGTTTGCTTACGTCGTTGTTTCATTCCGCCACAACGATATGGCGAAAGGGCGCTTGCCTGAAAGCGTGAAAGAGCCGTTTCCGCGGGCTGCGCCGGAAAGCGCCGGCGTGCGGCAAACCGTCCGGGCCAAAGCGGTGGCGTTGCCACCGCATTCCACAGGCGCCGACGGACGATGGATGATGCAAAGCGAATAGCCGGAACAGCACCGACCCTCCCAGCAGCAGCCCCAGAAGCGACTCCAGGGGGTTGTCGGTGATCGAGCCGATCAGCCGGTCCTCCCAGTCACGTCGGTTGCCGATCCGTTGCGCGAGGGCCTCGAACGGCGGCGGCGAGCAGGATGCGGCTGCTGCGGATTCGAAGTCGGCCTGTTCGTTCATGAGGGGCTCCCGCCCCGCGGCCTTTTCGCGCGGGGGCCTATTTCAGGTACTGGCTGATGAAGTCCACGGCGCCGCCGACGGTGTCCACGGCGAGGGCGGCGTCCTCTTCCATCTCGATGCCGAACTCCTCCTCGAAGGCGGCGACCAGCTCCACGCTCTGGACGGACTCGGCCCCGAGATCGAGGACGAAGCTCGAAGTCGGCTGGATCTTGTCGGGCTCCACGCCGAGGACACGCGACGTTACCTTGACCACGCGTTGCAACACATCGTTCTTATCGACCATTCAAGAACCTCCAGTCTCGCGACGGGCGAGCGACCGCCGCACGCCGATCGCTACCCTATATCCCAAATTCCGCCGTTTGGAAAGCCGTCGCGGATCGACCCGATACCGTACTCCAGGGGCGAACGGCCCCCATATCGTCCCGGCCCCGTCGTCCGTATAATCCCGGCCGTGAAACTGTACACGCGCAAAGGCGACCGCGGTTACACATCGCTGTTCGGCGGCCGCGCGGTTCGCAAGGATGATCCCCGTGTCGATGCATACGGGACGGTCGATGAACTGAACGCCGTCATCGGGTGGGCGGCGGCGGCGTGCGAAGTCCGCACGGTTCGCGCTCGCCTGATCGCGATTCAACGAGAGCTCTTTCGAATCGGGGCCGCCTTGGCAACCGCGCCGGCGCCGCCGGCTTCGATCTCGCGGTCCTGCGGCGTCGGCCCGCGGCAGGTGCGGCGGCTCGAACGATGGATCGACGAAGCGTGGGAAGGGCTCCCGCCGCTGAACCGGTTCATTCTGCCCGGCGGCAGCGAGGGTGCCGCACGTTTGCACATCGCGCGGACGGTGTGTCGCCGTGCCGAGCGGCTGGTGGTGGAGCCGGTTGTCGGCGATGCGGGGGCTCGCAACATCCTCGTCTACCTGAACCGGCTGGGCGATCTGCTGTTTGCCTGGGCGAGACTGGTCAATTACCTTGGCGGCGTCGCCGATGTAACGTGGCAGGGAAGCACGCGATCGCGTGCGGGCAGGAAATCGCGCAACAGGTGACGGGTGCGCGGAGCGAGTCGCGTCCCGTCGGTCCGTAGCCGGGTCGTCGTCGGCCATGCGTTTGTGCATCGAAGAGCGAGTTCTGCTGCTCGTCCTCGGGCTCACGGTGGGCGGCGCGATGCTGCTCATCAGCGCCGCTCGCGGAACCGAGGAGGGCCAGCGCCCCTGGCGGCGCGGCTCCGTGCTGCACCAGGTCACCCGGATCATGAACTTCGACGGCGCGTACCCGACCCCCAAGGGCGCGGGGGTCAAGCGGCTCGCCGGCGGGCTCGGTGCCTCGGCGGCGCTGATCATCGCGGCCCTCTTGTGGTGCCGCCGACACAACCCGCGCCCCGCCGATCCGGCGGAACCGGTTGGGCCGAACGCGGCCGCCCCGGCGGCGAGCGGGAAGCGTTGGTATGACGTGCTGACGCCGGCCGAGGCCGCGCAGCTTGCCATGCTGGCCTTCGCCAGCTGGTCGTTCGTCAGCGCATCCTGGTCGCGCTGGCCGGAGGTCGCGGTCGGCGAGTCCGTTCTCCTGGCGATGGGCGTTATTTGGGCCATTTGTCTTGGCCGGGCGCTCTCGCGACGAGCCGCAATGATCGGGGCCGTGATCCTGCTGGCGCTCCTGACGGCGACCGCGGCGATCGGGGTGTGGTACTTTTATGAGCGTAACCCTTTGCAGCGATTGAAGTTTCCCGTGGGCAACCCGCTGTTCATGGCGGCGTGTCTGATTCCGGGCATCCTGCTGTCCTGTGCGTTGGCGGTGGGCGCCGCCGCCATGGCGATTGCCGGCCGACGGCTGCGATGGCTGTTCTGGGTTGCACCGGCGGCCGCCGCCCTGGTGCCGTTGTTATGGGCGCTTCGGCTGACCGGTTCGCGTGGGGCGATCGTCGGGTTGGCGGCCGGCGGATGGGCGGCGGCGCTGCTGCTGATCATCTGGTGGTTGCGCTCGCGCACGGCTTTGCGGCGGGCGGAGCTGCTCGCCTTGGCCGTTGCAGTGGCGGTGGCGGCGGCGGGGCTGTATTTCGGATGGCATCGTGTCCGGGCAGGCATGTCGGATCCGCAGGGCGGCCGGGGCGGCACGCTGCGGCTGCGGCATTACGCGTGGGGGTACGCGTGGAATCTCTTCCTGTTGAAGCCGGCGGGCGGGCATGGGCAGGGGGGATACACGCTCCTGGCGGATGCGATGGCCCGACCCGATGCCGAGCAGGATCCCGCGGCGTTCCTGAGCGCGCGGCTTGTGCATGCGCACAACGAATGGCTGGAGATCCTTGCCGACCTTGGCGCGGTGGGGTTCACCCTCGTCGTCGTGGGATACGGGGCAACGCTGTGGGCGTGTTGGCACGCCGTGGGCCGGAGGAACCACTCGATACGCGAATGGTGTCTGTTGGGATTGGCCGCCGCTCTGGTTGCGCTGATGGTGGAGGAGTCGACCGACGTCGCATTGCGGGTGCCGGGGCTTCCGGTGGTGTGGTATACGGTGCTGGGGCTCGTCTGGGCGTTGATGCGGACGGACGACGGTCCGGCCGATCGGGTGACGCCGTTTCCCCGGCCCGTGTTGTGGGTCGGCACGGGGGCGTCGTTTGCGACGGCGATCACGCTGTTTGTGTGGGTCGCCGGCAACTGGCGAGGGGCGCTCGCCGACGCCCGCGTGGGTCCGCTGCTGGAGGACGGTCGGTGGTCGGAGGCGGCGACGCAGGCCGAGGCCGCGGGCCACGCGCGGCTGGGCGCCGACGAGATCATGGAATCGCTCGCGCAGAAGGTGCACTGCCACGCCGCCATCGGCGAGTTTTACGCGAGCACGCTTCCGGGGCCGGCGCCGGGCCGCGAGGGCGAGAAGGTCTCGCTTACCGCGTTGCAACAGGACAACCTCATGACGGCGCGGACGCACGCGCTGGCCGCCCGGCAGGATGCGGTGTTCCTGCTGACCCGGGCCCCGGGCTTTCCGGATGTCGCGGGGGCCGTGGGTCGATTGCTCCTGATCTGGATGGCCGCGGAAGAGCGAGTTGCCGAACTGGCCGCGAACCAGATCAATCAGATTCGGGAGGAGGCTCGTCAATTCATCCTTGCCGAGTACGGCCGGTACCGGATCGACACGGACGCGGCCCTGCAATGCGTTCTGACCTGGCCGGATCGTCCGGTGGAGGATCGCATTGAATGGCTTTGCACCGGCCTGCGGGGGTCCATGGAGCCCGGCGCTTCCGAGCACTATCGGGCGGTCGTCGCGGACGTGATGGACGATCCCGCCTTCGAGGCCGCCGTGCAACGCCGTGCGGAGGCGGCCCGCGGTTGTGTCGGCATGCCCGAGGCCCGGGCCTGGCCGGATGCGTACGCGCCGGAGGCGCT
>CAZTVU010000049.1:0-627 GCA_964617025.1 uncultured Planctomycetales bacterium | reverse complement strand
GCCTTTGGGGGATCACCCGGGCATTGCGGGGATACGGGCGCGATGCGGGTACCGCGGCGGGCGAGGCGGCCGAGCTCTATACGCGCATCCGCGTCACGAACCCCGCGCTGGTGAGCGTGGCCCTGGCCGAGCAGGCCGAGTACGTCTTTCGCACGGATCCCGACCGGCCGCAGGAGGCCCGGCGGATCGCCATTCGCGCGATCGCGGAGGTGCCGCCGATCGGCACGCGCGAGCAACTGATCGTGCCCATACGAAGGGCGCTGGTGCTTTACTATCTGGCCGACGGTCAGGAGGCGGAGGCCGTCTCGTTGCTGGCCGAGGCGCTCGAGACCGACGAGCAGGACGTACTGCTCAATCAGATCGGGCTGGCATATACGGAACTGTGCGGGCAGTATCTCGCGGTGCCTCCGGAGCGGCGGCCGGCCCGGCTGTCGACGTGGGTCAGGCGGGCCGTTCGGCTCGCGCCGGAGTCGCGAGACCTGCACTTCGTTCGGGCCCAACTGGCATTTGAGGCGGGGCGCGATGAGGAGGTCGTGCGGTTGTTACAGGCGGCCGAGTCGCTCGGCGTTGCCCCGGACCGAATCAACGCGGTTGGGCTGGCCTCCTCCGATTCCCACCGTTGCGTTC
>CAZTVU010000048.1:2988-25684 GCA_964617025.1 uncultured Planctomycetales bacterium | reverse complement strand
TTCCGCCGAAGCCGAAGCCCAACAGGGCCTCGTACGCGTGCTCGCCGTACACGAGAAAGATCAGCGATCCGCCGAGTAACCCGAGACCGTCGGTGAGCATCCCGGTGATGGTGCCCGTTCGATAGCCGTATTGGAGGGCCATACCGAAGCTCGTCCGGGCCGCCGCCGCCACGCGGAGGTTACCAATGGTGGCCAGTCGCATGCCGACGAACCCGACCGTGGCGGAGAACGTCGAGCCGATCAGAAAAGCGATTGCCCGACCCCACGCGATTGCGGCAGGAGCGTTCGACGCCTTGGCCGTGAAAAACAGGATGATCGTGATGAGAACGATGAGGACGCCGACGACACGGAATTGCCGGTAAAGATAGGCATTGGCCCCTTCGCGGACCGCCCGGGCGATCTCCTGCATTCGCGGGGTACCCTCGGGCGCCCGACGGACCTGCCCGACGAGCATCAGGGCGTAGCCGAGGCCGGCCAGGGCGATAAAGACGTTCGCCACCAGCGCGACCTTCTCATAGAGGGCGAACTTTTCGCCGATCAGGGGTTCGAACAGCGGAATGCCGCGGGCTTCCTTATGCTCGGCAGCGGTTGCCGCAGCGCCCGCCGCGTCAGCGGCAGCCGGCGGCTTGGCGTGCAGCCAGGCGGCCGCACCAAACATTCCAAGGACCGCAAGGACCAATACGGGCAGTGGGATTCGTTTCACGGCTCAGTCACTCGCTTAAAAGAGTTCCACCTGTCACACGCTGGATACCGCCCATCCAGCAACGAAGAGCGGAGTAGTATAGCGAAGGCTCGACCCAAGTAAAGCCGCAGGACACTGTCCTTCGACGGGCCAAAACGCCTGTCGCGGAAACTCAACCAACCAGGGTTTCGGCCGCTCCCGTTTTGGATCGCGAAAGCGAGAGCCGGGGGGATGCCGCCCCGGCTCCGGCGGCAGGGAGCGGCGCCGGACTCAGCGAATGGGGAACGTCCTCTCGTAACGCTTGATGGACTTGCGGACCCGACGGCGGCGTCGCTCGCTGGGCTTCTCGTAGTAGCTCGTGCGCTTGATTTCCTTGGTAAGCCCCTCTTTTTCGCACATCTTCTTGAAACGCCGGAGCATCTGCTCGATGGACTCGTTGCCTCGTATCTTGACCTTGATCATCCCGCAAAACATCCTTTCGCCGATTCGACCGCCGGCACGTCTGGCCGCACAGCATTCCTTCGGAACACCCGAACTGAATAGTATAGAGCGTCTGCCGCCAACTGCAAGGGTGCCGGGGTCCGACAAATCGCCCGCGGGGCGGCCTCCGGCCGGGCCGGCACCCGGTGAAGCGCACGCCGGGACGCGCTGCACCCGCCCCCGCCCGGCCGAAGACGCGGTCCGACGCCACAACAGGCCAAGCACAGACGACCTGTGTTAGTATTCACTATCATTCATTAGCCGGGCAAGCGGTTGAAACCCGCGCAGCCGGCGCCGGGGACGGCCGCATCTCCGTCGCCGCTTTCGCTTACGGGCGGTCCTGTTTGCTTACCAGGCCCCGTTTCGAACCATTGCCTTCTTGCCCTTGCCGAGCTTGACGACCTGAGCGTCGGGTACCTCCGTGGGCCCGTCATTCTGCTGGGGGGCGAAACCCTTCGACTGGTCCATCTTCCTCACCGATTTGACCTTTTGAAGCACCTTGCTCGGCGGGATGTCGCCTTTGTCCTCGTCGTACAGGTCGAACCACGGCAGACCCGCTTCAGTGTACTGCCGGGCCGACACGGGCGTCGGCGGCGGCTCCATTCCGGTGATTTCGCGGAACATCATGCTATTGAGGATGTGCACGTACACGCGGCCGAAGTTTGCCGTATCCCACGTGTCCAGGCCGTACCTGTCGGGATAGATCTTTTGCCGCATTCGTCCGCCGGCCGCCAGGCCCATCTGCCCGCCCGTATCGGGAGGCGCGCTGCACCAACAGATGCGATCCATGCGCGGCTTATCCGGGAACCGCCCAGGCTTCGGCTCGAAGACCATCAATTGGAGCCCGCCGAACCGCTCCTTGCCGGTGATTTGTCCCTCAACCGTGTAGCCCATTCCCAGCGGCATCGCCACGAACTGACGGATATAGCCCTTGCCGGCGTTGATGCCGTCGAGCCACGGCTGATCGGGCACGACGAGGTAGTTTTGCGGACGGCGCGTGAGCTTGTCGTGCCACCGGCGGCCGGTGAGGGAGTTGACCTTGCCGACCCCGACCATGACCGCGTTGGGTTTCCAGTATAGACCGGCGAAGGAGATCCACATCGCCTCGCGCTGGTACATCGGGATGAACACGCCTCCGTGCTCCCGCCAGGCCGGCGGCACGCGCGAGGCGTAATCGTCCACGCGGAAGACCGGGAAGCAGCCCAGCCCCGGGGGCAACGGGTACGTCCGCCCATCATCCGGTATGCGAAGCGTGCGATAGAACCGGATCTGTACACTCTCCCCGAAGTGGATCGCATTATCCGTCACAGTCACATTCAGCATGGCTCGCGCTCCTTTGGCGTTGTGGCGCGGACGATGAACGCTCGCCCGCGGCCGGTTGACCGAAAGCGACCCGCCGGATGAGCCGGCACCGGCAAGGGCCGCATGGAATCCACGACCCGTGGCTCCTGTCGGAAGCGTCGCAGCGGTGCGATCGTCGTCCTGTCCGTCGGCAACCGTGCCGCCGGTTCGCGGGCACCGTCGCAACCGCCACCTGCCTTCGCAATCAAACCTACAACACCGGCACGACAAGATCGGTCGGACCTAACGTCCGTTAGGGTATGACAGCCGACGTCGGACGCACGAGAACATGGGGGGGCGGGCCGACTGCCACGACCCAACGGCTTCAGTCCGGCGCCTTGGCCTGAAAGAGAAGGTCAATGACCTCCTCGATGGGCGGATCCTCGACCGTGAGGTCCTTGACGGGCAGGTCGGACAGGAGCCGGGCGACCGTGGCGGCGGCGGCGGTCTTGGGGACGCGGATCGAGATCTTGCCGTCCTCGCCGGCCAGGACGTCGCCGTACCGCTCCCACCGTACCGGGGCGGCGGGTGGGGCCCCGGGGTCGAGGTCGACGCGGATGGTCTTGAACGGGGCCAACTGCTCCGTCAGCCGGTCGAGCCGCCCGTCGTAGAGCAGGCGCCCGTGGTGGATGACGATCACGCGATGGCACAGCGCGGCGACGTCGGCCATGTAGTGACTCGTCAGCAGCACCGTGGCGCCGGTCCGGCGGTTGTGCTCGGCGATGAACTGCCGGATGCGGGCCTGCATGGTCACATCGACGCCGAGCGTCGGCTCGTCGAGGAACAGGACCGCCGGGCGGTGCAGGAGCGACGCGGCCAGCTCGCACTTCATCCGCTCGCCCAGCGACAGTTGCCGCACGGGCTTGTTCAACACCTCCCGCAGGTCGAGCAGCGCGACGAGTTCATCGAGCGTCTCGCGAAACGATTCGTCGGGCACCTCATAGATCGCGCGGTTCAGGAGGAACGAGTCGATGGCGGGAATGTCCCACTGCAACTGGCTTCGCTGGCCCATCACCAGCGCGATCGAGCGAAGGAAGGCCCGCTCGCGCCGCCACGGCGTGTGGCCGAGCACGGAGACCTCGCCGCCCGACGGGTGGAGCAGGCCGGAGAGGACCTTGAGCGTCGTCGTCTTGCCGGCCCCGTTGGGGCCGAGGAAGCCGACGACCTCGCCCGGCCGCAGGGCGAAACTGATGCCGTCGACGGCGTTGACGGTCTTGTAGCGCCGCCGAAACAGGCTGCCGACGGACGCCCAGAGCCCGGCGCCCTTTTCGGGCACGCGATAGTGCTTGCGCAGATCCCGAACGACGATCTGTCCCTCCCGGAGATCGGCCCGACTGTCGGCGACGCCGGCCATGGCGGCATCGTAGTGTGTGCCGTCGCTGCGTGCCAAGGGGAGCGTCCGGGCGTAGCGAAAAAGCCCGTTGTGCCGGCACTGATTCCGCGTTCTCCGCAAACGCGGTTACGACGACGGGCTTCCCGGCTTCGCGATGCATTCGGCGGCCGCGAGGGGCCTCAGGCGCGGCGCCGGGTCGATGCCTCTTCGACCAACGCCGACAACTGCTCCACCTTCGCCGCCCAGGTCTCCCGCGTCATGGCCTGCTGCCGGGCGGCGCGACGTGCGGGCGAGTCCTCCTGGAGCGCCTGCCGGCAGGCGGCCTCGAACTCGTCGACGCCTTCGGCCAGGTACACGTACTCCTTGTACAGCACGACCTCCGGCAGCGGCGTCGAGACGACCGGCAGGCCCGCCGAGAGGTACTCACGCAGCTTGATCGGGTTCACGTTCCGCGTCAGCTCGGTCCGCTCGAACGGGATCAGGCCGACGTCGAACGCCTTCGTGTAGCCCGGCAGCGACGCATACGGTCGGCGGCCGAGAAAGTGCAGGTTCCTTACGTCGCGATGGGGCGAGATGTCCTTGAGCGTCTCGCCGATCATCACGAACGACCATTCCGGCCGTCGTCGAGCCACCTCGGCCACCGTCGCCACGTCGACCCAGTGCTGGATGAGGCCGTAGAACCCGAAGATCGGCCGGGGGATGTTTGCGATGTCCGCGGGCACCTCGGTCTCGGGTGCGGACGCCCGGGCGAAGTGCTCATACTCGACGCCGTGCGTGACGAGATGCGTCCGCGGGTTGAACGGGCTCTTGGATTCCTGGAGCGAGCGGGAGGTCGTGATGACGAGCGAGGCCGACCGCATCAGCTCGCGCTCGAGCTCCTGCGTTCGCTGCTTGTCGTAGCCTTCGAACTCGCTGAATTCGTCGACGCAGTAGTACAGGAAGCACTCCTCGCGCAGCCGCCCGACGAGGTAGCCGGCGTCCGGCGCGAAGCTCCAGACCTGCACGGGCCGCCGGGGCAGCGCGGTCATTGCCCGGCGGAGTTGCCACACGAGCAGCGCCCGGTTCACCGTCCGCACGCCCGGCAGCCCCGGCAGCGGCACCAGCATCGGCGTGATGACGTGCAGGGTCGGCGTGATCACCTCGATTCCGCCGCAGACCTGCTTGAACTTCCAGACGATCGCCCGCAGATCCTGCACGGAGGCCTGCGGCCGTCGTGAGGCGTGGTAGTTGACCCAGAGGACGTGGTTTCGCCGCGAGAGCAGCTTCATCACCTGGTGCTTGCTCGTCGGGTCGATGTGCCAGTTGCTGGCGAGGCAGACGATGGTGCGGTCTTCAATCATGGCGACACGGCTCCTGCGCCCCCGGAACGGACCACGGCGAACCCGGCCCGCGGCCCTCGACGATGGCCGTCAGCTTCTCCATCTCCGCGTCCCAGCGGTAGCGCGTCGCGATCAGCTCGGCCGCCCGTTCGGCCAGGCCGTTCGCCAGGGCGTCGTTCTCGATCAGCTCGATCACCCGCCGGGCGAATTCCGCCGGTTCGTCGGCCGCCAGGAAGTGCTCGCCCGCGCGGCCGTGCAGCGACCGCGCGATCCGCCCGGTGACGACCACGGGCCGCCGGGCCGCCATCGCCTCCAGCACCTTGTTCTGAAGCCCGCGGGCCGTCAGAAAGGGGGCGACGCTCACGCGGAACTTCGCGAGGTATTCGCCCACGTTGTCGACGGCCCCGGTGACGCGAACGCCCGGCTCCGCCGCCAGCGCCCGGACGCCGGCGGCGGGCGATCGCCCGACGATCCAGAACGTCGCGTCGGGGTACCGCCGCCGCACGAGCGGCCAGATGTCGCGGACAAACCAGCAAACCGCCTCGACGTTGGGGAAGTAGTCCATCATGCCCACGAAGCCGACGTCGGGCTCGCGAGGAAGCGGCGGCGTCGGGCCGGGCGGCGGCGTCACGCCGTTGCCGACCACGTGGACGCGATCCGCAACGTCCGGCGCGTCGAGGTCGGCGGCCTCCGCCGGTGTGATGAAGACGCTGGCGTCGAATTGCCGCGCCCATGCCTTCTCGCGTGCGGCCAGGCGTGTGCCTTCGCGCCCGAAGACGAGCGACGCGGGAAACGACCGTTGCCGCGCGTAGGCCGCCCACTTGGCGCTGTCGAGGTCGACGAAGTCGAGCACGCGTCGGGTCGCCGGCACCGCCAGGGCGAACGGCGCCATGCTCGACGAATACGCGAGGATGGCGCCGAATCGCTCGGTCTCGGTCCATCGCCGCAGGCCGTCATGCATCGCCCGGGCGTTGAAGTACCCCTCGGTCAGCGTGCCGCCGCCCAGCCAGCGCAGCCCCGCCCGCAGCGTCGCGAGGCGGCGGCTCAACGGCACCGCGAGGACGTCTCGGCAGCACTCGCGCAGGACGCCGACGTGGGGCAGGTCGGCCGGGTCGTCCACGAAGCAGGCGAGCCGTACATCGTGTCGTGCCGCCAGGTGGCGAAGCTCGTGATAGGCGCGGACCTTCTCCCCCTTGTTCGGCGGGTAGGGAATGCGGTGAACAAGCATCAGGATGTTCAACTAGGCGGAGGAGGACTTGAACACTCCGACCTCCCGGGTGTTAGGTCCGGGCGCTCTACCGCTGAGCTATCCGCCTGTGCAAGAACCGGAAAGCGAAAAACCGCACGCACGAGAAACCCGCTTGTATCGGGTCTCTTTCCGCTTTTTCGGCTTTCTCGTTCTTTCGATCTTCCGTTGCCTAGCCCGGGATCGATCGTGAGAGCCACGCGCCCAGGCGTCGCGTCGCCCACAACGGCAGCCGTTGCCACGCCTGCCGGGCAATCCGGAACTTGCGATTGCTCGGCGTCAGGTTCGGCAGCTTGTCGCCCGACACGAGCACCTGCTGGTACTCCAGATCGGCCGGTTCAAAGCCGTGAAACCGCTTGAAGTTCGCCGAGCCCGTATTGTCCTTGCGCGACCGGCCGAAATCAAACATGCGGCAGCCGCGTTCGACCGCATGCTCCATGATCGTCAGGTACAGGAAGTTGTTCGTGCAGTACCGGTCGTATTGCGTATCGCAGCCGGAGAAGTAGGGCAGCGCGGTCGTGCCGTGATAGAACGTCACGAGGCCGGCGGCCGGCCGGCCCTCGTACGTGACGAGCGACACCGTGTGCTGCCCGGGCGTCGCGGCGAGCAGGGCCTCGAAGAACGAATACGGGTAGTTGATCGATCCCAACCGTCGCATGCTCAGGCAATAGAGATCGTATACGGCAGGAAGGTTCGCATCGTCGAAGCTCACGCCCAGTCGGTATTTCTCCCGGCCCTTGCGGGCGGCGGCCCGCGTCTTGCGGGGGATCCACTCCAGCACGTCTTCGGGCCGAGCGGGCAGCTCGCGTCGAAAGGTCACATAGCGGTCGATCACCGGTGCGCCCGGTACGGCCGCCCGCACGGAGCGGAGGTCGATCATTCTCGCCCCGTCCTGCCGCGCGAGCGTCACGGCGGCGTCGAAGAGGGCGTCCCGAGCCTCGTCGTCGTCGGCGAGGATGCCTCCGTAGACGGCATAGGGGACGCTCACCAGCAGCGTACCGGCGAGGAAGCTGCGGATGCGGTAGAGCGGCAGGACGCCGACGATCCTCCCGCCGCGCTCCGCGAGCAAGAACGGCGACGGATGGCCCCAGGCCGCCGTCACGGCGTCACGCCAGGCCATGCCGTGGAAGAACGTGCCCTCGGGGGATGAGCGGACGTACCCTTCCCACGCCTCGCGGTCACCCTCGGCCGGGTGCCGGACCACCACTGCGGTTGCTGACGTCGTCGCGGTCGTCGCCATGGCGGTGGCGGTTACTTTCGATAGTAGCCGGAATAGGACCCGGGATAGTCGTATCCGTACCCGTAGCCGTAGTCATGCAGCCAGGGGGCCTTCCAGTGTTTCATGCCGACCAGAACGGTTCCGAGCAGGCGGACGTTGCTGGATTCCAGCAGCCGCTGGGAATGCTTGACGTTCGGTTCGGGCGTCCGGTGCATCCGTACCACGAGGAGGGCCCCGTCGCACAGCGCGCCGAGGATCGAGGCGTCGGCGACGGCGTTGGCCGGCGGGAGGTCCACGAAGACGTAATCGTACCGGCGGCGCAGCTCCGCGATGAAGTCCGCCGAGGCGTGCGACCCCAGCAGTTCGGCCGCATTCTGCTCGCCGATGTGGCCGGCCGGCAGGATGTGCAGGTTGGTCGCGGACGTAAGCCGCAGCACCTCGTTGAGCGTCCGGCGCCCGCGGAGGACTTCCGCTGCGCCCTCGCTCTCATCGCATCCGACCGACCGGGACAGCGAACAGCGACGCAGGTCCGCATCGACCACCATCACGCGCAGGTGTTGCAGCTCCGCGAACGTGATCCCCACGTTCATCGTGCTGGTGGTTTTCCCTTCGCCGGTCATGCTGCTCGTGATGCCGATGACCATCGAGGCCTTCGGCTCGTTCAGGTTCATGATGCGGGTGCGCAGCGAGCGGTACTGCTCGGAGACCGCCGCGCCGCGGTCGTGCCAGGCGACATAGGCGGGCGAGATCGTGTCCAGGTCGATTGCCGGAAGGTCGTTGGGGGGGGCGTCGGGCGGCGGCGCGGGGGCCGACCCGGCCGCCGGTCGGACGGCCGGCGGGGGTGCTACCGCGAGGGCGACGGCGGGCTCGCGCGGCGAGACGGCATCCGTCTCCCGCGGCTTCGGCAATGCCTCCTCGGCGCGGCGCTGTCTGCGCAGTGCCTCCCGCTCCTGCTGGGCCCGTCGTAACGCGTCGGAGATGTTGCCCATTATGCCTGGTCCTTCTCCTCGATTGGTCTACCGCATCCGCACAAAGTCCACGAGTTCCCGGATCGCCGACTGGGGCGAGGCACGCCAGCGTTGATATCGGTTCGGCTGCTCCAGGCTCAGGTAGGCCAGCGAGGCGCTACCCACGAGCGTCACCACGAGCACCACCGTGACGGTCGGCAACACGACCATCCGCCGGACAAACCGGCGAAGCTTGACTTCGGGCGTCACGATCTCATCGATGGCCTGGAGGATCGGTATGCCCAAAGACCGCGCGACCTGCGTCGCGGTGCGGTACGAACGGTCGACGAATTCCACCAGGACCACGACGCCCACGCCGACGGCGATCCCTACCGCAAGGCTGATGACGATGACCAGGATGAAGGTGGGCGACGAGGCTTTCAGGACCGGCTGCGGCTCCTCCTTGGTGGTAAGCTGAATGCCGCGCTGGCTGGCTTCCGCCGTGATGAAGCGCTGGACCTGGTCGCGCCAGTCCTCCCAGCGGCGGTGCTCCAGGCGGGCCGCGTCGTACTCCTTCATCTGCGAGCGGAACCGTTGCTGAAGCGCGATCCGCTTGGGGCCCTCGGCCTGCCAGGCGGCGATTCGCGCGTCCACCATGTTGATGTCGGCGATGACATCCGCGATCATCTCCTGGAGCAGCGCGATATGCGTCTCGGTCTTCTGCTTGTCCACCACCAGCGCGGGCAGGTCCCGCCTTGTCCCCACGACCGCCGGGGCGGTGGATGTCGCCTGCAGCTCCTTCCGCAGCCGCTCCAGTTGCGCCCGCTTCCGGTCGCGCTTCTGAATCAGCGCCTTGACCTCGGGATGCTCGGGCTTCTTGGACTGCACGACCATCTGATCGCTGATGTCGTCCTCCAGCCGGCGAAGCTCCTGCTCCAGGAGGGCGACCTCGCGGCTGCCGTCGAAGGCCGCCGCCAGCGCCGGGGCGCTCGCGGTCGGTTGCGACGTCGCCCCGCTCAGCATTTCGTTGATGCTCTCCAGGTTCTTCCGCGCGAGCTTGAGGGCCGTGTCGTGCTCTTTCTTCTTCTGATACAGCAGGGCCTTTTCCGCCTCGAACTTCGTGATGTCGCCGTCGAGGAACGTCGGGCTCGACGGGTCGCTGCGCGCTTCCTGCTTGGTTTCGTCGAGCGCTTTCTCTGCGGCCGTTACCCTGTCGGCAAAGCGCTTCTCCTCGCCCTTGAAGAACTCGTAGGCCAGCTTCATCCGCTCCAGGATTCGGTTCTTCGTCTTCTCGATGTAGTTGTCCTTCAGCACGGTGAGCAGCCTTTGGGCGATCACCGGGTCCGACCATCGGAATGTGACCTCGATCAGGTCGAGATTGTCGCTCTTTTGAAGGAAGGCGAGCTCGACCTTCTTGGATACGGCCTGGGCCAGCTCCTGAAGCCGCTGGCGCCCCTCCGGGGTGTATTCACCGTGGGCGTCCCGGGGCAAACCACGGCTCATCCCCACGGCCTCCACGGCTTCGCGGACCGCGTCATACCCGTAGAGCTCGACCGGAAGACCCAGCCGGTACGTCGAAAACCCGAAGGGGGAATTGGCGTTGACGATGCCGCTCAGCGACAGGTCGTCCAGACGCTCGATCTTGCAGCGAGCCGTGTACTCGCGGGGCCAATAGAGGCTGCTCGCCAGCGTCAGGGCGCAGGCGATGCACGCCGGCACGAGGAAGTACCATCGCCGCCAGGCCGCGATCCGAACGATCTCGGGCAGCGAACTGGCGGCCTCGGCCGCCACGCTCGCCGCTCGGCCGACGTCCGCCGGCCCATAACCACGTACGGGGCGTGCTGTGGGGTCCTTCTTGGTCATGCCTCCCGCCAAACAACGGACGCATCCATCATCGGTTGAAGATCCGCAGCGAATTCCTTTCGGCGTCGCGGCGGTCCTGTTCCCGCTGGTCGTACTCCTTGACCACCCGGAAGGCCTCCACAGTACTGGCATACGTCGAGACCGCCGGGGCCGCCTCGGCGAACGGGAAGAGTACTTGCTGCAAGGCCAAGCCTATCGCGGCCAGCGGCGTCGGCGGGACCCAGACGATGTCGCCCTCCTGAAGCAGTACGTTCAGCCGCAGGTCTCCGCTGTGTGTTATTTTATCCAGATCCACGATGATTTCATGCATTTTGTCCTTTTCGGCCGACGGACGGATCACCCGGATCTGGGCCTGCCAGGCGAGGTAGGTCGGCTGGGCCTTGGCCAAGGCATCCAACACCGTGTCCCGCCCCGTGTATGGGAACGCCCCCCCCGTCGTCACCTGTCCGAACACGTAGAACTTTTGGCTGGCGTACTCCATCACCTGGACGCTGACCTTCGGATCATTGTAGTAACGCCCCAGAAGCGTTTCCAGTTTCGACGAAATCTCCTGCGGCGTCAGGCCGACCACCTTGACCTCGCCAAGCAGTCTTAGTGATATTTTTCCATCTGCACGGATTCTCTGCTGTGTTAGGTGAATCTCCGGCGAGATTGGCGCGCTAATGAGAATCGCGTCGGGTGGTGCCACCCGATACCGACCGGAAGAAACAAGGTGCTCGTGGCTCTGCAGGAAGACCACCAGGTCCTTGTGCTGATTACATCCGAGGCTGGCCGCGGCATACAGGGCCGCGCAGAGCACTGCGCCCTTCGGTAAAGCCGAGCTGCCGTCGATGGCCCCGGCTGTGGTACGAGATAAAGGTTTCGTCGTAAGCGCGAGTTTCATGGCGATTCCTTTCCTGTACGTCCAGACGAGACGGGTGCCCGAGGTGGCCGTGCAGAGAGACCGCGCCCACCGCCGTATGCCTCGGACACCAGGGACTTTATCGGAACTTTCGCGTTGGCTTCTGTACGCGCGATGAGGAAAGTCGGCGCCGTCGTGTTACGATACACCGCCATGACGTTCAGCACCCGTGAGCTTTGCTCCGAGGCCGATCTGGCCGCCTTGCAGGTGGAGTGGGATGAGCTCCTGGCCGCCTCCCGTGCCAACACTATCTTCCTTACATATGAGTGGTTGAGTGAGTGGTGGGCGGCGTACCGGCCGGATGCCTCGCTGCGCGTCGTGCCGGCTCGGGATGCCGGGGGCGCTCTGGCGGGTATCGCCCCGTTGATGACCGGGAGGGTGCGCGTCGGGCCGGGGATACAGGTTCGCACGCTCCAGCTCCTGGGCGACGGGTCCTGGGACTCCGACTATCTGGACTGGATCTGCCGCCCCGGGGCCGAGCCGGAGGTCGTCCGCGCTCTGTTGGACCACATCGATGGGTGGCCGGACTGGGACGTCCTGTGCTTGAATGAGGTCCCCGTGGAATCGCCGTGTCTGGCCGCGATTCGCGACGAGTGCCGGCACCGGCGCTGGCGCGCAGCCGAGGCCCGCACCCCGTGTGCGTACACGCCGCTTCCTCGGGATTGGGACGCGTTCCTGGGCTCGCTCAAGCCGCGCTTTCGGTCCAAGGTCCGGTCGCTTGTTCGAGCGGTCGGCGGCGACCTGGCAGCAGTGCTTGAGTACTGCCCGAGCGCGTCCGAGCTCGATTCCTGGCTGGAGGTTCTCTTCGACCTCCACACGCGGCGATGGCAGTCGCAGGGCCAGGACGGCGTGTTCGGCCAGCCGGGCAAGCGGGAGTTCTATCGCGGCATGGGCAGGCGGTTCCTGGAGCGCGGCTGGCTGCGATTCTCGCGCTTGCGAATGGAGGATCGGGTCGTGGCGATGCAGTTCTGCTTCGAGTACGCGAACCGTACGTTCCTGCTGCAGGAGGGTTACGATCCCGCATTCGCCGATCGCGACCCCGGCAACACGCTTCGGGCGGCAGTCTTCGCCGACAACATCCGGCGGGGGATCGATGTGTACGATTTTCTCGGCGGCGTGTCGCAACACAAGTTGAACTGGGGCGCGAAGGTCAAGGAGAGTGCCCGGTTGACAATCGCCCGCTCGACGGTGCGCGGCCGGGCCTTTCACTGGATCACACACGGAGGGGCGCGGCTGAAGGAGCGCGCGACAACCTTGGCGCCGGCGTGGATGATCCGCGCGGCCAAGCGCGTGCTCGGCAGAGGAACCGCGTCGTGAAACATGCGCTGGCAAACGCCCTTGGCCTGGCGGCTCTGCTTCGCCGTCTGGGCGACGGATTCGAGTTCGGCGGTCCGCAGGGTCGCTGGCCCCGTCGCCGTCGGGGTCAGCCGCTGCTGATTCTGCCCTATCACCGCGTCGCGCCGGAGCCGGATGATCTGCTGCTGAAGCCGGTGCATCCGAGCACATTCGAGGCCCAGATATCGCATCTGGCCGCGTACTACCGCGTGCTGCCGTTGGAGGCGGCGCTCGATCAACTCTACGCGGGTTCGCTCCCCCCGCGCGCCGTGGCGATCACCTTTGACGACGGCTACCGCGACAACCATGCTTACGCGTATCCGATCCTGAAAAAGCACGGCGTGCCGGCGACGGTCTTTCTCGCCACCGACTTCATCGGTACCGGCCGCATCCCGCCTCACGACGAGATCGCTCTGGCGGTGCGCCGGAGCCGTGTGCTTGCGGCCCGCCTCCTATGGCGGGATCGTGTGGCCGACCTGCGTCTCGACAGCGAGACGGCCCGGAGGGCAGCCATCGAGCAGTTGACCGGGTGGTGCCGCGCGGCAGGTGCGGACGAAACGGTCGAACTCATCGCGCGGCTCCGCGCGGTTACGGAGAGCCCCGATGACCCTCCTCCGGGCGTGATGCTCACATGGGACGAGGTCCGCGCGATGGCGGGCGGCGTCGTGGCTTTCGGCTCGCACGGGTGCTCGCATGTCGCGTGTGCGGCCCTGTCGCTGGAGCGGCGCGAGGCGGAACTGCGGGAGGCGAAGGCCCGCATCGAGTCGGAGCTGAGCCGGCCGGTTCGCGTCTACGCCTACCCGTTCGGCAAGCCGTCCGACATCGGCCCGGAGGCGCCGGCCGCGGTGCGGCGGGCGGGTTATGACTACGCGCTGACGACGGTGGGGCGACCGGCCGGTCCGCGCGGCGACCGTTATCTCATCCCGCGCGGGGGCCCCGTCTGGGAGACGCGCCAAGCGGCCTTTGCGCTGCGTATGGCGCATCAGCGGCTCCAGGCCGCCGACTGATGCGCATTTGCCGGGGCCGATCACCGACCATATCGTTTCGCGAGCGCCTCCTTGATCGTGGCCAGGTTTGCCTCCACGGTCTTCGCGGCGTCCCGGAATTGGTCGGGAAAGGCCGCCCGCAGGCGGCCGAGCACGTCCTCCACGTGGCGGATGTACAGCTCGGCGAGATAACGCGAGTGCGGCACGGCGAGGATCTGTTGAAAACGGCTGACCACCGGGTTCCATCCCGTGGTTTGCGACGCGATCAGCATGCCGGGGTACAGCTCGACGAGGTCCTTGAGCACGCGGCGCTGATCGGGCGATCGGGCGAGGTGTGCAATCGCCTGCCCGACGGAGCGCGCGGGGTCGTAGCCCCAGGGGTTGAACGCGTAGTCGGCGATGGTCAGCAGCGGGATGCGGTTGATCTCGTTTTGCGGGCACAGCGGATTGGACATGAAGCCGTTGGCGACCTCGCACAGGTCTGCGTCGCGCCCGGTGACCGGGCCGAGGTGGAGCGTCGGGGCGCTGTCGTTGACCGGGTAGTTGTCCCAGATGATCAGCCGGTGTTTGACGATGTCCCTGTACGCCTCGGCGGCTGCCCGCGGGATCGTCGGCGAGACGACCTGCGGGCCGGTCCAGAAGACGTAGACATCGGGGTCGAGCGCGGCCGCGAGGTCCGCCAGATAGATCCGGTCCTTCTCACTTTCGCCGGTGCCCCAGTACTGCGTCGGGCAAAAGATCATTTGTGCCCTCGGGTTCTTCGCCCGAAGGCGGCGGAGGATTTCGTTGACGGCGCGGGCCTGGCCTTTGGCATCGATGCCCTTGCTGATGTCGTCGAGACACACGCTGAACCAGTTGACGCCGAGGTCGGCCATCCAGTCGTAGTGACGTGAGAGGGCGTCGATGTCCTCGGGCTTGTCGTAGTCGAGGATGCGCGGCGACGCGAGGTTGGGGTTCATCGCGAAGCACCACTCCACGCCGTGCCTTTGGCAGACGCGGACGACCTCCTCATAGGCCCGCTTTTTCACCTCGGGCAGCGGTTCCCACCAGCGATTCGCCTTGCCTGAGTGCCAGGCGACCTGATCGTCGAACCACGACAGGTAGCAGCTCATCAGAAAGTTCATCTTGTACTGCGCGAGCACCGGGGCCTCAGCCATGTACTGGTCCGGGCGCCAGTTCCAGCCCTTCGTCCCGCGGATCCGGAAGCCTGGCTCGGTCTTCCCCGCCGGAAGCGGCTCCGGCAGGGGCCGGGCCTCCGCTGGGAGCGCGACGAAGAAGTCCTCCTCGATCGGCGGTGGGCCGGCGGGGTTGTAGCCCGGGCTTGCGATGCGGCACTCGGCCACCATGAACCAGGGCGGGACGCCCAGCGTGCCTTCGACGGCCGTGTTGGCAATCAGGAGCTCGTTCTTGCCGCTTCGCAGGGTGCCGGCGGCGATCGGATAGCGCCGCCATTTCCAGTCGTGGTTTGGAAAACCGCTCGGACCGCTTGCCACGCGGGTGTCGTTGAGCGTGATCTCGATCGGGCAGACCGAGTCAAAGTCGTCGTCGCGTCC
Organism: uncultured Planctomycetales bacterium; assembly: GCA_964617025.1. GTDB lineage: Bacteria > Planctomycetota > Phycisphaerae > UBA1845 > PWPN01 > CAZMVY01. The sequence continues at coordinate 10,479 of CAZTVU010000048.1, read as the reverse complement.
GTGCACGAAAAGGCACCAGGAGCCGGTCGGCACCGCGCCCGGTTCGAACGTCGCCTTCATGGTCGCATGAGCGCCCGTCGGTCGTGCGTAGACGTAGTTGACGTCCGGCATGCCGGCCTGCGCACTACCGAGGACCGCCGCCGCCCCGCCGACAAAGTCCTTGCCGCGCAGTCGAACGAGCGGTTTCTCCGCGCCGGGGCACAACCCCGCAGCCGAACCGAGAATCGCCAGGGACCAACACCGGATGGCCTGCGTGCCGCCGTTGACCATCGCGTGACTCCATCCAACGGGTTATCGACGCCGTCGCGCCATTGCGAGGGGCATGATGACCGGCAGGACCGACGATCACAACACGCCGGGCTGCGTTGCCGAGGGGCCTGACAGCATCACGCACCGGCCGTCGCGCACGTTTCGGCGCAGCGGTGCGCAATCCCGTTGCAGGTTGCTCAGATCCGACTACAGGCGGCGATGGGATTCGAACCCATGAATAACGGATTTGCAATCCGTCCCCTTGGTCCACTTGGGTACGCCGCCGGCAACCTTGTTTGTTCCGACTCGCGTCCGGCGTCTCCGGCACCACGGCAGTGGCGGGTCCGCGCACCGCTTACGCTACACGAACCGTGCCGAAGCCTCACGCAAGTCCTCGCACCCCTTCTCTCTGCAGCTCATCCCCTGTTCCTCAAAGGCTCCGCTCCTCTCCGCAGGCCGCTGCGTGCCTGTCGGCCGCGCCTGATCCTTACCGTGAACCGGGCAGGCACGAATTCAAAGTATCGACCCGGCATGCGACAGTCAAGCAACTGCTCATCCCCTGCGGGAGTAACCGCGGCAACCGCATGGTATTGGCTCGAACGCGAGCAGAAGGCGTCTGAATCGTGACGTGGTGCCAAAGATTTGTGTCCACGCGGGCGGGGCAGGCCGTATCGCATGCGGGTCTTCGGGCCTGAAAAAACACGTCTGACGATGTGGATCGATGCCGAGCAAAACAAGAGGTCACGCCCTTGTCATGCGAAGCGATGCCGCGAGATTCCAGACGTCCGTGGTACGCGGGGCCGGCGGTGTGCCCGACAAAACCCGGCCCGCGGACTCCTGCCGGACGGTCGGGACGGTGTGGCATGCCCGGTGGCGCGGGAACGTATCGCAGTTTACATTTGGGCCTTCGATGCCCGGTGTTCACAACGTCCGCCTCGGTGCGCGGATCGCGGACTGCGCATCTCTCCGCCGAAGGGGGCGACGACGACCGGGGAGACCCGTCGTAACCTCTTGTGGCTTATGCTCTTCGGAACATGGGCGATACTGGACTTGAACCAGTGACCTCTTGCATGTCGAGCAAGCGCTCTAGCCAACTGAGCTAATCGCCCAACCCAGCTATGACATTAAACGCGGGTCCGCGGCATCTGTCAACATCGGGTCGCCGACGTCGAAATGTCGTGCCCTCGAACAACGGTCATCGGGCCTGCCCGCCGCGCCCCGCAGAAAAAGATCCTGCGCGAGCCGTGCGCTTTGCCGGCTGCGGCCATCCGGTTACACTCCCGGCCCGCGGGGATCGGATACGATCCGATGGGCAAGCCGGCCGGCTCGTCCTTCCCGCGCGGGGTATACGGTCGATGCGACCGTGCACGAACGGGACTCGACATCAGGAATCAGCGATATGAAAAAAAAGAAGAGGATCCACCTGATCTGTAACGCGCACCTGGATCCCGTGTGGCTCTGGGAGTGGGAGGAGGGCGCGGCGGCGGCGATCTCCACGTTCCGAAGCGCCGCGGACTTTTGCGAGGAGTTCGACGGCTTCGTCTTCAATCATAACGAAGCCATCCTCTACCGATGGGTCGAGGAGTACGAGCCGGCCCTCTTCGAACGGATCCGGCGGCTCGTCGGGCAGGGCAAGTGGCACATCATGGGCGGCTGGTGCCTGCAACCCGACTGCAATATGCCGTCCGGCGAATCCTTCGTTCGCCAGATTCTCCTCGGCAAACGGTATTTCCGTGACCGGTTTGGCGTCGAACCGACGTCCGCCATCAACTTCGACCCCTTCGGCCATACCCGCGGCCTCGTGCAGATCCTCGCCAAGAGCGGCCACGATTCGTACCTGTTCTGCCGGCCCTTCGAGGTCGACTGCCCATTGCCCGACCCCGAGTTCATCTGGGTCGGCTACGACGGCTCCGAGGTCATCGGCTCCCGCGTCATCGGCTTCTACAACTCCGGCCTGGGCAAGGCCCGCAAGAAGATCGAGGACCGCATCCGGAGCGGCCCCGACAAGGACCCCATCGTCCTGCTCTGGGGCGTCGGCGACCACGGCGGCGGGCCGTCGCGAAAGGACCTGCGCGACATCGCCGCCCTCATGCGGGAGCGCAAGGACTACGAGATCATCCACTCGACGCCGGAGGCCTATTTCGCGGAGCTCAAGCCGCGCCGAGCCTCGCTGCCCCGGCACGAGAAGGACATCAACCCGTGGGCCGTCGGCTGCTATACGTCGCAGGTCCGCATCAAGCAGCGGCATCGCCGGCTCGAGAACGAGCTCTTTGCCGTCGAGAAGATGGTCTCCACGGCGGCACTGCAGGGCCTGATGGCCTATCCTGCGGAGGAGATCCACCAGGCCGCGCACGACCTGACGCTGAGCGAATTCCACGATATTCTGCCCGGCTCGTCGATCCAGCCCGTCGAGGAGGCGGGGCTGCGGCTGATGGACCACGGCCTCGAGATCCTCTCGCGCGTGAAGGCCCGGGCATTCTACGCCCTGGCCCAGGGCCAGCCCCGGGCCCGGGAGGGCGAGATCCCGATCCTCGTCTACAACCCGCACCCGTACCCCGTTCGAACGATCGTGGAGTGCGAGTTCCAGCTTGCCGATCCGAACTGGGAGGACGTGCACACGACGGCGACCGTCTACCGAAACGGCCGGCCGCTGCCGTCGCAGATCGAGAAGGAGCTGAGCAACCTCAACCTGGACTGGCGCAAGCGAATTGCCTTTGCCGCCGAGCTCGCCCCGGCGCAGATGAACCGCTTCGACTGCCGGCTTACGCTTCTGAAGCGCAAGCCCCGGCCCGCCCTCAAGCCCCGCAACGGCATCATCCGCTTCAAGACAGCCGACCTCGACGTCATCATCAACACCCGCACCGGCCTCGTCGACCGTTACCGCGTCCGCGGGGTCGACTGCGTCGGCCCCGGCGCGTTCAGGCCCCTCGTCATGGTCGACAACGAGGACCCGTGGGGAATGCTCCACCGTTCGTTCCGCAAGGTCGCGGGGGCGTTCAGGCTCATGCCGCCGAAGGAGGGCACGCGATTCTCCGGCGTGACGGCCGGTCCGATCCCGTCGGTTCGCGTGATCGAGGACGGCGAGTTGCGAAGCGTGATCGAGGTCGTGATGTCCTACGGCGACTCGTTCATCTGCCAGCAATACAAGCTCCCCAAGCGCGGCACCGAGATCGAGGTGGAGACCCGCGTCCACTGGAACGAGAAGAACCGCGCCCTGAAGCTCGCCGTTCCGACGTGCGGCGCCGACGAACGCTACATCGGACAGGTGGCCTTCGGCGTCGGCGATCTCCCCTCCAACGGCGACGAGGCGGTTGCGCAGAAGTGGGTCGCCGTCGTCTCGATGCGGGACAACCTCGCCCTCACGTGCATTAACGAGGGCACCTACGGCTCGGACTATTCCCGCGACGGGCTGCGCCTGACGCTGCTCCGCTCCGCGGCCTACTCCGGCCACCCGATCGGCGACCGCGTCGTCGTGCCGCAGGACCGATACCTTCCCCGAATCGACCAGGGCGAACGGGTGTTCCGCTTCTGGTTCAACGGCGGGCCCGTTCGCGCGCGGCTCGATGCGATCGACCGCGAGGCCCTCGCGCGAAACGAAAAGCCCTTCGCCCTCAGCTTCTTCCCGCCCGGCACGGGCAAACGGCCCGGACCGGGCGTCGTCGTCGGCGACGACGTCGTCCAGGTGACGGCCATAAAGAAGGCCCACGACGACAACGACCTGATCATCCGGCTGTTCGAGCCGACCGGCCGTGCACGGTCCACGGTCGTTTCGATTCCGTCCGCGGGCGTCCGCACCAAGGTCGCGCTGGCACCCTTCGAGGTCAAGACGCTCAAGGTCAATGTCCGCCGCAAGTCGGTGAGGGAAGTGGACCTGATCGAGCGGTGACCGCGCGGCTGCTCGTGCGGACGGCGAGCGTCAGGATGCCGCTGACAGGGTGTCGGCGTCCGCCGGCGCCGGGGTCAACGTCGACGTCCCGGTGGCGATCCACGCCCGCATCATCGCCAGCGTCTTCGGCCACCGCGACGAGAGGCGCACGCGAAGGAACTGCGTGTACGATGCGCCGACCGCGTCGAGGAAGTCGCGAAGCTGAGCCGTCCGCTCCTCGAAGATCACGCGGGGATTGTCCGTCGTCTGCGGCTGGGGCAGTTGCACCGCACTGAAATGCATCGCGTCGCCGCGGACGGCGCACGCATACGCCTCGCCGCGATGGACGATCTGCAGGCCGGCGCGGATGGGAAGCTTTCCGGTGAACAGCGCCGCCGCCGCCTCCGGAATGTGTGACGGGTCATCCGCGCGGATGGCCACGGCCCCCGTCACCTTGAAGGCGCACTCCATCTGTAACGATTTCTCGATCCGCGCGACGGCGTCGTCCTCGCCCTCCTCGGGCCGCTCCTCGGTGCCTTCGTGTCGCGAGCAGTACCAGAGCCACACCAGCCATTCCGTGCCCAGGAAGTCCTTGGCGCGAGGTTCGTCCCCGGGGGCGAAGTCGCGGTCGATTTCGGCCCCCTCCGGCGGCTTCACAAAATGGGCCGGCCGCAATTCGTCATACATGCCGGTCAGTTTGGCCGCCGCCGCAAATCGCGAAGCCAGCTCGCCCGCCGAGGCGGCCGTCAGCGCGCGCCCGAACGTCTCCTTGAAGAGGACCGTGAATCGCTCTACGACCGCCGGGGCCGTCGCCCCGAGAAGCACCTGGTTGCGCGGCAGGTCCCACAACAGGGCGTACTGGCGCATCCGCCGGAAGCGGCCGTCCCTGGATTCCTGCTCCGCCTGGTTTCGAGCGGCCTCGCGGGCTTCGCGTCGTTCCTGTTTCGTCAGAAACTCGCGCCCCGACTGCTCCAGCAATGCCTGCTCATGCATCTTCTGATACGATCGAACGATATCGGCCGGCGGCTTGTTGGCGTCGATCCGCAAGGCGGCAAACAGGCAGTCGGCGATCGCGTTCTTCCGAAAGTCGAACCGCGTGTCGAGGATGTGATCACCGGTCACCCACCCGGCCTCGCTGCCGTCGCGGGCGGAGACGCTTCCCTTGCCGATCGCCCGCCGCGCAAGACGGTCCAGCATTTCCTGCTCGACCTGTTTCGGCGCGGAGCCGCTGACGAAAAACCGCTTGAACGTGACCGGGCCGGACGCAAAGGGCATGGTACACTCCGATGGATTGTGAAAGACGGCATGGTAGGCGTGCCGTCGCCCGTGTCAAACGGGGCCAGCGGGGTACGGTGGTCGGTTCTGCGGCGCAGCCGCCGGTTCGCCCTCCTGCCGCGGATGGGGGTATTGGGTTTCGGGTCTCGGGTTTGGGTTTGAGCTCTTCCGCCGATGAGATCTCCAGGCTCCGTGCTCTCCCGGCAAGCTTTTCCGAAGACGGTCCGGCCGCGTCCGTGCGCATCTGGCTATCCGCTTTGCGCCATCCACCTTCCGTCGCGCCTGTGGAGTGCGGTGGCAACGCCACCGCTTTGCCTCGGACGGTCAGCGGCACGCCGGTGCGTTCCGGCTCACCTCGGGGAAAGCGGCGGCAAGGCCGCCGCAGTCCAAAACGCGCCGGCCGCGCCGTGCAGGACGGGCGGGGCGACCGCTGCTCGAGTCAAGGTCATGGCAAAGTCTTCCAACGCAACCGGCGAGCAAGACGCGCGCATCTCTTGGTTGCGGCCAGAGGTTGACCTGGGCGAGTTCTGCGCGGCGCGTACATAAGCCCTCGTTGCGGCCGACGGCCGCGCTGGGGTCTGAGAGTGTCGTTGTTGATCGCGAGCGGGTGAAACGCTGCGGGGCCGAAGGCGACGCAGATCCCTCCGTCACTGCCCAACGGTTTCAGGTCGCGCTTTTCGGCGTTGCCCGGACCAGGACCACGCCGTGGCGGGGCACGGGCACCTCGAATCGCTCGCTGAACGTCCCCACGTCCTTCTGCCGCCAGAGGTCCCGCACGACCTGCTCGCCCTCCAGGCCGACGTCGGCCCACCGGGCGGTGACGGTCTGCATGATCTCGCCGCGATTGAACAGGCCGATCGCCTTCGTCCCGTCCTCCAGCTCCTTCGCCCAGACCTCCGTCTCGCCGTCCCGGCTCACGCGCCGTCCCTGCCGGCCGAGCGCGTCCTGATCGACCGCGATGACCTCGTCGTTCGTCAGCAGGCTCAGTGTGAACGGATCGAGCCGGGTCATGTCGCCGCTGAAGATCAGCGGCGCCGCCAGCAGGCACCACAACGACACGTGCGTGTACTGCTCGTTCGGCGTCAGCGGTGTCGGCCGCAGCTTCCCCTGCCAGCCGATGTGGCCGATCAGGATGTAGTCCGGGTCGTTCCAGCGACCGGGCCCGGCGTACTTTTCCAGGCCGTTCTGCGAGAACCCGATTCGGTCGATGTTGAGCCACAGGCCGTTGGGCGCATAGCCCAGGTCGCCCGCCGTCCGCCAGCAATGCCCGCCGACCTCCGCGCCCCACTTCCACACGTCGCCCATGCCGTACTGGCACAGGTTGAAAATGAAATCGCGGTCGAGCTTTCGAAGGGCGGCGTTCATGATCTCGTAGGGCTTTCGGAGCTCGGGCACGCTGTGGTCCTTTGCGATCTTCTCGTACGAGCACCAGTCGTATTTGAGGAAATCGAAGCCCCATTCGGCGAAGCGGCGGGCGTCGAGTTCCTCGTGCCGGTAGCTGCCGGCGTAGCCCGCACACGTCGTCGGTCCCGGCGAGGTGTACAGGCCGGCCTTCAGCCCTTTCGAATGGATAAAGTCCGCCAGCCCCCTCATGTCCGGGAACTTCCGGTTGGCATTGATCCGGCCGCTCGCGTCGCGCGGCTCGCCGCCAAGCATCGGGTCGTCGGCTCCGGGCTTGACCATCCACCCGTCGTCGATGTTCACGTACGCGTAGCCGTGGTGGATCATGCCCGTGCTCACCATTGCGTCGGCAGCGTCGCGTATGTGCTTGTCGGTCACCTCGGCAAAGAAGCAATACCAACTGTTCCAGCCCATTGGCGGCGTGAGCGCGAGCCGGTCGCCGACGACCAGGCGGAGGCGCCGTTCGGCCGTGCCGCGGTCGTTGGTCGCGCGGATTGTGAGGGTATGCTCGCCCCGCTCGCGAACCGCCCCGGTGATGCGCCCGGCGTCGGCGTCCAGCACGAGACCCTCCGGCAGCCCCTCCACGACGAACGTCATCGGCCGGTCGCCGGTCGCCGGTACGGTAAACAGTACCGGCGAGCCGGGCCGGACGCCCAGGACACCGGGGCCGTTGATTCGCGGGGTGGTGGGGGGCTTGGGCG
>CAZTVU010000048.1:0-2943 GCA_964617025.1 uncultured Planctomycetales bacterium | reverse complement strand
CCTCAAACCGGGCCTCGCCCCAGTCGGCATGATCAAAGTTGTGGCCGTCGCCCGCCGCGCCGACCACCAGGGCCAGCGTGCGGATGCCGCGCACGTCCACATCGATCGGCACCGCCGCATCGCCGGCCTTCATGACTTCGCTCTTGAACAGCAGCTTGCCGTCGCCGACGACCTGGAAGACGACGCTCGCCGGCCGGCCCTTCACCTCGTCATCCACGCCCGCGAACGCGACGAATCGTCTTGATCCCCGCTTCAAGTCTACGTAGAGCGCCCCGGGTGCGTGCGTGCCCAGCCCGTGCAAAAAAACGCGGCCGGCGACGGACAGCGGCTTGTCCTCGACCGACCTGTCGGCCACGGGCTTTCCCCATCCCTGGCTGGCCTTGCCGATGTCGAGTGACGACAGCCGGACCACCGCGCCCGCCGGAGCGGTTTGCGTCGACGGCTCGCCCTGCGCCGACAGACCCCCGGCGCCTGCCGTCACCGGCAGCAACCCCGCCAGCACTGCCGTTCGAGCACAATGAATCATCGGTTGCTCCTTGCTGGGTGCCGCGCCCCGGGGTGAAGGGTATGGCCGGTGCCGTCGCGCCGCAAGGCGGCGCGGGCCCGGGCATCAGCTCACGACGCCGTCCGATGCGATGTGCCGGACCTCGTCGCGGCCCGTGAACGCCACGACCGCAATCCGTGTCTCGAGGGTCTGCCCGGGTCGGAGTTGGGCCGACGCTCGTCCGAGCCGGTCGGTCGCGCGAGCGGCGGGGCGGTCGTAGGGGTCGTGAGTGCACGGCTCGATGACGGCGACGCGCAGCCCTCGCCAGCCGCCGTACGACTGGAAAAGCCACACGTTGGTGAAGAACCCGGGATCAAACGCCATGCCGAAGCCCGCGCGTGCCTGCGGGTCGACGACGGCGAACCAGCCCTCGCGCAGCGGCGAGAGCCAGAGCATCTCGTGCTCCGGCACGTCGCCGTGCGGGACGCGGGAAAAGTCGTGGAGCCGGCCGTCGTGCCCCGGCACGTTCGGCCATATGAACGCGCGGTCGTCGGCGGAGAGCCGTCCCAGCCCCGGCGTCGCGATCACACCGCCGCTCGCCGGGATCAGCAGCCGGTGTCCGGGCTCGACGCGCATCGCCGGGTGCAGTCGCCAGAAGTAGTCGAACGGGCGTTCGTGAATGTGCGTGAGCCGGTATCGTATCTGCACGACGGGCGACGACGCCGTCAGCGTGATCCATCGCTCCATCCGCGTCCGGGTCACGGGGCCGCAGGCGGACAGGCGAAGCGTGAGCGAGTCGCCGTGGCGATCGGCGGCCCACTCGAAGGGCGTTGTCCAGAATTCGCCGTGGTCGGGGTAGGACATCCCGCATCGGTGGCCGGGCGCATCGCTGGGGAAGAGATCGTCCCACCCGCCGCTCCAGCAGTCGTCGTAGCCGGCGCCGGTCGGGACGATCGCCGGTTGCACGTGCGGGTGCTGCCAGAGGAAGTCCCGGCCGCTGGGTCTGTGGATCCACCGGTAGATCTTTCCGCCCAACGCGGGATACAGCTCGATGCGGAGCAAGTCGCTTTCGATCCGGAGCAACTCCCCGGCCGAGCCGTCGGTGGTTGTGTCGAGGCGAACGGCGGGCATTCGCGGAGTCTATTCCGCCCGGGGGCGCCGTCAACGCGGCGATCGTCGCTGGGTTCGCGGTCTTCGCGCCCACTTCGTGCATGGATTCACGCGCCCAAACCGGGATCAACGGTCGATGGTTGATATTGAGGAGCGGTGGCGGAGGCGCAGACAGAATTGCTGCGGGTCCTGGGTGCGGCGGGGCCGGGCAAAGAGTTATCAGACCTTGTGACGCGAATCCGGCATGGGGCTTGGACGCAGAGCGATAAGACGCTAGAATGCCTCAAAGAGCGCGGTCCGTCGTGTCGTGACATTCATCAGTGGTATCCGGAAACGTTTGGGTGGTGGCGGGTGTCTGATTCAGGGCGACGGGTACGGGGACGCCGAGCGGGGAAAACGCTGAGGTTCTGTGCCATAACCTTATTCAGAATGGATGGATATATCGTCATGGACGGCAGGAAGTTGACGCTGCTGACCACACTGGGGCTTGCGAGCTTGCTGTGCGGGTGCGTGGTTCCGCAGCCGGGCGGCAAAGGCAAGGTCATGCACCTTACCGAGGGCACGACGAAGGCCGGCTACTGGCTCTATCTGCCCGAGGACTATGTTCGGAACAACGGCGAGCGCCCGGACGGTGCGCGCTGGCCCCTGGTGATGACGTTCCACGGGTTGCGGCCCTATGACGACGCCAACCCCCAGATCCGCGAGTGGCAGACGGAGGCCGACCGCTATGGGTTCATCGTCTGTGCCCCCGAGCTTCAGACGTGCGACACGCTGGTCATGGTGCCTCCGCTGAATACGGCCGACCGGCCGTCGGTCGCCCGCGACGAGAAGGCCATCCTCGCAATCATGGACGATATTTTCCGGCGGACGCAGGCCGACCCCACACGCGTGCTTTCCACAAGCTGGTCGTCGGGCGGATACTTCGCGCACTACATGGTCAACCGCCACCCCGAACGCTTCTCGTGTATCGCCGTGCGCCAGTCAAACTTCTCGTCCGAGATGCTCGACACCCGACAGGTGCCCAGGTACGCCGACATGAAAGTCGCCATTTTCTTCGGCGAAAACGACTTTCCGATCTGTCAGGAGGAATCGCGGGAGGCCGTCGCCTGGTATCGGCAGCATCGCTTCGACGTGACGGCGAAGTACGTCGGCGGCCTGGGCCACGAGCGCACGCCGCAGACGGCGGCCGCCTTCTTCGCCCGGGTTATCGGCGTGGAGCCCAAGACGCCGCCTCCTCTGGGCACGCTCGTCATGCATGACGTCGATGCCGGCGGCACCCCGAGGAAGGATGTTCCGCTCGTTGTGGCACGCGGACCCGAGGGTGGGAGTCCGTCAAAGATCAACGCCTC
>CAZTVU010000047.1:17782-26043 GCA_964617025.1 uncultured Planctomycetales bacterium | reverse complement strand
GCCACATGTGTCGGCATCCGGAACGCAATTACATTACTTTTACAGGAATCAATAGCCGGTCGGAAACGTTCCGACATCAGGGTGTCGGCAATCCGCCTCGTTCGATGGACCCAGAAGATAGCGGGAGCGGCCAGCCAGATGCCTCGCTTCTGGCAACAGAAACCCGGCGGTGAGGGGTATCGACGCATAGGAGTATCTCCTCCTGCCCGTTGCGCGAAACGCCCTGCAAGGCGGACGATGGATGTGGGGTGACAGCGGTCTATTCCTGCACCCAATCGGGCTGCCAAACTAACCAAGGTGGCTGCGTTTGTCAATACCCAGGACCGCTTTTTATCAGACGTTTCCACGGATAGTCCCATAACGTCATGTGCCGAAGCAGCTTGCCGCCTACCATCATGCCGACATCCTCGCCGAGCTCGAGAAAATCCTCGATGCGCCCGAACTCGACAACGCGGCCTCCGTGTGAGTGCCCCCGTCGCCGGGCCATCGATCACCAGGCACATTTCGCCGTCAGACTCCCGCTTGGGGCGGAGAGCCACCGAGAGCAGCGGAGCAGGTTGCTGATTGGCTTGCGACCGAAGACAGGGCCTTGACGGATACCTAACATTGTGCTAACCTAGACGATCGATCCGCTCGGGGAAGCGGATGCCAGCCATTTCAGCCGGGCCTGGCCACGGAATCGGGCACCAGGAGGGTGCGGCCCGGGGGCTTCATTCATACGGAGGCACTATGGGCCGCCAGTACTCCGCGAAGACATTCCTGCGCAACGTTCCGAACGACCTGCTGAAACACTACTTCCAGAAGCAGGGCATCGACTTGGAGCTCGACTGGGTCCGCTTGGACGAAACCGAGGTCAACCCGATCTTCGTCGCCCTGGAGGCCTTGCCCGCAACCACGCGCAGCGATGTGGACACCGATTTCGCCCTGATCCACGAAATGGCGTGTGAGCACGGCGTCCAGGCGATCGTGGAGGAAGGCCGGATCTGGGGTCGCGATTGGGCCGAGCAGTTCGCCGGGATGCGCAACCATTATGAACGGGCGTTCTGGGCCTTCCTGCATGAGCCCCGTCAGTTTCACGTGGCCGGATGCTTTCACGAGATGGATCGCCTCGGCGGCTGGCGCCGGCGGTTCGTTGGTCGACGGCTGGAGACGCAGGACGACGACGAGGCCCTGGCGGCCTTGGAGCGGCGAGTACAGCTTCTCTACCGGCGCCAAGGTCGCGGGCGGTTTTGTCATGTCGATTACTACGAACGCCGGGAGCCCGAGCGGCATTGCTACTTTGCGTACCCGGAAGACTACGCGAGCACCGACGTCGGGTACGATGAGGACGGCCGTTTCCTCCATCGCCCGCGGCGCTCGGCGTTTGAGGTGATCTTCGTCTATCGCCCGGAGGAAGGCGTGCTCGAGCTGCATGCCAAGGGCAACAAGCGGCAGAACGCCGAACTCGCGGAGATCTTCTGCACCACCATTCTCGGGCTCGTGGAACTGCCCGACGAGAACGATCGCGTACCCTTTGACCTGTCCGTGCTGAAGAACCCGGATTTCCCGTTGACAACCGATTCCGTTGATCGCATCACGGCGGTACATGTCCGCCAGCTGCGTTTTGACCTGCCCGAGCCAACGCGCGGCCGCCTCACGGTCTCCGCGCATGCGTCGGACCATCGCCCACGTGCATTACGAGATCTGGTGGACCGGGCGATCGACCGCGCCCAGATGCCGCTCGACGCCTTGCACGTCTCGCAGGCCAAGCTGCGGTTGGTCTTTGCACCCCGCAACGGCGAACGCCCCAAGACCTTGACCTTCGAGGTCACGTACCCGGATCGCTGCACGCTCAAGGATGATCCGCACGACCAGATTGCCAAGAAGTGCCTGCGTCAATGGGGGATTGCACGTGATTGACGATGATCTGCGATCGACGTGGCTGCGGTTGGACCTCGCGGATCAGCCGATCGTGACCTACGACGAGTCGCGGCGATGGATGTCCGGCACACGCGAGCGGCTGGTCGGGTGGGGCCTGTTGCGTGGTCTCGGTGCGGCCGACGCCGTGCCGTGCGACAGCTGCGACGAGGGCCATTTGCTCACCCCCGACCTGCGTGAACACCCGCAGACCGGCGAGATGATGGCCATTGCCAAATGCCCCGAGTGTGGTCGCATCGAGATTGAGTTGGACCGGCTGCGTCAGTGGGAGATCGCGGCCGATGGCTTGGCGGCCGCTCTGGCGGCATCGTTGGGGGCAACGAAACCGCCGGTCGAGGACGGTTCACGGCGAGTCTGGTTCCTCGGCACGATCCAGAGGACCGGCCGTCTGCTCGACGTCTTTCTGGCCCGCGGGCTCATGCGGCCCGACGCCGTCGCGATCATCGATGCGGCGGCACGATTTCGGGCCAGCCGCCACCCGGTCGTGATCGTCCCTCATCGGTTGCCGCCGGTCGGCTTCTGGCGGCGTCCTGTGGCGGCGACGGCGGCCCTGGCCGAGATCGCCAGCGCCGGCGAAGACGGCATCATTGTCCGCTGGGAGCAGGTGCTCGACGCGGTTGAGGAGTTGGCGCCCTCCGTTGCTCGTGATGGCCATGCCGATGCCGCGTTACCGGCGCTGACGGAGACGGAACTCGCGGTGTTGGAGGGGATGGCATCCAGCGCCAGCAAAACGATGTTGCTGATCGACATCACAACCGTCGCCGGCTACGGCAAGAGCGCAACGCAGGTGGCGTTGAAGCGGCTGCGTTCGCTCGGCCTGGTGGCCAAGCCCGCGGGAATGCAGCGTAAGGGTGATGCGATCACGGCGGAGGGCCGGGCATTTCTCGACCGCCATCGACGCGAGGCGGCATTCCCGGGCGGGCTCAGACGGGCATGATGGCGACATTGTGATGCGTCGAGCGACCACGGAGGCCGGCGTGTACACTACACGAAATGCGGCGATTTCGGCCGGTTTGGGACGAGACGCTTGCAATCGCCGCGATCCCGAGGTATAGAAAAGACAAAGGGTTACGGTTTCGTCGCTGCGGGCCAGCGGCGTTCCCAAGCTGGACGTCGTGGGTTCGAATCCCATCGCCCGCTGTTTCGCATCACGTCGCACTATGCCGCGTCTGGCCGCTTAACTCCGCATACGCCAAGGCGTTAGATCAGCCTTCCGTAATGCCGCGCGTGACGTCATCGCCGCGCCGTGCCGCGCCCTTTCGCACCGTTTCGCGTGCGAACTGTCGGGGTTTTAGGCGGGGGCAAAAACCGGCGGAATCGTCGATGTTGGCCGGCGTCACCGGCTCATAGGTCCCGTTCGCCCGCTTCCGCGTCTGCCCCGCGGCCGGCTCCACCTTGGTCGGCGTCCGCCCGTACTCAGCCAACGGCCGGCGTCGTGTCGCGTTTGAACAGCGTCCCTTGTCCTCGTGCCCGTTGTCGTTTCCGCGTCATGTCATTTCGTACCTCACCGCTCAGGCAGGAAGCGCCACGCCTCGGCGGACCGCATCCTTACGGAGTTTCTCAATACCGCGCAGCGCGTCATCGCTCGGGCGCATGGTCCCCCGCTCCCAACGCGAAACGGTCATCTTGTCCACGCCGATACGTTCCCCGAATGCCCGCTGCGTCAGCCCCAGCCCTTCGCGAAGCCGCGTGATGTAGCCGGGGCTTGGCGGCCGGTCCAGCGCCGACAGAAACAACGCCCGCACGCGGTCCAGAAACGCCACGCCCTCCGGCAAAAACGCGGGCGTCCCATCGCGGTCTGCCGTCACCCAACGGCCCGGCACCTCGACGCATACCGTTCGCCCATCCGGCAGTCGCATTGTGTATGGCAAGTCCGGGCGGGACAGCGCCGCTGCCGGCTTCGTGCCCCGCCGCTTGCCTGGCTTCAAGGTCGTTGTCATGGTTCACCTCGGCAGAGGGTGATGAACACGGTCAGGTTGCCGCGTTCGTCCGTGTCCAGAACGCATACCAACTCCAGCACATCGCCGCCGGCCGATTGCCCCGCGACAATCCACTTGGGGCGTCCCCATTGTTCCGGTCCCCCGTCGCGAACATCGGTCGGGGCGTCCAGGATCGCCAGCACGTCAGGCCAGAACAGGCCCCGTTCATCCATGCGCTCCGTGAAATGCACCAGCAGCCGGTATCGGCCGCCCTTCACGCAACGCCGGATGGTGTTCAACGCCTTTCGCGATGCCGCGTCATTCAGCCTAAAGTATACGTCATAGTAGGCGCGATGTCAACCCCCGTTCGCAGCCGAATCGCGCCGCAACGTGTAGGCCAAATATGCCCGGCCCGGCGCGTCCGGCAAGCTGCCAGGTTCATACCAGCCACGCCCATCGGGCCACGGCACCGCCGCCCGCAGGAAACGGCGGACTTCCCGGTCGGCGCTTGTCCGGAGCGATTCGGGCACCGAATAGGGGGCTGGTTGCGGGGATTCGCGATTGCGGCGGAGCGGCCGTAACCGAGGCCGAAACGCGTGTAGCGTACACGCGGCGCTTGAGTACGCCGCGGCCACCCCTACTTGGCGGGCCGCCCGACCCGGTGACCGCCCTGTTCATGACATGCCGGCGCTGCCCTACGGCCTGAAGATCTTGCCTCGGTCGAAGCGCTTTGCTTTTTCCAAGGCATCGAGGATGGGCATGCGGCCGTACTTGGGATTGTCGAACCAGCTGTCAATGGCAAACGGGCCGCCGTCGGTGTGATAGATCCAGGACATCTGCGCGAACAGCGGATCGCCCCAGTACTCCGGATGATCGGGATTGAACCGCTCGAAGATGCCGAGGTTCAGGTCGCGATGGATCTCCGGCGTCACCTTCGGGTAGCCCTTGTCATCGTGGTTATCCGGAAACGCCCCTCCCTCCGTGCTGAGGATGGGGATCGGGTGCGGCAGGTACTTGCCCATCAGGTGGATCAGCAGTTCCACGCCGAGGTAACAGGAGTTGTTCTTCATCAGTGAGTCGATCCGCTCCGCCTTCGTAGCGTGCGGCATGTTGCGTTTGGCATCGAAGGGATAATCCAGCGGATGGTTGAGCGGCCCAAGATGAGCGCCCATGGCCGCGCCGGCGAACGCCTCCTCGATCTTGCCCCACTTCTGCAGCGTCGCGAAGCAATCATCCCACCACTGCCCGGCCGACCGCCCGTCGGCCCCGCCCACGCTCATCGCATAAAACACGGGGATTCCGCCCTCGGCCGCAATCATCGGCCGAACCCGCAGCCACTGGCGACAAAGACGCCCGGTCCGATCCGGCTTGTCCCATTCGCCGTCGGCCCACTCGAGACTCAGGTTCGGCTCATTGCCGGCCTCGATGTAATGGGCCCCGGCCTTCACATACGCGCGGACGAGGCGACGAAATTCGGCCTCCTCGGCCCCCGGGCGCGGATAGTGCGGCGCCGGTCGGTCAACGTAAAGCCGCACGACCGGTTCGACGCCCTGCCGCCGCGCGGCCTTCACCATCTCAAGCTTGTTCGCACCGCAGGCCAGCACCTTGAACCAGCAGAACCCGTAACGTGTCCTCAACTCCTTGAAGAACGCATCCGGATCGCTCGGGATCCATGTGCAGTTCGGGTCGTCGTGGATGCCCCAGCCGGTGTCGGGCGCCGGCGGGCGCGGATAGTCGGCCAGCGCCAGCCACGGACGCCGGGGCTTCACCGCCATTGCCCCACGCTCGGCCCCGTGTGCCGCAGCAGACAGGCCGGTGGACAGCACACATAACAGGGGCAGCGCCTTTCGCTTCATGGTATCATTCCTCTCGCCTTACCGGTTCGGTATCACGATCCCGTGTCGGATCCATGTATAGCAGGAAACCGCTTCGGACAAAAGAGAGAGACCGTATGGCGGAACGAAGGTCCACATCGACGGCTCATGTCGCGACGCCGCGACTGACGATCCTCGCCGCGAGCCTGACTGTGGTTGTCGGCGGTATACTGCCCGGCAGCCGATCGGTGGGCGCAAGCGACGCCGAGGCGCTCTACGTCGTGTCGACGTCCGTTGAAGGGCAAGCCCCGTTCGCAACGGCGATGCGACTGCGGCTTGCCGGACGGGAAGAAGGAGACGGAAAGGACCGCGTCTGGTGGGAGATGTCCGTCCGACAGCGCGACGGCGGCCGGTATGGCGTGCGTGCATTGAGCGAGCGGGCGCCGATGACGTCGCCGCAGGGCATCGGCGCAGTATCACGCTACCTGTACTGCGACGCGGATGGCAAGGTCTGTGACTACCGCGACGCCGCCACGGAACGGGCATTGCTGCCCGCGCTGGAGTTTGAACGCAGCTTTCTCCCGCGCCCGGCCCGCGACGCCGTCTATGACGGCGGCTTCGCCTCGGCGGGGGCGTTCCTCGGCCACGTGATCACGCGCGTCGCGGGTCTTCCGGACCCGCCGTCGGCGCGATTCGACGGCTCCGCCGTACTCCGCCTCCGGATCGACCTGATGATCGGCACGCAGGCGAACGTCCGGTATGAGAGCAACGCCCCCGCCACGCCCGAGAATCCGCCCAAAGAGCGTCCCTATACGCGCGACGACTTTCGAACTCTGATCGACGCGGGCTTCAACTACTTCGGCGTCGGCGGGGAAGTCGCGTGGATCCGCTACGAGCCCGTCTTCTACCGTGCGGCCCCGTCGTGGCCCGACAGCTTCTACCGGAGCAACTACGTCCCCGGCAGTATGTTCATTGACGAGCCGAGCGTCCGTCTTGGATGGAGCGGCGGTATCCCCGCCAACCCGACCGGCCCGGAGCAGGTGGCCGAAGCCCTGCGCCAGCGCGTCGAGTCGCACTACCGGCCCGAGCACCGGCGGATCTCGACCGGAAACGGCACCGAGCTGGGCACGCTCGAGCTCTTCGCGAAGAACCCGGTCTCGTGGGACACGGACTACTGGTCCGCGTGGTATCAGTACGCCGCCGGGGCGCCGGCGGTCGTACACGAAGGGCGATACTGCCGCAGGGGCTATGGCTGGGAGCCGGAGGACCTGTTCGGTGCCGAGGGTCTCGAATCCCTCGATTTTCGCGACCAGGTGAACTGTCTCAACGCCTTCCTCCGCGGGGCCGCACGGGCCCACGGCGGCGACTGGGGCGTCAGCGTCTATCCCGAGGGCGACCCGAAGCTCCGCCTGCCCGCCCTGCTGCAGGCGTACGACATGGGCGCCCGCTACATCTGGTTCTGGACGTGGCCGCCGATGGTCTTCGAGCTGGAGGCCGAACTGGCCCGCGCCGTGACGAAACATGCCGCCGAACATCCGCGCGGTGATCTGCGGCAGGCGAGCCGTGCCGCCAGGGTGGGTATCGCCCTGCCGCCGGGTTACGTCTTCTCGTGGGCGGGCACCTGGGGCATGCGACGCGAGCAGGTGTCCCGCGGAGGTGCCAGCTACGGCGACATCTCGGCCGCCGCGATGTGGGAGGGCATCGTCTGCTCGCGGTCCGGCATTCCGTTCGACTTTCTCGTGAACGACCCGGTCATCGGCGGCCTGGGGTACGAACGGCTCGTGATCGTGCGGGAGGACGCCTCGCTCGACGTGCGGCCGCCCTGGTCGACGCCCCGTGCCGCCGGGGCCGTCCGCCTGTCGCTGGCCGACGACACCGAGCCGTCGATCGCCGATCGCATGACCGACCCGGCGGACTACACGGTTGCCCGCGCGACGGGCATCACGATCGACGGCGACTTGGCCGACTGGGCCGGCTTCGAGTGGATCGCGATGCGGAGCGAGGCGCACGGATTCGCCGACATGATCGACGTGGACCTGACCATCACCAACGTGGACACCGACGAGGAATACCGCCGGTACCGCAACCGGTACCTCGGGTTCATCTACGACGAGGTACTGGATGACCGGGCCGACCGGTTCCTCCTCGAGGGCTTCAACGGCCGGGGGGCGCTGGTCATGGAGATGCGCCCCGGCTCGGCCGCGGAGAAGGCCGGGCTGCGACCGGGGGACGTCATCGTCGAGATCGCCGGCCACCCGATCAAGTGGCCGATGCACCTCTATCCGGTGCTCGAAAGCCTGAAAGATAAGCACGGCATGGCGATTCCCGTCCGCGTCCGGCGGAGCGGCCGTGAGCGGTTCGTGGCCCCGGGCAACATCGCAGCGGACGTCGCATTGGCCGCCGATGACGAGCACCTGTACGTCGCCGCCCGGGTCACGGACGATATGCACCACCAGCCGCACGGCGACTGGGATTACTGGAAGGGTGACTGCCTGCAGATCGGGCTCGACCCGACGCGCGAGCGGCGGGACCACGGTTACGGCGAGAACGACCACGAGATCGGCTTCGTCCTGCGGGACGGCCGCAGCTTCGCCTGGCGCTGGCACGGGCG
>CAZTVU010000047.1:6439-17760 GCA_964617025.1 uncultured Planctomycetales bacterium | reverse complement strand
CCTCGGCGCCATGCCGGACGTCCGCGTGAAGATAGTGCGCGCCGGCCGCGAAACGCGTTACGAGGCAGCGATCCCGCTGACGCAGCTCGCGCCGATGGCACCGAGTCTATGGGATCGCTGCGGATTCAACCTTGTCGTCAACGACGGCGACGCCGGCCTTGAGCGCAAAGGGCGCCTGGAGCTTCGGCGGTTCGCCATGACCCGAACAAAGCGAACAAAGGACTTCGCCGTGCTCGGATTCGCCCCCCAAGCAAAGGCCGCCGAGGCGGCTGCGGCGTTGCTCTGGCGCCGGCGGGCCACCGAGACCGGCGGTGGGTTCCGTGTCCTGCTGGCCGGCTGCGGCCCGGCCGGCGGCAAGTTGACGGCCGCCGTGGAGCTCCGGTCACTGGACTCGCCCGAAACACCGGCGACGACCGGCGAAATCGGCGTGCCCCTGGCGCCGATCCCACGGCAAACCTCGTTGCGTATTTCCACCGATTCTCCGCCGGGGCGGTACCGGCTGACCATCACCGTCCGTGATCCGGCCGGTCGGCCGCGCGCCCGCGACAGCCTCCCCGTATTCGTGTTCCCGGCAGCTCCGTGAATCTGGCCACCGCACTGCCCGGAGAGGTTGTCCACGAGAAGGCATCCATGTGTTATACTACGAGTCGACGGTGGCATCTTTGCAGGACCGACCGCACCCGCCACACGTTGGGCGCCGGTCGGTCCGAGGGGGTCGGCATGACGACGCGTTCGCCTGTCGCAACATTTGTCAAACCTGCAAGTCGGCCGGGTCCGGGCGCCGCTGGGGCGTTCACGCTGATCGAGCTGCTCGTGGTGGTCGCCATCATCGCACTGCTCATCTCACTGCTCGTCCCAAGCCTGACCCGGGCACGGAACCAGGCCCAGGCAGCCGTATGCGGCTCGCACATTCGCGAAGCGACGCGCGGCGCCGCCGTCATGCTGCTCGCCAAACAGGGAGACCGACTGAGCACGAACTTCGGGTGGGCCACGACCGCCTTGAAGGAACTCGGAATCCAGGTCGAGGTCTTCACATGCCCGGCCGATCGCAACCCGCTGCCGACGCCGGCCATGTTCATGCGGTACTACTCGGGCAATACGTGGCTGGGCGATACGTCCGCCGACGGACCCTACAACTACGTCGGCCGTGTCGGGGCCACCGGCCGATATCGCGCCAATCTGCAGGACTCCGTCGAGGACAACTGGTTCGGTCGCGACGGCGGCGGAGGCCACTACGACGCGGCGGGGAACTTCGTTGGCGACATTGATCTGGAACTGGAATGGGCGGCCGCCGAGAAGCAAAAGGCGGCCCAGGTCTTCGTACGTAACGTGGAATCCGCCTACCGGTTTGTCCTGCTCGACGTCAAAGGAAGGACGATCGGAGAGGCCAGCGGCCGTCCGCGATTCACGGCCCCGATCCTCTGGGGCAGTTATGGCTTGAACGTCTCGGCGGGGCTCAAGGGCGTCCGGGGCATGCCGGTCCTTGTGGCCGAGCACTCGAAGTGGGGCCTCTTTCCGGAAACGCTCACCGGCCCGAACACGCGCACGCCCTACCCGGCGGACGTCCTGACGCGCACCCTGCGATTTCGCCACGGCGGCAAGTGGACCAACCGCGCGGGTGGCCCCCTCCTGGGTGATCCGCAGGACAAGACCTACGAGCCGAGACAGTTGATCAACATGGGCTTCCTCGACACGCACGTCGAGCGAATGCGTCCCGAGAAGCCGACCCAATATACCCGGGGCGGCCGCTGGACCTGGCAGGGGTGGTACGGCCTTCGTCCCCCGGAAAAGCGTCCCGGGCCGGTCACGTTCTGACCACCTCGGCATGGCCGACGGCGTTTCCCGGTCGGATCATCCGCGAATCCGGCACGGCCTTGGAGCCTTTCCACCAAACGTGCGACGCGCGATCCCGGACGGGGCGATCGCTTCGGACCGCCACCGCTTTCTCACGATTGGGTTTCGGCTCCCCGCGTACGCGGTTCACTGTCATGCGGGCAGTCTTGCCTCGACCAGGCGTGTGACCGGCAACAACGCCTTGCGGCGGGCCTCCCGCCGCCGGCGCCCTTCGGCCGCACGGCCCGCCGGGCGATTCTCCTCGCCGAAGCGATCGCGGTTGTCGCGCACCTCGAACAACGAGGCATAGCTGAACACGCAGAAGTTGCCGGTCTTCCGATATGCAGACTGAATCTGCTGCCGCACCACTTCGATGCCCTTGTCGGTCTCGAGCGATGGGGCGAACCAGAGTCCCGGAACGACCGTCACCGCACTGCGGAGCGGCAGCCAGCCGGACAGCCGTGAATCGAATCGGGCGACGTCCGTCTGGTAGTTCATCGGGAAGGCCGCATCGATCAGCCCCTCCTTCGCCCATCTCCGGTCGTCGCGGAAGTAGCGCAGGCTCTCCTCATATTCCGCCCCGACCGACGCCGAGAGGGCCGACCCCGGCCGCGTCCATCGCACCATCTCTCGGATGTCGGCCACGAGTCGCGTCACCTGATCGGCCCGCCATCGATTCCAGGCCGTCCGATCCGCATCGGGGCTCAGACCGGTCGCCTGCCGGTAGAGGGCCAGCGTCTTGGCGTCGCGCGGATAGTCGATGTCCGAACCCGCCGGGATTGCCGGCGGCTCGCTCGGAAAGCGAATGTAATCCATGTGCAGACCGTCGATCGGGTAGTTCGCGACGATCTCGTGGAACACGTCCACAAGATAGCGGCGGACCTCCGGCAGGCACGGGTTGATGCTGACGTAAAACGACGTAAGCGGCTGCCGCTTGCCTCGCTGGTCATACCAGAACCACTCGGGACGCTTGTTGTATAGCTGGTCGGGACACGCAGGAGGCGACGTCCCGCGCCACGCCGGCATCACGTTCACCCACGGATGCAGCTCAAGTCCTCGCTTGTGAGCCTCCCGGCACGCCAACGCGAGCGGGTCGAAACCGGGCGAGCGGAAGTTGAACTGCTCGGCCCAGGGTTCGATCTTCGACGGATAGAATACGGTGCCGTTCCCGCGGACCTGGAACAACACGACGTTGAAGCCGCCGTCGCGGCAGTTGTCCATGATCTGCGGGATGTCGGCCGCGCTGCGGTAGTCGCCGCGCGTCACCCAGACGGCGCGGACGCCGCCCGTGAACATCTTGCCCTGCCGACAACCGGCGTTCGCCGCCAGAACGATTGCCAGGCAGAATAGCAACAGGGGGCAACGATTATCGAAGTTCGATCGCATCATCGTGTCTTCCCCGCAGGCATCTGAGGTCAATCCCCCATTCCTCATCGCCACCGCCGGCGGATTTGCACAGCCGTCAGCACAAACGCCGTAACAGCCACTGCCTGGCCCAGCCCCGCCCCACATGCCCCACAGGGCACGGGCTCGAACACCGCCGTAATGCTCTTGTTCGCGTCCATCACGACGGTCCGAGCCTCGGGGTCAAGCAGATCGCCCTTCCAGCCCACGAAGACCCAGCCGGTCTCCGGCTCCGGTGTCAGCGTCACCGTCGTACCGTTCGGGTACAGCCCGGCCAGGGGATTCAGCGTGACCCGCCCCTCACCCTCCGACCCGACCACCAGCGAGTAGGACTCCGCGACGAACTGCGCACGGACCGTCTTGTCCCTGTCGAGGCAGACCGTCAGCGTCGCGTTGCGTTCGGTGCCCGCCTCGACATCGCCGGCCCAACGATCAAACCGATACCCGGCCGGCGCCGCCGGGGCGGAAATGTCCACGCAACGGCCCTTTTCATACTCCCGCGCCGGCAACGAATCCGCCGCCTGCTCCCATACGCGCAGCACCTTCAGCGTCGCCTGGCAGGCATCGCCGATCCCGTTCGCGTCGGCATCCGCCTGGTCGGGGTTGGCGACATGCGGGCAGTTGTCCGCGGCGTCCCCGACACCGTCCTTGTCACTATCGCTCCAGGCCTCCAGCTCGGTCACCTCCACATCCCTCGCGGCAGCCCCCGTCGCCGAGAAACGCACCGCCGCCCGGCCATTCTCGGAATCCAGATCCCTTGCCGCCAGGACCGCGATCCCCTGTGACTCATCCCAATTCGACGGCGTAAACGTAGCGCTCGCAGGCAACACGCTGATGTCCGCATCGCCCTCGACGGCCGCGGCAACCGTGACGCTCGCGCAGGGGCGATGGCTCAGCTTGACGCGAATCGTCGCCGAGCTTCCTTCGGGCACGCTGACCGCCTCGGCGTCGGTGACGATTGCCAGCACGTCCGTGTCTCGTTCGGTTGCCGCTATCTCCGCAGCCAAGAGCCGGGGGCCGGCAACGTGCACCGTGGCCTCTCCCGCACACAAGTCCACATCTTTCGCAGCCGACACCCTAACCGTCCGGTCTACGCTCCAGTCCGCTGGCGTAAACGTCAGGCTTGGGGGCGAAACGGTGACGTCCGCGTCGCCCCTGACGGAAAGGCTGGCGGTAACGTCCGCGCACGGCCGGTGGCTGAGTCGAACCTTCACCGCAGCCGACGCCTCCTCTGGCACAACCACGGAACCCTCCGACGCAACGACCGCGAGCACGTCGTTGTCAATCTCCTCGACGGCAATCGCCGCATCGGCGACCGTCGGCCCGCCGACCTGCACGGTCGCCTGCCCGGCACAAACGTCGTTGTCTTCCGCAGCGACTACCGTGAGCGTCTTCGGTACGTCCCAATCCGACGGGCCGAACACGACCTTCGACGGCGTGACGGACAGGCCGGCGTCCCCGTTAAGGCCCACGTCCACCGATACCTCCCCGCACGGCTTGTTGCTCAGGCGCACGCCGACGGCGGCCGTTGTTCCCTCACTGACTGTGACCCCGGCTTTCTCGGCGACGACACCCAACACGTCATTGTCGCTGTCGCGAACCAATACCGACGTTCCCTCGCCCTGCGACGGCGCCAACCGCAACAGCACCTCGCCGTTGCAGGCATCGACGTCCTCTGTCGCCTGCACGGCCACGGTCTTGTACAGGTTCCAGTCCGTCGGCCCGAAGCTCAGCTTCGATGTGGAAAGCACCATGTTGGTCTCCGCCTCGAAGGTCAACACGACCGTGACCGGACCGCAGGGCTGGGCATTGAGTCGCGTGCGAAACAGCGCCGAGTCGCCCTCGACCAGCGACACCAACGGCACGTTCGTCTCCAAGGCCAGGCTGTCATCGTCCTGTTCGCGAACCGACACCTGGCAACTCACCCATCCCGGGGCGCTGAAGTCGATGGTTGCCTCGCCGTCGCAGATATCCGGATCGTGCCCCGCGGTGATCACCACCTCTTGCAGGTTCCACCAGTTCGCCGGCGTGAATGTCAGGCTCTCCGGGCCGGCTTGGATGTCGCCGTCGCCGCCCCGCCCCACGTTGACGGCCACATCCTTCAACGGCGCCGAAGTCAAACGGACCCAGACGCGCTGAGCGCCGCCCTCCCGTACCACAACCTCCGTGACATCCGTCTCAATGCCGCCGACGGCCCCCAGAGTCCGCGTCGGAAAAAAGCAGACAAACGACATCGTAATTCCGACGAGGTGCGCCCACTTTACCCTCAATCGCAGATCAATCCGCATAATGAGACTCCCTTCTCGCTAACCGGACCAACGCCGAAGAACAAATCCGAACAAACCATAGTGTCACACAGACCCCACGATTACATCGACGACCGATAAAACGTAAGGTACTGCTAATATTAGATTTGTAAACAAAGATGGGGCTGGCGACGCAAACTCCCGCCGCCACCAAACGATCGGACCCATCCTCTGCCTCGGTTCGCTCGAAATCAAGACGAAATTAGTCGTCTAATAGCATCATCGCTGCGCAAGCGTCTACGGTCCCCCTTGCCCGTCTACGCGCATACCGACTCCTTGCCATCGAAACGCCTATTCCCTTATCGGACGACCTCTCGAAAGCGGGGTAGCCGAAATTGGAAGTAGTTCGCTGACAGGCTACTCTTCGAAAGGCGTTGGTTGAGAATTGATTGGCTACGAACCGGCTTTGGTGATGGACGCCGCTTCTTCAGCCGCCATCTCGGCCTGCATCTGACGCACACGATCGGGCGACGGCCGGTGTGCCCCGGTCAACGGCACGAGGATACCTGGCAGGGCCCAAGCCAGTTGGACGAGGCGTATGCCTAGGGCGAGCAACACGACCTGCCCGTGTGTGCCGTACGCCCCCCGCAAAAACAGGACCAGCGCGGCTTCCATGGTGCCCAGACCCATCGGCGTGACCGGAACCGCCGCCACCACCAGCGACACACCGATGTACGCATAGTAGGACGGCCAGTCCGCCTTCATGCCAACGGCCTCGCCCCAGAGGCAGAAGGAGGCCACCGCAACCGCCTGGAGGGCAGCGGTCACGACGAAGGCTCCCAGGACAATGGCAGGGTGCTCGCGCATCCGAAGCGCCGCGCGATCGATCCGCGCGAGTTTGTCGATGCCCGGTACCCATCGCAGCCGCTCGGTCGGTCGCAAACGCCCGCGGAGAGCGGGGAGATAGAAGAGGACAAGACCCGCCAGCATCGCACCGAGCATCGCGAGCACCCACAGCAGGAGCTGGCGGATCCTCGCGTCATCCAGCCGGAGGCACATGGCCGCCGCCGCCAGAAGCACGATGCCGATCAGGCCCACAATGCGATCGAGCAGGACGGCCGTGACCGCTTCCACCTTGTGGGGCGTATGCTGGGCAACGTAGTAGGCCTTGAACAGGTCTCCGCCCGTCGTGCCGAACATGACGAAGTTAAAAAAGTTTCCCGCATATGTGAGCTTCACGCTTTCCCAATAACGGATTCGAATGTTTTGGGCGCGCAGCATCCACACGAACCGCACGGAGGACATCAGCGGCACCGGGGCGAACACGAGCAGGCTCATGCCCAACAACCAACCGCTCGACTGGCGCCATACCGAGGGGATGCCGTAATCGATCCGTAGTTCGCCGGCCCCGCCCGGCAACACGTCCCGCGGTTCCAGAACCACCCGACCGAGCGCCGGGTCGAGCACCTCGACCCGCCCGTCCGCCACGCCCACCAACTGGACCCGCCGTCCGTCCGGGAGCGTGATCCAGTCCCGCCAAGACAGACCGTGCAAGACCCACCAGAACGCTGCCGCACAGAGGAGCAAACGCAGGACGTGAACGGCAATTCTCTTCACAGCAGCGCTTCCCATGAGCCATTCCGCCGTTGACTCGCGCCGCGGGCCAACGACGGGGCGGTATTATGCGAGAAACGGACGCTTGGCGAAAACGGCCCGCCCGACGCCCACGTCACGACTCGGCCGCACCTCGGTTCGACCCCCGGCGATGCTACTTCTCCGTGAGTTCGATCGCGCCCGTCCAATCACCCGGCGGCGGGGAGTCACGGTACAGCTCAACGAGGCTCGCGTAACGCTGCCCCGCGATGTCGGCCGGGCGTTCGGCCAGCAACGCCCGAAACGCCTCCAGGGCTTGATCCCAGCAACGCCCCTGGAACAGGTCGATCGCCTCCGCGAAGCGACGGGCGTACTCCATCCTCTCGGCGGGCACCTCCCCCGTGCGGCCCATCAGCTCGTACACCGGCACGGCGATCTGCTTGCCCTTGACCTGAAGCAACCCCAGCCTGCGGAACGCGAGCCCGTCGCCCGCGGCATCGCGGGTCGACCCGGCCACCAGGATCCCCGTGCCGAAGGCCTTGTTCGCGGACTCCAGGCGCGCGGCAAGATTGACCGTGTCGCCCATGCAGGTGTAGTCGAGCTTGTTCTCGCTCCCGTAGTCGCCGACGTACACCGGGCCGCTGGCCAGGCCGATCCGCATCGCCAGCCGCTCGAAGACATGTGCGAGCGGCGAGCCGCGCTGCGCGGCGATCAGCGCACCCAGGGCGTGCTGCGCCTCGATCGCCGCCTCGCACGCCCGACGCGGGTGGTCGGCACACGGGTAGATCGGCGGATTGAAAAACGCGAAGATCCCGTCGCCCATGAACTTGTTGATCAGGGCGGCGTGCGCGGTCAGCACGCGGCTCATGGACTCCAGGTACGGATTGAGCACGGACCGCGTCCGGGCCGGATCCAGGTACTGCTCGCTAAGCGTCGTGAAGCTCGCCAGATCGCTGAAAAAACATGTGACCTCGCGGGCCACGGGCGAAAGATCCAGCGCTTCGACATCCTCGGCGATCCGGCGGGCGATCGCCGGCGACGTGTACTGCGCCAGGGCCCGGCCGAAGCGGCGCTTCTCCCGCTCGCTGACCAGGAAGCGAAACATCACCACCATGGCCCAGACGACGAAGACCAGCGCCGCCCCCGTAAGCGTGGCCACCCAGTAGTGCACCGGCAGGAACAGGAAAAGGGCATTCGCCAGCACCAACACCGCCATCGTCGCCAGCACCAGCACGAAGCTGGTCCGCGGCCCGCGAGAGACGGACAGCGCCGTCACCGTCACACCCGCCGCCCCGAGGATCAATGCCCGCGCCCACGGCCCGCCCCATCGCAGGAATCGCCGCTGGAGGAACGTATTGAGCAGGTTCGAGTGCACCATTACGCCGGGCATGCGCGCGAAGATCGGCGTGTCCACCATGTCGGCAACCGCCGTGGCCGTGTACCCCACGAAACAGACCCTGCCCGCGACCAGCGGTCGCAAGGCGGCCACGGCCGCCTGCGCCCGGCGTTCGATGTCTGCGTTCGCCGCCTCGGCCGCGCGACAGACGCCGTGGACGATCTCGTGCGCCTCTTTGAACCGCTTATAATCCCCCGCGATCGCCGGGTCCGACGGATCGGCCTGCCGAAGCTCGGCCCACGCCTCATCGATCAACTGGAGCGTGGCCGCCTGGTCGGCCTCGATCGTACGCCGTTGGCTCTCCACGCGCCGGCGGAGTTCCTCCACGCCGGCCGCCCCGCCGCGTCCCTCCAGCTCTGCCCAGCGAAGCTCGCGACGAGCCGCCAGGTACTGCGCAACCTCTTCGCGGTACCCGGCGAAGGCCGGGGCGTCCTTGGCCAGCCGGATCGCCCGGGCAAGGTGGCTTTGGCGAACCGCTTCGTTTTCATGCCGGCGGCGACGCAGGTCGCAAACCTCCAGCAGCTTGGCTGCAGGGACATGCGCGAACGAGTTTGCCCAGCCCGGCCGGCCGGGATGCCAGTTGACCAGCACCCGGCCGAGCGCATCCAGTTGGATGCGCATCGCCGGGCGATCCTCCCGGGCCGCAACGTGCAGGAAGCCGTCGTCATCCACGGAAAGGTCCTCGTCGCGAACGCCCAGTTCGTCGCAAAGCACGGCGAACGCCAGTTGCTTCAGCAACCGGCCGCGGTACTCCATCAGCAGCGGGAGGTGCCGCAACTTGCCGTCGCCGTCGGGTTCGAAGACCACGAAGCCGGCGGCTCGCGCCCCCTTGACAAACGGAAACAGCGGCGGGGTCACGTCGCCCACCGACGGCACACGCCCCTTCAGGCCGGACGGCAGGGGCGAGCAACTCTCCGAGAGTGCAAGCAGAGACCGAACCCTCGCGTAGGCCAGAAGAATCTCTTCCCGCACGGCGTCTCGCGCGTCGAACGGCGCTGACCGCAAGGCCGCGTGGACCTCTCGCGCATCCGCCGCGGGGGCGGCGGCGAGATGCTCGCTCACGCGCCGCTCGATCGCGTGGCGGCGCAGGCGAGTCCATGGCAGGTGCTTCGCCGGGTCCGCGCCCAGTCCGAGCGACCGCGCGACGTCCTCCGGCGAGGCGTCGACATTCGCCGCGAAGGCGCGGACCGCGTCCTCCTCGATCGGCGTCAACGGCTCCTCCGGCTTGTAGAACGTGGCCAGGTACACGTTGCCCGCATCGCGGATGGCGGCCGAGAGCTCATCATCGGGGTAAACGGCGTTCTCCTCGCTGATGTCGCCGATCCGCTCGATGCGCCCCTCGATGGTCGCGAAACGCGTGAACTGCGGGAGCCGCAGCTCCGGAGGCCGCGGCTCCGCGAAGACCAGGTCAAGCACGATCGCCTTCGCGTCCAACTCATGAATCACCCGAATAAGGTCGGCCTGCAGGTCTCGCGGCCACGGCCAGGCCCCGACCCGATCGAGCGCGGCATCGTCGATATCGATATGCACGATCCGCGGGTCGGCCTCGATCCGATTCAGATGTCGAAAGTGGAGGTCAAGGAAGTGCCACTCCACACGCTGAAAAGCGTCGTAATACTGCAGAACGACGGCAACGGCGGTGATCGCCGCCCCGACGCTCCACGCCCCTCGGTGCGTACGAAGCCATGCCGGAAGCATGCGGCAATTGTACCGCAACGCACCCGAGCGAGCGCCTTCGGCCCGGGCGCGGGCCGCGCCACCGTTCGTCGGTCGATCGCAACCCGCACAAATCGGCACGAACCCCGCACGCCGCCGTTGCATCACGCAACGTCGGGAAAGCGAGCAGGCGAGAAAAGCGGAAAAGCCAGAAAAAGCCTTCGGGGGATCGCACCGGGAACACGCCTATGGTGCGGTAGTGAGTGCACTACATGATCAGCGCTTTCCGCTGACATCTCCCGTTTTCTTGTTCCCTCGACACCCTTTCCCCAAGACGAACCGGCCGCGTTTGGGCGCTTCCGGCGATCCGCTTCACTGTGGACTGCGGTGGCGACGCCACCGCTTTGGCTCGGACGGTCTGCCGCACCCCGGCGCGTCTTGGCTCGCCCCAGGGAAAGCGGCGGCAGGGCCGCCGCAGTCCAAAACGCGCGGGCCGCGCTGCCCAAGACGGTCGAGGCGACTGCCGTCCGGGTCGAGTTCGGGGCAAACGCTTTCAGCGCAACCGGCGACCAGGACGCGCATCCTTTGGCTGCGGAAAAGCCAGAAAAAGCCTTCGGGGGATCGCACCGGGAACACGCCTATGGTGCGGTAGTGAGTGCACTACATGATCAGCGCTTTCCGCTGACATCTCCCGTTTTCTTGTTCCCTCGACACCCTTTCCCCAAGACGAACCGGCCGCGTTTGGGCGCTTCCGGCGATCCGCTTCACTGTGGACTGCGGTGGCGACGCCACCGCTTTGGCTCGGACGGTCTGCCGCACCCCGGCGCGTCTTGGCTCGCCCCAGGGAAAGCGGCGGCAGGGCCGCCGCAGTCCAAAACGCGCGGGCCGCGCTGCCCAAGACGGTCGAGGCGACTGCCGTCCGGGTCGAGTTCGGGGCAAACGCTTTCAGCGCAACCGGCGACCAGGACGCGCATCCTTTGGCTGCAGCCGGAGGCTGCGCTGGAGTTTCCGGCGTTTTCGTTGTTTCGCTTTCCGACGTTGCCGTGCGCAACCTTGGGGTTCACAACGGTCAGTCGAGGTCGTACAGGCCGTTATCCGCCGACAGGAATCCGGTGCCGGCGGCTATGCGGGATCGTTCAAACGCCGGCTCGATTTCCGTGTAACGAGCGCGTCGCGACTCCCCGTGGCCGTCG
>CAZTVU010000047.1:0-6423 GCA_964617025.1 uncultured Planctomycetales bacterium | reverse complement strand
TTCGTCATGCCGCGGTGGCGATAGCCCTGCGTACCGGCGTACCGACCGGAGGCAAACCATGTATCACGGCCCGGGAGGGGCGAGCGCATGAACTTGTTCGCGCCCTCCGCGTATTCGCCGTCGCCGAAGAGGGCGCAGCCGTCCGGCCTTCGGACATCCTCCATTCGCGCTGGAGGCACGGCCGGTCTCGTGCCGCCCGCCGGGCGAAAACACCCCAGGTACGACGAGTTGTAGTTGTATCCGGTGTACGGATCGCCAAGCCACATATCGCGCCCGTGAAACGCGGGACACTGTTGAATCTCCGGGGCGGTGGTCCCCTGCCAGAGCAACCCCGGTTCGAAGCGCGTTCGGCCCGTCGACCAATCCTTGACGCTCGTGAAGTCCCATGCCCGGGAGATGCTGACCTGCGACGCAACGTACCGGCGCTGCTCGATCGGGTAAACGGCCACCGGATAGCGCCCGCCGTACCCGCCCCCGTACGCGTGGGCCGCCACGGCCAACTGCCGCAGGTTGCTCAGGCACGTCACCCGCTTCGTAGCGTCCCGCGCGCGCCCCAGCGACGGCAGCAGGACGGCCGCCAGCATGGCGATGATGGCCGCAACGACCAGCAGCTCGATCAAGGTGAAGGCGTGGCGTGAGAAAGAAGCGACGCAGCGACGGAGCGACAAAGCGACGAAGAGAGGCACCGGGCGCCCCGCCACCTCTTCGCAGGGGGATCCGTGTCGGTTCTTTTCGACAGTTCTAGCCGCAACCATCAGAGCCTATTCCCGAAACCCAACATTCCAAACCCTTCGTCGCCTCACCCCCATGCCCGATGATCGTCACTACCCGCACGCCGGCAGGCGATTCGGACCGCCGAAGCAGCTCTGGAAGACGTTGAAATCGACCAGATCGACGTCGCCGTCGTTGTCGAGGTCGGCCTCTGCCGCACATTCCGCGGCCGGCGGGTGATTCGGGCCGTTGAAACACCCCTGAAGCTGCGTAAAGTCCGCCAGGTCCACGTCGCAGTCGCGGTCGAAATCGGCCCGAACGTACCACCCGCCGCCCGGGCAGGCCGGCGCGGCATCGGCGATCGCGTCGACCTCGGGCGTATAGCCGCTGCCCGGCGGGTTATCGATCCGGACGTACTGAATCCAGGGCAGGCCGACCACGGCAAGATCGAACCCCGTGCCGCCGGCCGATCGCCCATATGCAACGGCCACGTCGGCCACGGTCCTGCCAGCCAAGCTCGCCGGCGTAAGCCTCGGGTCCAGCGGTTTCGTCGGATCCGTCGGCTCGCCCCACCACCGGTTCCACATGCCCAGCGCCGACACCGGGGCCTGGGGCGAATAGGTACGGCCCAACGTCGGAGCGAAGTCGTCGGCATAAGGGCCGTCGGCGAACGCAAACCATCGTTCGCCGTCCTGGCTCACGGACACGATTCCGCGTTCGACGATCGCCCCGCTCCCGAGCGTCACCTCGTTCGGGTCTCCGTTCGTCCATCCCTGGCCGCCGCCAAGGATCTGCGAGGCGTTCCCGAACACGATGAGATCGACTCCGAACGGGTTTGCCGGGTCGTCGACCACCGGGTGGTCGAAACGAAGCACCAAATGACCCCCGACGCCGACGGTCACCACCTCAAACGCACGAAACGGCGGATTGACCGGCAACACCGGCACGGCCTGGTTCGCCGGAATGTACCATCCGTCGCCCGTCGTATCGACGGTCGGGCGCCCGAGGGCGGCCGTGGGGTCGTCGAATGGCGCCTGACTCAGCCAGTCGAATCCGATGCCGATCCCGGGCACATACTCGACGACCTCCACGGCAAAATCGGAGGCGTGCAGCCACGGCGTCGCAACGGCAACCGCGACCGCCACAGCCATACCGATTCTCACAATAGGCTCTGCCGCTTTCATGGCATAGACCGGCCGCGGCACTTGCGCCGGCAAGCAAGCATCGCGGAGAGCGCCATCGAGACGGCCGCCGTCGGCTCAGGGACGGGGACCGTCGGCGGGGCCGCCGAGCCGTAGGTCCATCCATCCCACGCCCCATCCGGAAGACTGCGATCGGCGGCTCCATACATGGACATGGTCCAGTGGATGCCGTCGTCGCTGAGCCAATAATGCCACCAGTTCTCGCCGCCGCCGTAGCCCGCGTTGGCATGGCCCGCATACGCCATGCCATCCACGAAGACGCCCCAGCCGAAATCCTGGAACTGCACGTCGAGCCCGGTATTGGGCGCATCGAGACCCTGCAGCAACCCAAGCCCGGTCAATGGGCCGTCGAATCGGTAACCGAATGCATACGCGGCACCGTCCGCAAAGTTCACCACCAGACGGGCCTGATGCGGTCCCGCTCCCGCCCATTCCGAAATCAGCACCGATTCCGCCGCGTTTGCCGACGCGACCACCGCACCCGACAAGACCCAACCCGTGCAAACCGTCCCCAACACCACTGCTCGAAACACCGTCTGCCACCTCCTGCCGCCGCGAGTTTCGCGCGGTCGGCAAAAAAAGAACCCATCGCCCGCGATGTGCGATGGGTCCTGTACGACGCCAACGAAAAAGGATCGGCCGGGCAATACTCGCTTCTCGACCGAGCGCGAGTTCACGCGAAGGTTCGACCCTTCGCGCCGCCCAACAGATCCCGAGCGTGGTCACAGTGCCCAATCGCCCGGGGCACACCTAACTGACCACGGTCACAGGCAGGTCTTCTGGCTTACGGATCATCCTACTGGCCGCGCCTTCTCGCCCGGCTGCGCCGGACAATGGCTGGGAGCGGCGTTCGTCCCCGATTACAGCGGCGGCTCCGCGGTGGATTCGCACCACCTTCCCATGTTCAGCCCGCTGTCGCGGGCACCTGCAACCGCTTGAACACCAAATTGTCGGCCGTCCCGACCGGCTCGATCAGGCCGGAACCGGTACCACCGAGGCCCTTTATACTACAGCCCCGCCCGTCTGTCAAGCCCCCACGGAACTCACTCACGCGCAGACGGTCTACCGGAGGAACCCGCTCGATCGTGGCGCCAGGCAACGACAAGGCCCAGCGCGGCCTTTGGCCGCAACCATAGAATGCGGGTCTTGCTCCCCGGTTGCCCTGGAAGACTCTGCCCCGATCTCGACTCGGGCGGCGGTCGCCGCGCCCGTGTTGTACGGCGCGACCCGCGCGCTTGGTGTGCGGCGACTTTGCCGCCGCTTTCCCTCAGGCGCGTCGGGACGCGCCGACGTGCGACAGACCGGCCGAGGCAGAGCGGTGGCGTTGCCACCGCAGTTCTCAGGCGCCGACGGACGATGGATGGCGCGAAGCGGATTGCCGGACACGCCCGAAGGCGGCCGGATCGTCGTTGGAAAGGATTGTCGGGAGAACGGGAAACCGGGCAATATCGTCGCAGGGGAAACGACCTTCAGAGCCTGCACCCGCGCGACACCATTGGTGTGGTCCCGCAGGGCGACCCGGCACCGGTTCTTTCAGGCTTCTAGCGTTCTCGTTCGTTTCGCTTTCCCTCGCTGCAGCGAGCAACGCTCGCGCGCCCTCACGGCGTCGAAGGTCGTGCCGCTGCGGCCTGCGGGGTCCGGTTGCCGAACGGGGCCATCGCGAAGATCTCCACGCGACGGTTGAACTTCCGCTCGGCCGCCGTCGCGTTGGCCGTCGCGGGCCGGTGCTCGCCCCACCCGCACGCGGCCAGACTCTTGGGCGAAATGCCCTTGGCCATCAGATACCGCACGACGCTCAGCGACCGCTGGCAGCTCAGCTCGTAGTTGTCTTTCCACTTGCTGTGGCGAATCGGCTCGTTGTCCGTGTGGCCGAATACATACACATCGTGTCCCGGGTACTTCGACGCCAGCGTGGCGGCGACCTCGTCGAGCTTCTTGCGGCCATCCGGCTTCAGGATCGCCTTGCCCGAATCGAACAACACAGTCCCGTCCAGCGCCACCATGGCGCCTCCGGGGACCGTCTTCCAGCCCGGTGCCGGGGCGGGCTCCTTTGCCGTGCCGGCCGCCATGAGCTTGGACTTCAGATCGCTGTTGTCCCGCTCGAGGTCGGCAATCTGCTTGTCCTTCTCCGCCGTGATGCGGGCCAGCTCGTCCTGGCACTGCTTGAGCATGGCCGCCTGATCGGCGAGTTTGTCCATATCATCCGTCTTCTTCTTCTGGTCCGTGCAACCGGCGGAGAACGCCACTGCCAGCAACCCCGCGAACACCAAGACCGTTGACAACCGCGACATGGGCATGCCTCCATATTCCATGAGCCCGGCAGCTCGCCCGGCTGCCGAAACGCACTTTTCACCGACGATGCACAAACCCCCACGATGAGCCTCAAGCTGCAGGCCCGCCGGCGCCCGCCGCCCGGCGTTCATCGTTTTTCCTCCGTGATCGACTTCCGCAGTTTCTCGTCGATCCGCTTCTCGCGATTGGCGAGCTCCTCCGCCATGCGCTTCTGCTCCTCCAGCCGCGCGGCTGCCCGTCGCTCGGCCCGCACCTCGCG
Source organism: uncultured Planctomycetales bacterium (assembly GCA_964617025.1). Classification (GTDB taxonomy): domain Bacteria; phylum Planctomycetota; class Phycisphaerae; order UBA1845; family PWPN01; genus CAZMVY01. Next base: position 1,959 of record CAZTVU010000047.1, on the reverse strand, counting down.
AACCTCGGTCAGGATCCCGCGAATTCGCGTAACGATCCAGAAGACGCCGATCGACCCGGCCGCCGTCATCAGGATCAGGTAGAGGACGTTGATTCCCGTGTACTCCCCGAAGAACCACACGTCCACCGTCTTGTTGCGATTGAACAGGACGGTCAGCAACACCACGAGCAGCACCGCCCCGATCAACGCGAGCTTACAATAAACCTTGATCCGTCGGAGTGCAAGGGCCATGAAACCAATCCCGCTGCTCCAAACCCGAACCCGAATACCCATCCGCACCGCTGCATTCGGCAGGCCGCAACGCAATCTCACCGGAACAGCCAGCCGATGCGAAGGCCCTCGATGATACGGTCCTGCGCCGCGGCCGCAACGAAGAAGCCCAGGCCCAGCCACGGGCCGTATTGGATCGCGCGGCTACTCCGCCGCAGGGTGAAAAACAACACGCCGATCAGCGCCAGCGGGGCCGACAGAAAGAACCCGAACACCACGACCGGCCAGCCCGCGACAGCCCCCGCCGCCGCCAGGATGTGGATATCGCCCGTGCCGAGCGCCTCCTTGCCCAAAAGAACTGTGAAGACCAACCGCACGGCCCAACCCAGGGCGCCGGCGATCAGCCATCCGGTCAGGCCCGTCGCCAACCCCAGGATCGGCCGCCATTGCCCCATCGGCGACCAATCTACCAGCGACCCATGTCCCGGCGAACCCGGGGGGAAGACGCGTGACCACGCCCACGCGCCCCCGACGCCAATGATGACCGCCGGGGCCAGCCAGGCCGCCTCAGCCAGGGCCAGCCGTCGTGCCGAACCACTCTCCGCCTGGATCGCATCGAACACTTCCTCGTCGGCCGCCCTCGGGGCCCCTTCGACCACGACGATCATCGCCATCAGGCCCGCCACAACCGCCAGAAACCGCCAGTCCGCTGGTAATGCGAACAAACCCGGCAAGCCGGTCAACGGCGATGCACCCTCCCCGCGGCTCATCCAGGCGATGTAGCCGACGACTACCAGGACACCGAAGACGACGCCGGCCATGCCCACGGCGGACGCCGCCGGAGCACCGCTTGTTCCGGGACTCGCGGCGCCGGGCGGCCCACTTCCCGCACTCGGCGCGGCGGGGGCCGGCTCCGGCTCGTCAGGCCCCCTGGCGTCAGGCTCCTCAGGGCCGTTCCGTTCGCGCACGACCGAACAGAGGAACGTCACGCCCAGCGCAAGGGAGGCCGCGATCGCGCCGGCCGTAAGGGAGGGGCCGGGGCGGATCCATGCCTGGCTCGTGTCGGGCGTCCAGAGCATGTGGCAGAACACGCCCGCGGCCGCCACGAACCAGGTCACGCGGACATCAAGGTAATACACTTCGATGTCCATCACGGCCGTCGCCAGCAGACCCGCCCACAGGAGCCAGTGCGCGGCCACGATCGCGCCGTCCTGCGGCCACAACCCGACGCCCAGGCGCCATCGCTGAACGACCAGCGCGTCATACGTCGCCACGAAGAGCAGCGAGGTGAGCAGCTCGATGATCGGGTAATGCGGCGAGATCAACGCACGGCAATGGCGGCACCGCCCGCGCAGAAGCAGGTAGCTGACGACCGGGACGTTGTCATAGCCGGCGATGGTCCGCTCGCAATTCGGGCAGAAAGAACGGCGCGGCCGGCTCACCGACAGCCCGCGGGGCAATCGGTAGATCACGACATTCAGGAAACTGCCGATGCATGCGCCGAGGACGGCGGACATGACCGACATCGGAAGATGAATGCTCACGGGCGGCGGCGCCTCACCTGCGTCATCGCGCGGCACACTGTATCACGACCGCCGGCAACGCTCCAGGACCTTCGTTCGGGATAGCGGAAAACGTCAGGAGGCAACGCTCACGATCGAACGCGCTGGCCGTCGGTAAGCTTGTCGAGCCGGTCGGCGGCGATCCGCTGACCCTCCCTGACGACTATCTGGAGCGACTGATTGCCCG
>CAZTVU010000046.1:24175-26196 GCA_964617025.1 uncultured Planctomycetales bacterium | reverse complement strand
TTCAAGGTGGTCGGCGTCACGGACGACATCGCGGCGCCGGGTGTGCCGCGGCTCAGCGAGGACGAGGCGCTGGGCCGGATCCGCCAGGGCGAGCTGGACCTGATCATCTGCGACCTGCCGCCACGGCGGGTGCGGCTCATGCTGCGGATCGCCCGGGCCGCCGAGCGCGAGGGCATCCCGATCCAGCTCACGCCGACGATTTTCCCCGGTGTGCACCTGAAGCCGCGGGTGGACCAGATCGGGCCGGTGCCGGTGATCGAGCTTCGCGACGTGAACCTCCCGCTGAGCGGCGTACTGGCGAAGCGTCTGCTGGACCTGACGGTGTCGGCGGCGGCGCTGGTGCTGCTTGCCCCGCTGTTTCCCATCATCGCCATCCTGATCAAGCTGGATTCGGACGGCCCCGTCTTCTACACGCAGGAGCGGGTCGGGCTGGAGGGCCGGCGGTTCCGCATGATCAAGTTCCGCACCATGCGCGTCGATGCCGAGCGCGACACCGGCCCGACGTGGGCGCCGGCCGACGATCCGCGGACGACGGCGGTCGGCCGGCTCCTTCGCCGGTCGAACCTGGATGAGCTGCCGCAGCTTCTCAACGTGCTGGTGGGCCACATGAGCCTGGTCGGCCCCCGGCCCGAGCGGCCCGAGTTCGTCGAGAAGTTCAAGCCCGTCGTCGACCGCTACAGCCACAAGCACTGGGTCAAGCCGGGCATCACCGGCTGGGCCCAGGTCAACGGCTGGCGCGGGCGGACGAGCCTCAAGCGGCGGATCCAGCACGACATCTACTACGTGGAGCGGTGGTCGCTCTGGTTCGACCTGAAGATCCTGCTGCTGACGGTGCTGCGGCCGCACCGGCACATGTACTGACCGGGAGCGAACGGAGACGCATGCTGGAAGGGCTCAAGGATCGCCGCGTCGCACTCGCCCACCACTGGCTCGTCGGCATGCGCGGCGGCGAGAAGACGCTCCAGGAGATCGCCGAGGTCGTCGGCGACGCCCCGATCTTCACGTTGCTCGGCAACCCGGACCGGCTGAGCGACGAGCTCCGCAGCCGCGAGATCCACACGTCGTTTCTCCAGCGCATCCCGTTGCTGCGAAACCGGCACCGGATGCTGCTGCCGCTGATGCCGCTGGCCGCGTCCCGGCTGAACGTCACCGGGTTCGAGGTCGTCATCTGCTCGGACGCGTCGGTGGCCAAGGGCGTCCGCAGCCGCGCGGATGCGCTCAAGATCTGCTATTGTCACTCCCCGATGCGCTACGTGTGGGACATGTACGACCACTATCGGCGCGAGGCCGGTTGGCTGGGCGGGACGGTCCTGGCCGCATCCGTCCGCTGGCTGCGGCGGTGGGACCGCGCCGCCGCCGATACGGTCTCGGCGTTTGTGGCGAACTCGTTCTGCGTCCGCGAGCGAATCCGGCGGAGCTTCGGGCGGTCGGCCGTGGTGATCTATCCGCCCGCCGCCCTGGCCGACCGGCCCGCCGACTCGCCGCCGGAGGACTTCTACCTCGTCGTCTCCGAGCTGGTCGGCTACAAGCGGGCGGACCTGGCGGTCGCCGCATGCACGCGCCTGGGCCGGCGACTGGTGGTCATCGGCGACGGGCCCCAACTGGCCCGGCTTCGCCGGATGGCCGGGCCGACGGTGACCCTCCTGGGCCGTCAGGACGACGCCGTCGTCCGCGACTGCATGGGCCGCTGTCGGGCGCTGCTGTTCTGCGGGGAGGAGGATTTCGGCCTGGCCCCGGTGGAGGCGCAGTCGTTCGGGCGCCCCGTGATCGCCTACGGGTCGGGCGGGGCGTGCGAGAGCGTGCTGGACGGCCGGACGGGGCTGTGGTTCGACCGCCAGACGCCCGAGGCGATGGCGGCGGCGATCAAGCGTTTCGAGGCGATGGGCGGCGACCTCTGGCCGCCGGCCCGGATTCATGAGCACGCCCGTCGGTTCGACGCCGCGCGATTCCGCGAGCGATTCGGCCGCTTCGTCAACTGGTGTCTGGAGCAGTACGACCGCGCGGGTCACGCCGGCCTGTCG
>CAZTVU010000046.1:20079-24162 GCA_964617025.1 uncultured Planctomycetales bacterium | reverse complement strand
CAGGCGATGGAGTCCGTGCCGCCCGACGCGTTCCTTGGGGATGCGTGATCGCGCAAGCGTTGCCGGCAACGAGTCCTCGCCGGCGATCGGGGGCCGCCCGGACGTCGTCGCCGTCGCCCACGTCACGCGAAATCTCGAGGCCTGCCTCAACTCGCCGCAGCGACAGGCGGCTCGCGGTGATCGCGCGTTGCCGCGACGCGGTTGGGGCACCCACTTCGATCGGGGCGTTTCAGTCGGCGCAGGGATGCGATACGGTCGGCGGCGAAAGGACGAAGGGACGACGATCGGCGCGTGATACACCGAATCTCCCCCGATGCGTGCCGCCCCGGCCTCGCCCGGGTACAATGAAACTCGGTTGAGGGGTCCGGCGTATAGACAAGGGACGCCCGTGGACAAGATCATCGAGACGATCAACCTGACCAAGCGCTACGGCGATCTGGTCGCGTTGAACAACCTGCACCTCGGCATCGAGGAAGGCGAATGCCTCGGCTACATCGGGCCGAACGGCGCGGGCAAGACGACGACCATCCGCATCCTTGCCACGCTGCTCCAGCCGACGTGGGGCGAGGCCCGCGTCTGCGGCCACGTCGTGGGTTACGAGTCGCGGAAGATCCGCCCGCTGATCGGCTACGTGCCGGACTTCTTCGGTGCGTACGAGGACATGGTCGTCCAGGAGTACCTTGAGTTCTTCGCGTCGGCCTACGGGATCACGGGCGACGCCCGCACGCGGGTCGTCGGCGACGTGCTGGAGCTGACGGACCTGACGTACAAGCGGGACAGCCTCGTCGACTCGCTGTCGCGCGGCATGAAGCAGCGGCTGTCGATCGCCCGGGTTCTGCTGCACGACCCGAAGGTGCTCCTGCTGGATGAGCCGGCCAGCGGTCTGGACCCGCGGGCCCGGATCGAAATCCGCGAGATCCTGAAGGAGCTGCACCGCAACATGCGGAAGACGATCATCATCAGCTCGCACATCCTGCCCGAGCTGGCCGACCTGTGCTCGACCGTGGCGATCCTCGAGCGGGGCGAGCTGCTGTTCCACGGGTCGGTGGCCGAGATCACGCGGAGGGCCCGCGCGGGCACGCGCCTGCACGTGGTCGTCGCGGCGCAGGCGCCGCTGGCGGCGTCGCTGCTGGCCCGGGTCGAGGGCGTGCGGAACGCCGTCCACGAAAACGGGCGGATCACGCTCGAGCTGGCGCGCGAAACGCGAGACTATTCGTTCATCGCCCGCGCGTTGCTCGAAAACAACTTCCAGCTCCGCGAGCTGAAGGAGGAGGAGGTCAATCTGGAGACGGCGTTCATGCGCCTGACGAAGGGTGCGGTGCAGTAGGGACGGCCGCGATGACGGGGGTACGAGTTGCGAGTTACGAGTTACGCGTTCAGAGTTGAGATTTGACGGGTGGAGGGTGTCGGTTCCCGGGCGGCGGATGTGCCGGGCAACCATACGCCGGGATAACGGAAGAACGGAGTAACCGGGCAGAAAAGGACGGTGAACGCGGAACAATGAATGGCGAAGGAGATGGGGTTTGGGTCCAGGGTTTTGGGGTTTGGGGTCCCGGAATAACGGAACAACGGGCTAACGGAATGACGATTCCCCCAGAACCGAGTAACCGACCAACCGAGCACCCTCTGCCCGAATAATGGGTTCGTGCCTTCCCGGCCGACGGAGCCGGGAACCGGAGTGATCGCCATGCACCGACTCCTATCGATCGTACTGGCGGCGAGCCTGCTGCGCGTTCCTTTCGCGTCCCGTGCGGAGGTGCCGCCCGCCCCGCCCGAGGAGGCCGAGGCCGACTACATGCGGCCGACGGAGGCGGGGCTGCGGCTGACGCCCGCGATGGCGCGGGCGATGGGTCGCCTGTTTGCCCGGGAGGCGCTCGGCAGGCAGTACGATCTCGACGAGGCGGCCCAGAAGCAGGCCGCCGAACGCATCGCCCGTCAGATGATGCAGATGGCCCACAAGACCCAGCACGACGGGCAGAAGTTCTTTGAGTTCGCCTTCGAGACGATGATGGAGAACCAGGGCCGGATCACCCCCGAGTCCGGCAAGAAATGGGCGGAGCTGAGCAAGCCCCTGGTGCCCGCGATTCGCGAATTCATGACGAAGACGGCCGAGGACATCCGGCCCCTCGTCCCGCCGGCCAAACAGATGACGTTCGCGGGCGACATGATGAAGATGAGTCTCGCCTTCGACCTGTACGAGAAGAAGATGGAGCGATGGGCGCAGGGCAAGGCGAGGGAGCACGAAAACCCGTTCGCGGAGAACGAGGACGGCGCCACGTCCACCGCCCCGGACACGGACGAGAAGCCGCAGGTCCGCCAGGCCCGCCGCCAGGCGGAGAACATGCTCAAGTGGGAGACGACCAGCCGCTGGCGGCAGTACGTCGACGCCGCCGTCAACTTTTACAAGCTCGACGACACGCAGAAGAAGGCCGCCGAGTCGATCCTGCGCGAGATGGAGGGCCGGGCCCGGCAGACCATGACGGACGAGTGGCGGGCCAAGGTCCTGATGAACCGGATGCAGGTGCAGTTGTCGCACCGCGGCATGAACCTCTGGAACACCCCGTGGATGTGGCGCTGTGAGCGCGAATACGAGGACCTGCTCAAACCGCTTCGCGACCTGACCCGCGAGCTTCAGGACCGCCTCGAAACGCTTCCGACCGAGGAGCAGCGCCGGGCGGCCGAGGCCCGCGTCGCCGAACGCTTCCAGGAAAAGGGCCTCGTCCGCTGATCGGGGACGGCGCCCCCGGAATCGTCATGCGGGTGGACCGGTTGACATCGCCGGCACCTCGATGGTAGGAAGGCGGCGGGGAAAGCGAAAAGACGGCAAAGCGGACAGGTCGGCATTCAAGCACTGCGTGTCGGCGGTGCCGGCGGCGAGATGCGTGCGAACCGACCCGCCGGTGCTTTTCCGCTTTCTCGTTTTCTTCGCTTTCCAGCGATGCAGTATGCGTCGCTGGGAACCGGATCGCCTGAGGGGCCTTGCCGCGCATGAGGGCGCTCGTCTTCGACGGATCCCTCCGGTTCGTCCGCAACCACCGCGACCCGGAACCGGGCCGGGGCGAGGCGCTGGTCCGCGTCTCGCTCGCCGGGATCTGCGCCACCGACCTGGAGATCACCAAGGGCTATATGCGGTTCTCGGGCGTGCTCGGGCACGAGTTCGTCGGCGTCGTCGCATCGGGTCCGAAGGTGTGGAAGGGCAAGCGGGTCGTCGGCGAGATCAACTGCGTGTGCGGGCAGTGCGACATGTGCCACCGGGGGCTGGCCAACCACTGCCGCAACCGGACGGTGATCGGCATCCGCGGCCGTGACGGCTGCTTTGCGGATTACGTCGCCGTGCCCGTCGACAACCTGCATGAAGTGCCGGACGCCGTCACCGATGAGCAGGCCGTGTTCGTGGAGCCGCTCGCGGCCGCCTACCAGGTGGTCAAGCAGTGCGCCGTCGAGAAGCGCACGAAGGTGGCGGTGGTCGGGTCGGGCCGGCTCGGCCTGCTGGTGGCACAGGTGCTTCAGGCCACGGGCTGCCGGCTCGAGGTCGTTGGACGCAACCCCCTGACGATGGCGTTTTGCGAGAAGAAGGGGATCCAGGTGCGGTCGGTGGACGAGGTCGTGCCGCGGGCGGACCACGACATCGTCGTCGAATGCACGGGGGCGCCGGCCGGTTTCGAGATTGCGGCGCGTCTGGTCCGCCCGCGCGGCACGATCGTGCTCAAGAGCACCTATGCGGCGGAGGCGAAGATCAACCTCGCGCCGGTCGTCGTGGGCGAGGTCACCGTGCTTGGCAGCCGGTGCGGGCCGTTCGCCGAGGCGATCAGCGCCCTGGCCCGGCGGCAGATCGACGTCTTGTCGATGATCACGAAGCAGATGCCGCTGTCCCGCGGCGTCGAGGCCTTCGCCGCCGCCGGCGAGCCCGAGCACATCAAGGTCCTCCTGAAGGCCGAGCCGCTGCCGGAGAAATAACGCCCGTCAGCGAGACAGGACCATGTTGCCGAGCGTCGTCGGCGTGTAGACGTTCCAGCGGGCGCCGGACCAGGTCGAGTACTCGCCCGTTCGGCTGTGCAGCCTCGCGAAGTTGATGCCCCACAG
>CAZTVU010000046.1:14885-20046 GCA_964617025.1 uncultured Planctomycetales bacterium | reverse complement strand
TCAAACGACGACCAGCGGACCTGCAACTCCACCAGCCAGCGGTCCGGCAGCGACTTCGCATCGATCCCCACGCGCACCTCAGCAGGCCAGTGGCGGTGCGGACCGATCGGCGGCGAGCAGCCGATGCCTCGCTCCGTCACGACCGCCCCGTTCGCCTTGACGACGAGGTGGTACAGATCTCCCGGCCCGGCGGCCGATGCCCCCGGATCAAGCAAGACCTCGACGAGGTCCTCGCCGGTCGGCGTCATGCCCTCGTAGCGGACGAAGTTGGTCTCGGCGACCTCGCGATGTGCGGTCCGGGGATCCTCGCAATTGAAGGCGATGTACAACGAATCGTCGTCATGGCAGACGAAAGCGAGCGTCGCCTGGGACGGCCGGTCCGGGGCGCCGGGGCCGCGCCGCGGGACGTCCTGGGCCCCAACGAGGATGAAATCCCCCGCGGCGTTCCCGAACGCCGGCGGCCAGTCGTCCAGCCGCCCGTCCACGCGAACGGGACGGGTCAAGGCCTGCGGATGGATGACGGCCAGCCGCCCGGGCAACTCCAAACGGAAGTCCGCACCGCCCTCCAGTACGATCGGCAACGGGAGGATGCCGGTGCCGCCGCCGGCGTCGGGTTCGATCAGCAGCGTTCGCAGCGTGAGGGTGCGCTTGGCGAGCCGGCCCGGCGGGACCTCGAATCGCGACGGCGCATCGGCCTTCCAGCCCGGCGGCGGTGCCGCGCAGCCGGCGGTGGCCGCAGCGGCGCGGACGCCCTGATTCAGGATTGAGATCACGGCCTCCGCTCGGATCGCGCCGCCGTCGGGAACCGCCTCGGCCCGCAGGCGAACGCCGTCCACCCATGCCGTCACGCGCCGCGTGCCCAGAAGAAACTGTTGCCACTCCAGCCGCTGACGGAACTGCTCGAAGCTTTCCGTCGGCTCGCCTGACGCCGCCCGCTTCAGTTCGGTCGCCAGCAGGCGCCGTCCCAGCCGCCACATCGCCGGATCGCGGACCCACCCGTGCGCGCGACCGTCCGCATATTGCTCGCCGTACGCGTCGGCACCGCCGAAGGCGAAGAGGCTCTCGGCCACCAGGTCGGCGATCGCCGGCCGCCCCTGCTGGCGAAGCAGCCAGAGGTATTCGGCGTCCTGAAGGCCGTTTCGCAGGCGCTTCAACCGTACCGACGGTATTGGCCCGCTCGGTACGCCGAATTCGCGGCCCGGGTAGATCAGCCACGGCGTCTCGGCGCGGACCTCCGCGGCGATTCCGCGTCGCGAGGGCTCCGCGGGCCAGTCGGCCGCTCCCGAAAGCCAGATCGCATCGCTCGGCCACCTTGTCGCCTGCCATGCCACGCATCGGACATCCACCGGCGGCGACACGATCGCCAGGGATCCGCTGTAAGGCGGCACGTCCGGCTGCCACCAGGCCAGCGAGCCGGCCTTCCGAAGCGTGGCCATCGCTGAGGGATCCGCAAACCGTGCGGGCGGGCACCAGACGTTGATCAGCCTGCCGAGGTCGGTGTAGCCGTGGCCGGCCCACCCGAACGGGACCATGGATTGTGGCGGCAAATCGCACCAGATGCGCAGGCCCGGCTGTGCGGTCCGCAGGATCTCCGCGAGCGGCTGATACTTCGCGTACTCGTCGCCCCGGTGGTGGCCGTCGGCATGCAGCAGGACCACGTGGCGGTTCAGCCACCCTCGCTGCCGGGCATGGGCCAGGGCCGCTTCGGCCGCGTGACGAACCGCATCCGCATAGGCCGGTGCCCCCGGCCCGCCATACGCCGCAGCCGGCGGATACCTCTCGTCGACCGGCAAGGCCCAAAGCGGCACGGGCACGCGGTCCGCGAACGCGCTGCCGTCCAGATAGCCGGCGCTGACCGTGTCGTAGTCGGTCCAGTCGAGGACCGGCTGGCCGCCGTCGCCGGGGCGTCGCTGGGGATAGAGGTCCGTGAGCAGCCCGTTACAGCGATGTCGGCGCAGGAGCTGGAAGGCGGCGTCGAGCACCTCCAGGGCCGCGGGTCGGAGCGGGTCGTCGGCCGCCAGACGCGTCGGGCGATAGGGCTTGCCGTCCTGTTCCAGGTGGTGGGCGACCAGAGTTGACCATCGCATCGGTGCCACGGCGGTGACGTGGGGGATGTCGGGAATGGCGAACGGGTAGACCTCGACTTCGACGGTGAGACGCGCGGATGCGTTTGAGCGTGCCCGCACCTCGATTTCGCCGCGATAGCCACCGGGGGACGTCCCTGCAGGGATCCGCAGATCAACCCAGAACACCAGATTGCGGCCCGGTTCCAACTCGGCCGGCAGCGCGCTACTGCCCGCAATCACGGGTATCAACACGTCCCCGAATTCTCGTCGGCTGCGGCGCTCGCCGACCCGCTCGTAGTACCACGCCGGATACGAGTCCACGGGGATTCGGTGCTCGCGAAACACGGCAAAGTGCTCGGCTGCAATGCCCCGATCACTGCCCGCGAGATCCCCCGGCCGTACGGCAGCGATCGCGTCACCTCCGCTGCCGCCGGGAAAAACGAGCTGAAAGGAGACGGTTTCGTTTATTGCGCCTGCCAGCGTGATCAAAGCGCGTGACGCCGCGTAGACGTCGTTTTCGGCTTCCCGCGGGGTATCCGGAAAGACCTGCCGATCCGCCTCCGCAACCCACACGTCCAAGCGACCGCCAATCGGCCACTGGCAGCCGGCCAGCGCGAGAAAGGTCGCCGCATAAACCGGGCCGATCAGCGAATAAGGATGCTTTTGCACCGTTAACCCTTCGTGGTGGGCACGTCGCGACTCCAGGAAGCGGGGATTCTAACCGGCCTCGAACGAAAATCCACCGCGTTTATCTAATCCCCGCCGCTGGCATCGCCGAAAAGAAGCATTGAATGGGGCGAAATGCCCATGACCGCCAGTTTAAAATTGGCGATTTTCATAATCGTATTTAGGTTGCCTTATCTTGTGGCAATGCGGCCGCGTTCTTGGGTATTGCCCGAAGAATAGGCAGACGCAGCATCGCGACGGACGGGTAGCTAGTCTTAAAAGACTTCTGACGTGATAGTTATGATTCAACGGCTCTGGAGGCAACATTAACGTTTTGTTGGCACACGAACTGCCAGTTGCCGACTTCCGTATCGAGACTAAGATAGTGCGAGAAGACAGTAGGTTATTCGGACGTAGTGAGTAGCGGGTATTCTGCCAAAGGAGGCGGTGCTGTGGTAGCGCAGTGTGATGATGGTTCCGTAGAGTTTCGGTTCTATCGACCGGGTGCCCGAAGCGTAGCATTGGCCGGTGACTTCAACGCCTGGCAGAAGTCGTGTTTTCCCATGAAGCCGGACGGCGACGGCTGGTGGACGTATCGGTTGCACCTCGCCCCCGGGACATACCAGTTCAAGTACTTCGTCGACGGGGAGTGGTTCCTTGACTATGCGGCCTTCGGGCTGGAGCGTGGGCCGTTCGGATGGAACTCGGTCGTCCACGTTGACCGGGGCGTCGTCCAGCCTCGCGCGGCGTAAGCAGGGCGGTACAGCGTTTGCGGGCCCACGTCGGGGACGCCAAGGCCCCGACGCGGGCCCGTTTGCTTGCGCCCGCGCGGTGGGTTGATTCGCGGCGCAGCGCCCCGTCGGGGGGGCGTGACCCGTGGCGGGTCGTGCTACAAGGCGGCGGGGATCGCCGATATGATACGTCCATGTCCCGCAAAGCGCTCATCACCGGCATCACCGGTCAGGACGGCAGCTATCTGGCGGAATTCCTGCTCAAGAAAGGCTATGAAGTGCACGGGATCATACGCCGCTCGAGCACGTTCAGCACGGAGCGGATCGAGCACCTCTACCGTGATCCCCACCTTCCGGACGCCCGGCTCTTTCTCCACTACGGCGACCTGACGGACGGCTCATGTCTGCGGACGATCCTGTGCAAGGTGGTGCCGGACGAGGTGTACAACCTGGCGGCCCAGTCGCACGTGCGCGTCAGCTTCGACCAGCCGGTGTACACGGTCGAGACGGACGCCGTCGGCACGCTGTGCCTTCTCGAGGCCATTCGCGACACGCAGGTGCCCGCACGATTCTATCAGGCGTCGAGCAGCGAGATGTACGGCAAGGCCCCCGAGGTGCCGCAGAACGAGTTGACGCCCTTTCATCCGCGCAGCCCGTACGCGTGCGCCAAGGTGTTCAGCTACTGGCAGACGATCAATTACCGGGAGGCGTACGGGCTCTTCGCGTGCAACGGCATCCTGTTCAACCACGAGAGTCCCCGCCGGGGCGAGACGTTCGTCACCCGCAAGATCACTCGTGCGGCGACGCGGATCAAGCTCGGCCTGCAGGAGAAGCTGTACCTGGGCAACCTGGACGCGAAGCGCGACTGGGGCTTCGCCGGCGACTACGTCGAGGCGATGTGGCTCATGCTGCAACAGGACGAGCCGGACGATTACGTCGTGGCCACGGGCGAGACACGGAGCGTTCGCGACTTCCTGGACGCGGTGTTCACCTATCTGGGCATGGACTGGCGAAACTTCGTCGAGCAGGACCCGCGCTACCTTCGCCCGGCCGAGGTGGACATCCTCCAGGGCGACGCGACCAAGGCGCGGACGAAGCTGGGCTGGGCGCCTCGGGTGACGTTCTCCGAGCTGGTCCGCATGATGGTTGAGGCCGACCGCAAGCTGGCCGAGCGCGAGAGCGTCCTGAAAAACCGCGGGCTGCTGTGAGACTACACGAGGTGCCCGAATGATCGCAACGGCTCTGATGCTCACCCTGGTCGGCGCCGCCGCATCCGCAAGCGACGCGCCCGCCTCCGCGGCGACGCGACCGGTCGTCGGCAGGACGCGGGTTGAGTTCTCGACCGCCGGCGAACGCGCTGCGCTGATCCGCCTGGGTGCGGAAGCGGGCCCGAACTGGGCCGCCGCCGGCACCGGGCGGCAACCGCTCTGGCGACTCTCGCTTCGCGGGCCGGCCGGCGCCGCCGCCGAGTTGACCGGCGGTGATCTGCCGCCGACTTCTCTCCGCGCGGACGACGCCGCGACGCAGCTTGCGTGGAAGGCCCCCGTCGGCGGCGCTTCGGCCGAGGTCACGCTCGCCGTCGCCGCCGCCCCCGACGGCCTGTCGCACTGGCGGCTCCGCGCCCAAGTCCCGCCCGGCTGGACGGTCGCGCGGGCCGAGTGGCCCATTCTGTCGCACCTCCGCGCGCCCAACGGCCTG
>CAZTVU010000046.1:1051-14817 GCA_964617025.1 uncultured Planctomycetales bacterium | reverse complement strand
TACCCCTCGCTCGTGGCCGCGATGCCGTTCGTCGCGTTCTACCGCGGCGGCGACGGCCTCTACGTCGGCCTGCACGACGACCAGGGGCACCACAAGCACCTCGCCGTCCAGGCCCGGGATGACGGCGTCGGCGTCGTCTGCACACACTGGCCCGCGGCGGCTGACACGGCCGACGGGCACTATGCCCCGCCGTTCCACGCCGCCGTCGGGGCGTTTGCCGGCGACTACTGGAATGCCGCCTGCCTCTACCGCGCGTTCAGCCTCCAGACGCCCTGGGGCCGCCCGGCGGCGGGCAGCGGGTCGGACGCCCGGCGGCCCGTCCCCGCGTGGCTGCGAGACATCGACCTGTGGCTCATGCCCGGCGCGGAGCCGCTCAAGAACGTCGAGGCGTGCCGCAAGGCGGGCGAGTACTTCGGCGTGCCGATCGCGCTCCACTGGTACAACTGGCACGAGATCCCGTTCGATACGCTCTACCCGGAGTACTTTCCGGCCAAGCCGCAGTTCCGCGAGGGGGTCAAGGCCCTGCAGGATGCCGGCTTCCGCGTCATGCCCTACATCAACGGCCGGCTCTGCGACCCGAAGGCGAAGACCTGGGCGGACGGCGGTGAGCGGGCCGCGGCCCGGCAGGAGAAGGGCGAGCCGTACACGGAGGTGTACGGGTCGAAGGTCCCGCTCAACGTCATGTGCCCGGCCACGGCCTTCTGGCGCGACAAGGTCGCCGGCCTGGTGGACCGCCTCGTGAACGAGTGCGGCGTCGATGGTGTTTACATCGACCAGATTACGGCCGCGCACGCGGTGCGGTGCTACAGCGGCGACCACGGCCACTCGCCAGGCGGCGGGACGTTCTGGGTTCGCGGCTATCGCGAGATGCTCGATGCGATCGGCCGCAAGCTGCCCGCGGGCCGCATGCTCACGTCGGAGGAGAACGCCGAGTGCTGGAACGACCAGCTCGACGCCCTGCTCCTCGTGAACACGCCGGCCACCGGGGACCGGCGGATCATCCCCGTGATGCCCGCGATCTACGCCGACCGCGTGATCACGTTCGGCTTCCAGTACATGTCCGGCGACGACATCCCCCGCTCGCTGCCGTTCCGGGCGAAGATGGCGCGGGCGTTCCTGTGGGGTGCCCAGCTCGGCTGGATCGGCGTCGATGCCCTGATGGCAGAAACCGCCGCGCGAGAGGCCGAGTTCCTTCGCAACCTCGCCCAGGCACGGCGGGGCGGACACGCATTTGTGGCCGGCGGGCGCTTCCTCGGCGAGGCGGAGGTCATCGGCGAGAATCCGCGGCTTCGCGGCGAGGGCACGGCCGGCGCGGGAACGTACGCGATCGACTTGCCGGCCGTCATGGCGACGGCCTGGCTCGGTCGCGACGGCGCCGTGGGGCTGGCGGTCGTGAACCTCTCCGATGAACCCCGGTCCGTTGAAGTCCGCGTGCCGTGGCACCGGGTGCGCACCGCCAATCCCGACAGGCCGCCGAGGACGCTCGGGGCGGCGATCCACCGCGTCCGCTTCGCGCTTCCCGCCCGCGGGGCGCAGATCCAACGGGTCTCCGGGTAAGGCACGACGCTGATGCGTCACGCCAGTACGGCCTGCGTGGCCGCGGACGCACGGGCCACGCGCGCCTTGCCGGTCTGCTTGACCGAGTACAGCGCCTTGTCCACTTCATGGAGGAACGCGTCCGGCGAGGCCGCGTCGACGTCCGCCAGGCTGGCGATGCCCACACTGATATCCACCGCCGTGTGCGGCAGCTCCCGGGCCGCCTCCTCACGCAGACGGGCATGAATCCGGTGCGCGAGCGTCTCCGCGTCGGCGCTGCCGGTGTGCGGCAGAAGGATGACAAACTCGTCGCCGCCGTACCTCGCCGCGATGTCGGACGCGCGCATCTCCGCGCGGATCGTCTTCGCCGTCAACGTGAGTACCTGGTCGCCCGTCCGGTGGCCGTGTGTATCGTTGATGGCCTTGAAATCATCCAGGTCGATCATCAGCACCGACAGGTCCCGATGGTAGCGGGCGGCGGCGGCGAACTCGAAGGCCAGAACCTCGGAGAAGTGCCTGCGGTTGTACAGGCCGGTCAGCGGGTCCCGCATCGCCAGCTCGCGCAATTCCTTCGTGCGCTGGGCGACCTGGAATCCCAGCTCGGCATTGAGCTTCAGCAGTTCGTTTCGCGTATCGGTCAGCCCGTCGGCCATGGCGTTCAGCGCGCGGCCGAGGTCCGCGATCTCGTCCGAGCCGTGCACCGTCACCCGCGGGGACATGTCGTCCTCGGCAAACCGCCGGGCGGCGACCCGCCGGACGATGAGGAACGTCAGCGGCAGCAGGACGAGCGACATGCCAAGCATCAGCAGGCGGAGATCCGCTCGCATTCGGGCGGCGGCCTGTGGGGCGGCGGAGACGTCAACCGCAAGCCGCACGCGCCCGAGCAAGGGCGGCGCCGAACGTCCGGCGCCAGCGGGCACCGGCATCCGGATCGGATACACCACCTCCGTGGTGGTCGATTGAGTGCCCGGGTCGCGATGCACGCGGGCATGGTGACGTTCTCCGCCGGCCGTACGGTCCATGTCATCGACTACCCGGCCGACGGGCGTCTGCGTTCCCGAACGAGCGGCCGCGACGGTACGGCCGTCGGCAGCGATGAACGCCGCCTCCCGTGCGAGACGCGATTCCACGAGTTGCGCGCATAGCTGCTGCAAGTGCGCATGGTCGGTACCGGCCATGGCGCGGGCGCCGACCGTGGCCAGCGCGGCCGCGAGCTCGGTTGCGTGCTGCACGTGTGTTTCCAGAATCACCCGATCGGCGTCGCGCATGAGCACGCTGCCGGTGAACAGGGTCGCCGCCAGAGAGACCATGAGCAGCAGCGAGGTCGTCTTCCCTTGCAGTCCGAAAACGGCGTTTGCCAGCCTCTTCCTCGCCCGCGGTGACCGAAGAAGTCCCGTGAACTGCTTCTTCATGGCGGGTCCCTCCCGAGTTTCCGCCTCCATGAAGAGACGTACGATTCAGAACGGGTGTGTGCAAATAACGCTGTAGGTTTCCTGATCGATACGATCCGACCGGTTGAGACCGCCTATTGCGCGTTGCGATGTCGTCAATATACGGACGCGAAACGGCTGTGGGCGCGAGCCACGGAGCATCACTTGGCGTCGTGGAAGACAGCAGATATAATCACGGTGACAAACGGGTGCTTCAGGCCCGTTTGCCGACAACCGAGATAGTATCGAGGTGTCTGGGCATCGGGCGGTTCGATCCCTGCGAGGGCCGGGCCGCCGCCGCCTACCAGCGGTTGTGCCCATACCGGCTTGGGAATGGCCGTGACAATGTGTTCACGGCCGGCCGGCACCTCACCATGGGAACCCTATTGGAAAGGATAAAAACCATGGCGCCCCAGGCGCAGTCCCCGTCGGTGGTCCCCGTCCCTCCCGCGACACCCGTTCAGCGAAGCGGGGCCCAGTTGTTTCATCAGGTGCTGATCGAGCAAGGGGTTGAGATCGCGTTCGGCTATCCGGGCGGAGCCATTCTGCCGACGTTCGACGCCCTGTACGGCAGCCCGATCAAGTTCGTGTTGACGCGGCACGAGCAGGGCGCCGGCCACATGGCCGACGGCTACGCCCGGGCAACCGGCAAGGTCGGCGTGATCATTGCCACGAGCGGCCCGGGTGCGACGAACCTGGTGACCGCGCTGGCCACCGCCAACATGGACAGCGTGCCGCTGGTGGCCTTCACCGGTCAGGTGGCGACGGCGGTGATCGGCAACGACGCCTTTCAGGAGGCGGACGTGACCGGCGTCACGCGGCCGATCACCAAGCACAACGTGCTCGTCAAGCGGGTGGAGGACCTGCCGCGGGTCTGCAAGGAGGCGTTTCATATTGCCGCCACGGGCCGGCCCGGGGCCGTGCTGGTGGACATCCCCAAGGACGTGCAGGTCAAGATGATGCCCGTGCCCGAACAGATCGACATCGACCTGCCCGGGTACAAACCGCGCGTGAAGGGCAATCCGCGGCAGATCCGACTGGCGGCCGAGGCGATCAACGCAAGCCTGAGGCCGGTGCTCTACGTCGGGGGCGGCGTGATCACGTCCGGAGCGTCGGACGTGCTCCGGGAGATGGCGCGGAAGGGCAACATTCCCGTGACGACGACGCTGATGGGCATGGGGGCGTTCGACGAGGTCGGCGACGAACGGCTTGCGCTGCACATGCTGGGCATGCACGGCAGCGCGTATGCGAATTACTCCGTGCAGAGCAGCGATCTGCTGATCGCCGTCGGCGCGCGCTTCGACGACCGGGTGACCGGCAAGCTCGAGGCCTTCGCCCCGCATGCGAAGATCATTCACATCGACGTCGACCCGTCGAGCATCAGCAAGAATGTGGACGTGGACATCCCCGTCGTCGGCGACGCCCGGACCATCCTGGCGGAGATGCTTCCGCTGATCGAGCCGCGCGACCGGACGGCGTGGTTTGAGCAGATCGCGCAATGGAAGCGAAAGCACCCGTTCACCTACGACCGGCGGACGTCGAAGCTCAAGCCGCAGTACGTCATCGAGCAGATCAACGAGGCCACGAAGAGTGAGGCGATCATCGCGACGGGCGTCGGCCAGCACCAGATGTGGGCGGCGCAGTTCTACCGCTGGCGCTTCCCGCGGCAGATGATCACCTCGGGGGGGCTGGGGACGATGGGCTTCGGCCTCCCGGCGGCGATCGGCGCGGCGTTCGGCCGGCCGGACCGGGTCGTGATCGATATCGACGGGGACGGCAGCTTCGCCATGACGCTGATGGAGCTCCCGACGGCCGTCGAGCACAACGTGCCCGTCAAGGTCGTCATCCTGAACAATCACTTCCAGGGCATGGTGCGTCAGTGGCAGGAGCTGTTCTACCAGAAGCGCTACGTGGCCAGCGCCATGAAGAACCCGGACTACGCCCGCGTCGCCGAGGCCTTCGGCGCCAAGGGGCTTTCCGTGCGGGAGAAGGGCGAGGTTCGGGACGCCATCGAGCAGATGCTTCGGCACGACGGCCCGGTGGTCCTTGACGTCCATGTGGATCCCGACGAAAACGTGTATCCGATGGTCGCCGCCGGCAAGAGCCTGCACGAAATGGAGATGGGCGGACTTTCCTAAGAACGAAGGAAAGCACGAACAGGATCGAGCGAGACACGGCTTCGCGGCGGCGGGGCGCCCGACGCGAGGCCTTTCCCGCCGCTTCCGCCTTTTCACCCTCGCCCGGAGACGGCTCGTGAACCAATCGCCGTACGACAATTCCCGGTCGCTGCGGCAGGCCTCGCGCAAGGCCATGTGGGCGGCGCTGCGCCGCCTGCTCCGCACGCGGATCATGGCCGGCGTCCTCACGGTGCTGCCCATCTGGATCACGTGGACGATCGTCAAGTTCGTCTTCGACACCGCCCGCGGCGCCACCGAACCGCTCGCCCGGTGGGTGACCGTCGAGTACGCCAAAGATCCCAAGAGCCCCATCCCGGCGTTCATCAAGCCCCACCTGGACTGGTTCGTGCCGGTCATCGCCGTGCTGCTGACGCTGTTCTTCCTGTACCTGCTGGGTTTCTTCACGTCGCACCTGTTCGGGCGGCGCGTGCTGGCGGGGCTCGAACGGCTGGTCGACCGCGTGCCGATCGCCAAGACCGTCTACCGGTTGACGAAGCAGGTCGTGACGACCATGGCCGGCGAAACCGACATGGCGCGGAGCCGCGTGGTGCTCGTCGAGCCGTACCGGCCCGGCGTCAAGTGCATCGGCTTTCTGACCTCCGTGATGAAGGACCGGGACACAGGCCAGGACCTGTGCACGGTCTTCGTCGCGTCGACGCCGAACCCCGCGGTCGGGTACACCCACATCGTGGCGCTCGACCGCGTGTCGGAAACGGGCTGGACGATCGAAGAGGCGATCAAGATCATTGTGTCGGGCGGCGCATCCGCTCCGACGGACGTGTCTTTTGAGCGAATACAGGTGCCGCAGGTCTCCCCGCCCGGCGCGGGGGGCTCCGGCTTTGCGACGCCGGACGCCGCCCTCCCGCGCGAGGCCTGACGGGCGGCCCGAGACTCGCACACGAGATCGACGCATGGACAGAAAACACATTTTCAGCGTGCTGGTGCAGAATCAACCGGGCGTGCTCGCCCACATCGCGGGCATGTTCGCCGCCCGCGGCTTCAACATCGATTCGCTGGTCGTCGGACGGACGGAGGACCCGGCGCTCTCGCGGATGGTCATCGTCACCAGCGGCGACGAGGCCACGCTCGAGCAGATCCGCAAGCAGCTCGGCAAGATCATCTCGATCGTCAAGGTGCGCGACCTGAGCGAGCAGCAGTGCGTTGAGCGCGACCTCGTGCTCGTGCAGGTCCACTGCCCGCCCGACCGCCGGAGCGAGCTGCGGCAGATCACCGAGATCTTCCGCGGCAGCGTGGTGGACGTGGGGCCCAATGCGGTCATTCTCCAGATCACCGGGCCGGAGGCGAAGGTCGAGGCCTTCATCGAGCTGTGCCGGCCGTACGGGATCAAGCAGCTTTCGCGGACCGGCGTGATCGCCATGCCGCGGTCCACGCAGTCGGAGGCGCCGCACGCGCCGGCCACGCCCAAGCGGATGCGCATCCGCAAGGCGGTCGCCGCGACGCCGGCCCCGGCTCTGCCCCTGCCGCCGAGCTGATTCCGGCGCCTCGCGGGGCCGCTACGGTGCCGCCGGCGCGGTGGTCGGCGCGAGGTTCAGCGCGTCAAAGCGGACGACGAAGTTCCGGTCGGAGAGCGTGCCGGCCTTGCTCTGCAACCCGAGCGCGGAGTAGGCGTCCCGGGTCATCGCCGACCACTCGAGGCACCGCGGGTCGCGCGGCACGTAATAGTTGTGCATGTAGCCGCCGGTGAAGACCCGCGTGACCGCGTAGCCGCACGGATATTCCTTGGTGGAGGCGGTTTCGACGTAGGGCAGGTTGCCCGTTTCCTCGGGCCACGTGCCGACGTAGTTGCGGTGAAGGTGGCCGGCGAACACGCCCGCGATGCGCCCGTGCCCCCGCAGCAGCTCGGCGAGCCGCCGCGCGTGGCGCTCGGATACGTTGGCGGTGTAGCCGAGCGCGCGGTTGACGGAGTGTTCGGCGTCCGGGCCGTATAGCCGGCGGACCAGCCCGCCGCTCATGCGAAGCAGGTCCTCGCCGATCGCGGTGCCGGGGGGCCGCGCGAGCTTCGGCGGAACCGGACGGTGAACGAACACGAACGTCCACGCGCCGCGATGCGTTTTCAGGTCGTCCGCCAGCCATTTCCACTGGCGGTCGAGCGCCGGGTCGTCCCGCGTCGCCAGCGGTTCGGTGTCGAGCACGACGAAGTGAAACCCTTCGGCGTCGAAGCCGTACCACGGCCGCGGCAGGCCGAACGTCTTCAGGAACGGGTTGAGGGCGTCGTGGTTGCCGCGGACGACGTGGTACGGCCGCGCGAGGCCCTCCAGCAGACGTCGAGCCTTCGGAAACTCCTCCACGCTCTGCCCCTCGGTGACGTCGCCCTTGATGATGGTGAACGCCGGGGCGATGCGGTTGATCTCGTCGATGGATGCGCCCACGGCAAGCTGCCAGAACGAAAGGCCCGGCTCGCGCCACTGCACGCCCTCGCTGACGACCTTTCCGTGGAGCACGAGCCGCGCCGTCCGTTGCTGACCGACGTGAAGGTCGGTCATCGTCGCAAAGGAGAAGACTTCGCGGCCGGGCGGCGGCGTCAGCGTGACGAACCGCCCGGATTCCACGGCGCCGATCGCGGCGGTCGCGTTGCCGCTCTTGCAGGTGTAATAGTACGTCTTTCCCGGACGCAGGCCGGTCAGCTTGCAATGGTGGAAGCGGGACGGACCGCCCGCACCGGCGGCGGATCGGTCCAGCCGCCCGCGCTGTTCGCCGAACAGCACGACTGCATCCGCGGGTTCGGTGGTCTCCCAGGTGAAGACGGCCGACGTATCCGTAACCGTCACGAGCTGGAGACGGCGGATGGCCGGCTCGGCCCGCGCCGCCCCCGCCAGTAGCGGCACGGCCAGCAGGAGCAGGCACGGACGAGGCATCACGCGACAGGGGATCATGCAACCTCCGCGCGGTTCGCCCCGAGGCCTCCCCGGCCGGGCCGACCGCCTTGGCTGTTACCCTTGCCGGACACCGACGGTTCGCGTCGTTTTTCGCCGGCCGGGGCGATCTGTACGTTCATCCTACCACCGTGATCCGGGGCATGCATCCGACGGGGCCGGGCACGCCGGGCCCGCGCACGCACCAGGCGTTCCGCGTGCGTGGGCGAGTGGCACGCCGGCCGCCCCGGCGTCCGCAGGGCGGGCGGTCTTTTGAATCGCGGCCGCATCGAGTATGATTGGCCTCTGCGGGCCGGCGCAGAGAGAAGCATTTGAAGTCTCGGTCCCTGTTGGAGCACGTTCATGGCACGCACAACACGAAGACAGTTCCTGGAGCAGTCGATGTTCGCGGCGGCGGCCGCTGTGGCGGGCCGTCCGCTGAGGACCCTCGCCGCTGATAACGGCGGGCGGGTCGGCCCCAATGACAAGATCCGGATCGCCTGCATTGGCTTCAACGGCCAGGGCAAGAGCCACATTCGCGCCTATCTCGACATGGACGATGTGGAACTCGTCGCCCTGTGCGACATCGATTCGAACCTCTTTCCGATGGCCCTCAAGATGGTCCGTGACAGGGACAAGCCCGAGCCGAGGTGCGTCCAGGACCTTCGCAGGGTGTTCGACGACAAGTCGATCGATGCCGTCTCGATGGCGACGCCGAACCACTGGCACTCGCTCGGCGCGATCTGGGCCATGCAGGCCGGCAAGGACGTGTACGTCGAGAAGCCCGCGTCGCACAACATCTTCGAGGGCCGCAAGATGGTCGAGGCCGCACGGAAGTACGGCCGCATCTGCCAGGTCGGCACGCAGTGCCGCTCGATGAAGGGCACCATCGACGCCGTCCGATACGTCCACGAAGGAAGGATCGGCAAGATCCGCGTCGCCCGCGGCCTTTGCTACAAGAACCGCGGCAGCATCGGCATCGCCGGCGGCGAGCAACCCGTCCCGCCGGGCGTCGATTACGACATCTGGCTCGGCCCGGCGCCGAAGAAGCCGTTGCTCCGCAAGCGGTTTCATTACGACTGGCACTGGTTCTGGGACTACGGCAACGGCGATCTCGGCAACCAGGGGATTCACCAGATGGATATCGCCCGGTGGGGCCTGAACCGGTCGGGATTCCCGACGGCGGCGCTGGGATTGGGCGGGCGTTTCGGCTACAAGGACGACGGCGAGACGCCGAACACGCACCTGACCTTCCTCGACTACGGCGACAGCCAGCTCATCTTCGAGGTTCGCGGACTCTCCACGGAGAAGTACAAGGGCGCGGGCGTCGGCGTCGTCTTCCACGGTACGGAGGGCTACGTGGTCCTGACGGACTACACGAAGGGCGCCGCCTTCGACCCGGACGGCAGGAAGGTCTGCGAATTCGTCGGCGGCGGCAACCACCACCGCAACTTCATCGACGCCGTGCGGAGCCGCAAGCACACCGACCTCACGGCCGACGTCGAGGAGGGGCACGTGTCGAGCGCCTTATGTCACCTGGGCAACATCTCGTACCTCCTGGGGGCGGATGTGCCGTTCAGCGGCCAGGCCAAGGCGTTCGGCGACAACAAGGCGGCATACGAGACCTTCGAGCGGATGCAGGAGCACCTGAAGGACAACAAGCTGCCGATCGACGGCATGACCTACCGGCTTGGCAAGCCGCTGAAGATCGACCCGAAGACGGAAAGCTTCATCGACGACGCGAAGGCCAACGCGCTTCGCACGCGGGAGTATCGCGCGCCGTTCGTCGTGCCGGAGAAGGTGTGAGGATGCAGGGTTTGGGGTTTCGGGTTTCGGGGTCTGGGGCTCGGGTTTTGGGGCTCGGCGGCGCGGAACAACGACGTCGCCGAGTAAGCGACGAACCCAGGAATCGGCCGGTAAAGAGCGATGAACGCGGAACGATGAATGACGCAGGGGGGCGAGACGGGGTTTGGGGTGTGGGGTTTGGGGTTCCGGAATAACGAACTAACGGATCAACGGAATAACGGATGAACGGATTTCCCGAGTAACCGTGCAACGGAGTAACCGAGTAACCTCTTCCCGGAATAACGGACTAACGGAACAACGGACCGACGGACACTTGGACCCACGGGAGCAAGAACGATGAAGAAGAAGAACCTGTCTCGTCGTGATTTTCTAAAGACCTCGGCGGCGGGCGCATCGGCGCTGCTGCTGGCGAAGCCGGGGATGTCCCGCGCGTACGCGGCCAACGACAAGGTGCCCGTCGCCTGGCTGGGCGTCGGCGGCCGCGGCACGGGCCTGCTGACCGACTTCGTCGCGCACAACAAGGACGCGCGGATCGTGGCCATCTGCGACCTGATCCCCGAGCGGATCGAGAAGGGCCGCAAGATCGCCGAAGCGCACAAGCCCGCGGGCTACACCGACTATCGCGAGATGATCGACAAGGAGAAGTTCGAGGGCATCTACACCGTGACCGCCTGCTGCGACCACGCAAAGGTCGCGGTGCCGTTTCTCGAGGCCGGCTACCACACCTTCGCTGAAAAGCCGATGGACATCACCGTCGAGGCGATCGACAGGCTCACGGCCGCCGCGCGCAAAGCGTGGAAGGAGAAGGGCAAGTTCTTTCAGATCGGCACGCAGCGGCGATACCACCCGGGGTACCTCGCGTGCATGAAGGAGATCCACGCGGGCCTGCTGGGTCGGATCACGTTCATGCAGGGCGGGTGGCACTGGTCGGGCGATCCGTCCGGGGCGAGGGTCGAGCACGACGGCGGCCGGCTCATTGAGCAGGCCAGCCACCACATGGACGTCATGGCGTGGGCGATGAAGGACCGGCACCCGCTGGTGTGCGTCAGCATGGCCTCCGCGCAGAACCCCGAGAAGTTTCCCGGGGGGCCGAACGTTTACTCGGAGACGCACTCGGCGACGGTCTTCCAGTTCCCCGGCAACGTGCTCTTCTCGTACACGCACCTCTGGCTCCTGCCGGGCAAGTACGACAAGGAGATCCTCACGGTCTTCGGCGAGAACGGCGCGGTGGACCTGAACCAGGCCCGCTACATCGGCCGCGACGAGAAGGAGAAGCAGATCGCCGAGCCGAGCGGCAAGGACTGGGGCAAGGGCACGACGGAGGAGCTGCTGGACTTCGTCGAGAACATCAAGACCGGCGCCAAGCGCCTGCCCAACGCCAACGTCGAAACCGGCCGCGTCTGTTCGCTCATGTGCATCATGGGCCGCATGGCGCACGTGAACAAGGCCAAGAACGCCTACGAACCCCGGGTCGTCACGTGGGCGGACCTCGGCAGCACCACGGACCTCTGATTGCCGCAGGGGCCGCCGCCCCCGGAGAACTTCGAATGACGATGCGAACGCTCACAGCCGCCGTTTGGGCGGCGATGTCGGTCCTGTTTCCGATGGTCGGCTGCGCATTGGCCGGGCGTGCGGCCGCGGCGGAATCCCCGTCGGTTCCGAAGCTGGATATCGTCGATCGCGTCTCGTGCTCGTCGCTGTGTCAGGCGAAGCAGCCGCTGGAGACGATGTGCAGGTCGGTCGCCGGCATGGGTTACCGGTGGGTCGATCTGTCGTGCCTGTCGTGGGCACCGCACGTGAACGTGCCCGTCCTCGCGGCGGACTTCGAGAAGGAGGCGTCGCACGTCGAGACCGTTCTGAAGGCGCACGGCCTTCGCGCGTCGAACCTGACGTACGATCCGATCGAGAGCCTGCCGTGGGACGAATACCGGACGCGGTATATGGCCGTGATCCGGCTCGCCGCCCGCCTGAAGGCCCGGCTGGTAAACCTGATGGCCCCGGGAGCGAAATGCGACCGCAACGATGCGGTGGCGAAGCTCAGGGTCTTGCAGGGGATCGCCGCGCAGCACAAGGTGATCCTGACCGTCGAGACGCACTGCAACCAGATCACCGAGCGGCCGGCCGACGCCCTCTGGCTCTGCCGCCAGGTGCCCGGCCTGGGTCTGACGCTCGACCCGAGCCACTACTATGCCGGCCCGCACCAGGGCGGGGGCTTCGAGGAGCTTTATCCGCTGGTCCAGGGCACCGGCTTCCGCGCCGGCGGCATGACCTGGCAGACGATCCAGTCGCCGTGGGGCACCGGCCCGATCGACTTCGTCGCGATCGTGCGAAGGCTCGAGGCGTGCGGCTACAAGGGCTTCTACGTCGTCGAATACATCGAGGGCTTCAACGCGATCGACGCACTGGTGGAGTCGCGGAAGTTCCTCGCGTGGGCCCGCGGCCTGTAGGTGCATCGTGCCGGACGTTGCGGCGTTTCTCGAAAAAGCGGCGGATGTCGTCTGGGGGCCGTGGCTCATCCTGCTGCTCTTCGGCACGCATATCTTCCTCACCCTGCGCCTGGGGGTCATCCAGCGCTACATCGGCCGGGCCATCCGGCTGTCGTTATGCCGCGTGCGCGAGGGCGAAGGCGAGATCAGCCACTTCGGCGCGCTGATGACGGCGCTGGCGGCGACGATCGGCACGGGCAACATCGTCGGCGTGGCGATCGCGGTCGCCAAGGGCGGGCCGGGCGCCGTGCTCTGGATGTGGCTGACCGGCGTCTTCGGCATCGCCACCAAGTACGCCGAGGCCGTCCTGGCGGTGAAGTACCGCGTGCGAAACGATAGGGGGCAGTTCGTCGGCGGGCCCATGTACGCCCTGGAGCGGGGCCTCAACGCGCGGTGGCTGGGCATCCTGTTCGCCGCCTTCACCGCCGTCGCTGCGTTCGGCATCGGCAACATGGCCCTGGCCAATTCCATCGCCGACATGCTCCACAAGGCGCACAACGTCCCGCAGGGCGTCAGCGGCGCGGTCATCACCGTCCTGACGGCGCTCGTCGTCCTCGGCGGCATCCGCTCGATCGCCCGAGTCTGTGAATGGCTGGTGCCGTTCATGGTGATCGTCTACGTCGGGGGCTGCCTCTTTCTTCTGGTCGCCGGCTACGCGACGCTGCCGCACGCCGTCGAGCTCATCGTCCGCAGCGCGTTCACCGGGCATGCCGCCGTCGGCGGTTTCCTCGGCGCCACCGTTCGCGAGGCCGTCCGCTACGGCGTCGCGCGAGGGCTCTTTTCCAACGAGTCGGGGCTCGGCAGCGCCCCGATCGTCGCCGCCGCCGCGCAGACGACCAACCCCGTCCGCCAGGCCCTCGTCTCCTCCACCGGCACGTTCTGGGATACCGTCGTCGTCTGCCTGATGACCGGCCTGGTCATCGTGAACTCGGGGGCCTGGCAGGACGGCGTTTCCGGCGCCGACCTTACCAAGCGGGCGTTCCAGGGCCTTCCGGTCGTCGGCCCGGCGGTCCTGTCGATCGGCCTGTTGACGTTCGTCTTCTCGACCATCCTTGGGTGGTCCTACTACGGCGAGCGGGCGATCGAATACCTGCTGGGCACGAAGGCGGTCTTTCCGTACCGCGTCCTCTGGGTGATCGCGGTCATGATCGGATCCCTGTCGCTTCCAAAATCCGTCTGGTCGTTCGCCGACATTGCCAACGGCCTGATGGCCGTACCAAACCTTATTGCGCTGCTGCTGCTCAGCGGCGTGGTCGTGGCCGAAACGCGCCAACACCTGTGGAACACCCCCCGCGAGGCCGAGGCGGAACCCCGATAGGCCCTGGGCTCACCCGCTGACCACCGCCGCGGAGGCGGGGCCGGCGTGCCTTGCCGACCGGTCGCGCTTTCCGATACGATCGCGCCCATGGACATCGCGCGAACGATCGACGAGGTGCGGCGGGCCGTCCGCGCCGCCCG
>CAZTVU010000046.1:0-1009 GCA_964617025.1 uncultured Planctomycetales bacterium | reverse complement strand
AGCCTTGCACGAGGGTCACGCCTCGCTGATCCGTGCCGCTCGCGGGCCCGGCCGCTTTCTCGTCGTGAGCATCTTCGTGAACCCGACGCAGTTCGGCCCGAACGAGGACTACAGCCGGTATCCCCGGCCGATCGACGAGGACGTCGCCCTGTGCCGCCGCGAGGGCGTTGACCTCGTCTTCCTGCCGCCGACGGAGGAGATGTACCCGCCGGGCGCTGCCACAACCGTCCACGTCGCCGGACTGACCGAGACGCTCTGCGGGCCCCGGCGGCCGGGGCACTTCGACGGGGTCGCCACCGTGGTCACAAAGCTCTTCAACATCGTCCAGCCCGACGCCGCCTATTTCGGCCAGAAGGATGCCCAGCAGGCCGCCGTCATCCGTCGGATGACGGCGGACCTGAACATGCCGATCGAGATCGTCGTCGGCCCGACGGTCCGCGACGCCGACGGCGTGGCGCTGTCCAGCCGAAACAGCTATCTCCGGCCGGCCGAGCGCCGGCAGGCCCGTTGTCTGGTCGAATCCCTTCGGCTCGCCGAGCAGATGATCGGCGCCGGCGAGCGACGGGCCGCCGAGGTGACCCGCGCGATGCGGGCCCACGTCACCGCCGCGGGCCCGTGCGAGATCGACTACGTGGAGATCGTCGATGCGGAGACGCTCCAACCGGTCGAAACGATTGCGGGCCGGTGCCTGATCGCCCTGGCGGTTCGGATCGGCGGCACGCGGCTGATCGACAACACCCTGGTGACGGGGTAGCGTCCTCCTTCAAGACCCCGGCGTTGCCATATGCAACGCTGGGGTCCACCCACCGTCGTCGGCTGGGTCGGAGTCGGCTGCGTCGCAGTCCCCCCAGTGGTAGGCGAACCTGGGGCTTCGCCGCAGAACCGCCCACCCTATGCGCTTCGACTTGGGCGGCGGGCGCCCCGTCCGTCTTGCGCGGGGCGGCCCGCGCGTTTTGGACTGCGGCGGCCCTGCCGCCGCTTTCCCTGCGGCGCGCCGAGCCGCGCCGGC
>CAZTVU010000045.1:7250-26218 GCA_964617025.1 uncultured Planctomycetales bacterium | reverse complement strand
TGAACCCCAGACCCCAAACCCCCTCGGATGTCCATTCGCATCACAATTCTGTGGCTGCTGATCATCGGCACGGGCGTCTACGCCTGGCGCGACTGGTTCAAGGCGCTCTGCGGACTGATCCTGCTGATGGCGGTGATTGAGCACCCGGACATGCCCAAGAGTATCATGGGCATCCAGGGGCTTAACCCGTGGAACATCCTGATGGCCGACATCTTCGTGGCGTGGCTGGTCGGCCGGCATCGCGAGGGGCTCGCGTGGGATGTGCCGAGGCATGTGAGTGTGCTGCTGCTGTTGTACCTGGGCGTGGTGGTTGTCGGCTTCCTCCGCTTGATGGCCGACCCGGTGGGTTTGCCGGAGTATACGTTCGAGTACCTCGTCAGCGAGCACATGATCAACAGCGTCAAGTGGGTCGTGCCGGGGCTGCTTCTTTTCGACGGGTGCCGAAGCCGCGAGCGGGTTGTTTGGGCGATGTGCAGCATCCTCGGGCTTTACGTGTTGCTGGCGGTGCAGGTGATTCGCTGGATGCCTATGAGCGCCGCCGTCAGCGGAGCCACTCTCTCCGGCAGGGCCAGCAAGCTCATCAAGAATGAGATCGGCTACAGCCGGGTGAATATGGCAATGATGCTCTCCGGGGCGTCGTGGGCGATCTTTGCGACGTTGCCGCTGTTTCGACGCTGGCGATGGCGGTTGTTGGTGCTTGGGGTCGGTCTGGCTGTGGCATATGCGCAGGCCTTGACCGGCGGCCGTATGGGCTACGTCGCCTGGGGCGCGGTCGGATTTGTATTGTGTTCTATTCGCTGGCGGAAGAGCCTGCTGCTGACGCCGCTCGTGCCGATCGCGATTGCGATCCTCCTGCCGGGCGTGACGGAGAGGATGTTCCAGGGCTTTGGCGAGACGGACGTAAGCGGACGGACCGTCACGGACGATGCGGAGGTTACGTCGGACCGCACGATCATCTGGCCGTATGTGATCGACAAGATCAGGGAGTCGCCTGTCATCGGTTACGGACGGGAGGCCATGATCCGCACCGGTCTGGCGGCCGAGCACGCGGATATCAGCTTCCCGCATCCGCATAACATGTACCTCGAGTGCCTGCTCGATAACGGTTTCGTGGGCTTCGCGATGATCATCCCGTTCTACGCCGTCGTCTTCTTCCATGCGGTGCGGCTTTTCCTCGACCGCACCCGCCCGCTCTATGCCTCCGTCGGCGGCATCGCCTTGGCGCTGGTCCTCGCATTGCTCGTGGCGGGCATGGGCAGCCAGACGTTCTACCCGCGGGAGGGCGCTGTCGGCATGTGGGCGGCGATCGGGATGATGCTGCGGGCGTCCGTGGAGCGGGCGCGGGCGGCGGCGCGCGTGCCCCGGCTTGCGGCGCTTCACGCGGCGGCCGCCGGGCCGAGACGGTTCGTTCGAGTCGCTCCGCAGCGGTCATGACCCGTCTGGCGTACATCCTGGCGGCCAGCCACTCCGGCTCGACGCTCCTGGCGATGCTGCTCAACGCCCACCCGGACGTCTGCTCCGTGGGCGAGCTGAAGGCGACCAGCCTGGGCGACGCGGAGCGCTATCGATGCTCGTGCGGCGAATTCATTCGGCGGTGCTCATTCTGGCGGCGGGTGTCCGAGGGCATGGCGCGGCGGGGGATCGACTTTGACATCGCGGCGGCCGGGACGCACTTCGGCGCCGGCGGGTCGGCCTACATAGCCCGGCTCTTGCGGCCTTTGCACCGCGGCCGGCTGTTCGAGGCCGCGCGCGACGTCGCCCTGCGGCTGTCGCCGGCGTGGCGCCGCGAGTACCCCCGTGTTCAGCGTCGCAACGCCGCTCTGGCCGAGACGCTGTGCGAGCTGACGGGCGCGCGGGTCGTCGTGGACTCGTCGAAGGTCGGGCTGCGGCTGAAGTACCTTCTCCGCAACCGGGACCTCGACGTGAAGGTGATCCGGCTGATCCGCGACGGGCGGGCGGTCGCGTTGACGTATACCGACCCGGCGTCGTTCGCGGATGCGGTCGACCCGGCCCTGCGCGGCGGGGGGACCGGCGGCGACCGCCGGGCCGAGCGGCTCTCGTTGGCCGAGGCCGCCCGCGAGTGGCGGCGAAGCAACGAGGAGGCGGAGGAGATCGTTCGAGGCATGGACGCGTCGCGTTGCATCGAGGTGCGGTATGAGTCGGTCTGCTCGGACACGGCGGCGACGCTTTGCCGGCTCTGGGGCTTTCTCGGCGTGGACCCGTCGCGGGGCACGGGCGACTTTCGCTCCGCGGAACACCACGTCTTGGGCAACGGCATGCGGCTGGACGCAACATCGGAGATTCGGCTTGATGAGCGGTGGCGGACCGCCCTGTCATGGGCCGATCTCGCGACATTCGACGCGGTTGCCGGGGAGCTGAACTGTCGATATGGCTACGTCCCCTGACACCGGGGCCTTCGCGCCGCCGACATCGCCCGATGCCGTGCCTGGAACCGGCACGGCCGCGCTTTCTGCGGACCTGACCGGCCGAGACCGGATGGCGTGGAACGTCGTGGCCAGCTGGGCCGGCCACATGGTCTTCGTCGTGACCGGCTTCATCATGCCGCGATTCCTCGACCGGCACCTCGGGCAGGAGGCGCTGGGGGTGTGGGACTTCGCATGGTCGTTGGCGAGCTACTTCGGGCTGGCGCAGATCGGGATCGGCTCGTCTGTGAATCGGTACGTGGCCAGATACAGGGCGGTGGGTGATGTGGCAGGCGTGAACCGGGCGGTGTCGTCCGTCATGCTGGTGCAGATAGCATCGGCCGGCGTTGCCGCCATCCTCGGGGCTCTCACCGCTCTTGTGTTGCCGCATGTCCTTGGGACGCGGCTCGCAGGCCATGTTGCTGAGTGCCAATGGGTTGTTCTGCTGCTCGGTGCGGGCGTAGCCTTCCAGTTGCTGTGCAATCCGTTCGTAGGCGTCATTACCGGCTGTCACCGTTGGGACATTCACAACGGGATTAATGCCGGCGCGCACCTCGTTTCCTTCGCCGCGATGCTTGTCGTCTTGCTTGGAGCGGGTGGCCTTCGTGGTCTTGCCGTCGCCAGCTTGTTCGGTGTCGTAACCGGCGAAATCGTGCGGGTCATCGTCGGCCATCGTGTGTGCCCCGAACTGCACATCCGCCTGTCCGATGCCCGTTGGTCACAAATCGTCGAGATGACCGTATTCGGCGGCAAGACGATGCTGAACTCTGTTGCGCGGCTGCTGCTCTATCAGACGAACAGCATGGTGATCGCTGCCTATCTCGGACCGGGAGCGCTCGCCCTGTATTCACGCCCGCGTGCGCTGGTGAGCCATGCACAGACACTCATCAACAAGTTTGGATTCGTCCTGTCGCCGACGGCCAGTTCGCTGCATGCGTCGAATCGCCCCGAGGAACTTCGGAATCTCCTGCTGCAGAGCAGCCGCGCGGCCGCGTACCTGGCGCTGCCCATAGTGTTGTGCCTGACGATTCTGGGCGATCCGATTCTCCGTGTGTGGATGGGCCCGCGCTATGAACAGGGCCTGGTGCTGGCGATACTGGCTGTCGGTCATGTGACCGAGATGACGCGGCAGCCGGCCGCAAACATCCTGGCGGGAATGAACCTGCATGGCCGTTTGGCTGTGGTTAATCTCTTCGTGGGTCTCGCCTCGGTACTCCTAGGTCTGCTTGTCGTGGGTCATCTCGGATGGGGGTTGGTAGGCGCCGCGCTGTCCGTGGCGATCCCGTTGTCTCTGGTGAACGGGCTCTATGTACCCGTGTATGCGTGCCGACGGATCGGAATACCGGTACTTGAGTACCTGACCCAGGCAAATCGGTCGCCGTTGTTGTGTGCCATCCCGTTCGGTATTTGCCTGCTGGGCGCGCGGCTTGTCTTTCGGGGGTCGGCCCTTCTCGCGATCGGTGTGGGTGTGGCCATCGGCGGCGTGTTGCTGGCCTTCCTTTGCCGTCGCGCGTTTTCCGCCGTGACACGCCCGATTCGCGCTTCTGTCTCCTTCGGAGGCAATGATTGTGCGGTCGCGACGGTTCGTCAGGTACGGGCGAACGTCGTTGAGGGTGCGGGAGAGATCGGGTGAGGTCTGTCGGCATCATGCAGTACTGGGCGGGCTGCCCGCAGACGCCCAATTCGAAGTGGCAACAGTTCGTTCATGTTGTGCAGGCCTGCGCCGAGCGCGGGTGGCGTACTTACCTCGTCTGGTCGAGCATGCCGGAAGCCCCCGAGTTGTCGAGGCCGTTCCTCGACTGCGGGTGTAGGATCCTGCTGCAGCCGAGGGCGCAGGGGAACTTCGACGTCCGCTGCGTGTTGCAGACCTACAGGCTGCTCCGCCGGTACCGATGCGACATCTTCCACTGTCATAACGTTCACACGAGCCCGCTGATCGGGGCAACTCTGGCCGGCGTCCCCGTGCGCATATGGTCCAAGCTGGCGATGTCTCCCTACTACGAGCAGGCGCGCGAGCCAACGGGCTTACATCGGCTACAGCCCAGCGTCCGCATATCGTGCGCGTTGGCACACCGGACGCTCTGTATCTCAACGGCTGTCCGTGATGAACTGCTCGCGATCGGGATTCCCGGCGGAAAGCTGACCGTGATGCTCCAGCCGGTTGATCTGGCCCGTTACCAGCGTTCGCGACCCGGGGCCATCAGAGATGCATTGGGCCTGCAACCGCAGGACGTCGTCGTGACGGCGGTCGGCCACGCCGTGCCCGTAAAGGGCTGGGATATCGCCATCAGGGCCGTTGCGGACGTACGCCAAAGGCTTCCAACCGTCCACCTTCTGCTGGTCGGAAGCACGAACTCACCGGAGGAATCGCAATTCGCTCCGCGGCTTCGGCAACTCGTCCAGACTCTCTCGCTGGAAGGTGCCGTGCATTTCCTGGGCAGAAGGGCGGACGTCGCAGAGATACTTGCCGCAAGCGACATCTTCCTCTTCCCTTCGCGCTCGGAGGGCCAGGGACTGGCTCTGACCGAGGCGATGGCGGCGGGGTTGCCGTGCGTGGCGGCACGTGTTGGCGGTATCGTTGACCTTATTGTCGATGGGGAGAACGGATTCCTTTGTGAGCGAGATGATGCCGACGCGCTTGCGAGGCGATTGATCGAGTTGCTGCAGGATGAGGGCCTGCGCCGTCGATTCACCGAACGCGGGCGGCAATCGGTGCAGGGGCTCAGCATGGAGAGCATTACGCACCAGACCGTCTGCCTCTATCGTGAAGTGCTGCGGATGCGCACCGGAGTATAGGGGGTCAGTCTACTTACACAGTGTACAGATGAATGGAGCGACGGAAAAAAAAAGACCCTGCGGGAACAGCGCACCAGCATATGGTTCTGTACGCGCCGGGGCGCGCAGTGTTGGCGATGGGGCCGGTGTTACACTGAGACTTGTGCTTCGACAGGCTCTCCGCCGACCGTCTGCGGGGCTGAGAACGCGGACGGGCTCGATCAGGCGACGCCCGGCGAAATGCGTGAGAGAACACGACAGGTTCGGTAGTGTCACGCTTGCCGCCTTAATGTATGTTCATGCAAGGCGGAGCATTCAATACGCTTCACAGTAGTAATAAACGGGCATACGATCACACAAACCGGCGCAATTACACGGCATGGCCATTCGTGATAGACACGTATCCGTGCATGGAAAAGAATCGAGAAACACAAGCGTTCACAAAAACGTATACGTAGTATCCACAATAGTACTTGTGGCCGCTATCATGCGCGCGCTATGCTTGGCCTGGGGCTTGCCTCACAACCCAGACCGGGACGAATGGGCGGTCGCTGAAGTGAGCTTGCGCCTATTGGGCGAGCGATTCAATCCACACTACTTCATACACCCAAGCGTAACGCTGTATGTACATAGCATCTTATTCGCGCCATATTACCTCGCTGGTCGTGCTGTTGGCGGATTCTCGGACGTGTTCGATTTCGTTGGAGAGTTCTCGGTAGATCCGAGTGGGTGCCTCCTGATGGCACGAGGAGTCGCTTGCGTTGCCGCCGTTGCAACGGTCATAGTGTGGTACAAAACCGCGAGGCGAATGGTTTCATGGCGTGGCGCTCTAATGCTGTGCTGCCTATTAAGTCTGTCGCCGCTGCTTATCGAGTATTCCGTGATCGCCAAATCGTACAGCGTAGCCGGCCTATGCGTGGCAGGTGGGGTTTTCTTCTGTGTGCGCTTCGTGCAGCAAGGTACGTGGAAGGATTGTGTGTATGCATGTGTGTTGCTCGGGCTAGCTGCCTCGAGCCATTATGCTGCGGCGTTTTGCGCGCCGGCGGCTGCCATAGCTCCGCTTGTGCGTGAACGGAGAATATCGTGGATGGCGCTTCGTCGTGGCGGAATCTCGCTTGCGTTAATGGTAGTGACCTTTGTCGCCGGTACTCCGTTCGCTGTGGTGAACCCGAGGGAGTTCATAGGGGATCTGCTGCTGCAAGGGCAGGTGTGTCGCGAGGGATGGTACTCAGACATGCTTCGGGGGTCCACGCCGGCGTTTTATGCTTCTTTTCTACTATACGAGGAAATGGGACCAATCGTGGTCGCGTGTGTCGTGCTTGGAGCGCACGTGTTGGTACGTCGTCGCGAAAGAGTGGGTGTAATCGTCGTGTGCTGCCTGTGCTGACTATGGTGTGGTTTGGAGTAGGGGCGTTTAAGGAGCCTCGTGCTCTGTTCTTTGCCCTTCCGTTCTTGTACCTCCTGGCGGTGTGTGGTGTATGCGGCGTTACGAAGAACGGGTTAGCGCACATCGTGCTGTTGGCGCTTCTCCTCGTGATTCCCGGAGCTCTTGGTGTGCGAAAGGTGGCGTCTTGCGGCGCGAAGACAACTACACACGGGCGGCGCGATGGGTTGGGACGAACATAGGGGAAGGACGGCGAATCGTTCAGAATTCGTCGCGGCCTAAGCTGTTTCCGTCGAAAGCGCAACTGGCGAGGGAGATATGGGAGGCTGAACGATCGGGAATGTGGACTGCGGCAAAGCGACGTGTCGCAATAGGGCGAGCGATTGAGCGTAGGCCATGGATCAGGCGATTCGATCTAAGCCGGATAGAGGAGTTGGCGGAGGCGTGTGTGGAGGGGGTGGACAAGTGTGTGGACGGGGTGGATTATGCCGTGTTTTCGGCGAACAAGTTGGAAGCTGCCTTGGCTAGAGCGAGGTTCGCTTCAGCTATGCAACGAGAGGTGTACAAGTATATCTCTGGAACGTGGCGTCTTGTGGCAGTATTCCCGGAAGAACGGAACATTCGGATAGGCACTACGGTACGTGTATACGAGCGCAAGTGAATGAGCTCGTCAATGTGGTCAGGACGGGTGAGCATAGGGCGTGTTGCCATCGTCTCGCATAACGCGTACGACGTGCTGACCGGCGGACTGGGCGCGCACATCGGCGGCGTCGAGTGGCAGACGAGCCTTATGGCGAAGTGGCTGGCCGCGCGCGGGCATCGGGTGAGCATGCTGACTTGGGACGAGGGAGGGCCGGCGGAGGAGATGATTGACGGGGTCCGGCTGATCAAGATGTGCCGGCGGGATGCCGGCGTGCCGGGCGTGCGTTTCTTCTTCCCGCGATGGAGCAGCCTGAATCGCGCCCTGCACCGGGCCAATGCGGACGTGTATTACCACAATTGTGCCGAGTACGTAACGGGCCAGGTGGCGCTGTGGTGCCGCTGGCGCGGTCGGCGGTTTGTTTACTCCGTCGCGAGCAACATGGACTGTTCACCGGATTCGCCGGAGCTCAAGCAATGTCGCGTGCGCATGCTCTACCGCCACGGTTTGCGTCAAGCGGACCGCGTGATCGCACAGACGCAGACGCAGCAGCGGATGCTCCGCGAGGGGTTCGGCGTCGACTCGATCGTCATTCCGATGCCGTGTCCGGGGCCTGATGGGGCGGAGTTCGTCCCGCGGCTGCCGCCCGATCCGGCGACAGCCCGGCCCGTCTGGGTGGGCCGCATATGCGAGAAGAAGCGTCCGGACCGGTTCCTCGAAGTTGCCCGGGCCTGTCCGGACCTCGCGTTCGACTTCGTCGGCCCGGCGGACGATACGGGGTACGGGGACCGCATGGTCCGGCAGGCGCGGGGCGTAGCGAATGTAAGCGTTCACGGTGCCGTGCCACGCGATCGCATGCCCACGGTTTACCGAAATGCGGCCTGCCTAATATGCACATCCGATCACGAGGGCTTTCCGAATACGTTTCTGGAAGCGTGGAGTCACGGCCTGCCGGTCGTTTCCACGTTCGACCCGGATGACCTGATCGCGACACGAAATCTGGGCGTT
Source organism: uncultured Planctomycetales bacterium (assembly GCA_964617025.1). Lineage (GTDB taxonomy): Bacteria > Planctomycetota > Phycisphaerae > UBA1845 > PWPN01 > CAZMVY01. Next base: position 17,988 of record CAZTVU010000045.1, on the reverse strand, counting down.
GTGGCGCGCGATGTCCCGGGGCTGGTGGCCGGCCTGCGGGGGTTGCTGGGCTCCGCTCAGCGGTGGGCCGAGGCGTCGCGGAATGCCCGGCGCTACTACCTGGAGAACCACACCGTGGACGCCGTCATGCCTCGGTTTGAGCAGGTGTTCCTCGATGTGGGCGGCCGGAAGGGCGCGGGGACTTGAGGGTCGCTGTCGCCACCGCGTTTCCGGTTGATCCGGCGTCGCCGCGCGGCGGCGTCGAAGCGGTCAGCGTCAGCCTGGTGCGGGCGCTGGCACGGCTGGGGGATCTCGAGGTCCACGTCGTTACGACGGGGCGGGATTGCACCTCGCAGGGCGAGACGGAGTGGGAGGGGGCGACGATTCACCGCCTGCCGTGGGCGGGCGGCAGCGTCCTGCGGCATGCCGTCGGGCCGGGGCGGCGGCAAATGCGCGATTTCATCGCGGGGCTGCGGCCGGACGTCGTCCACGCCCACGACACGTATGGCCTCATCGTGCAGGGGATGCCGGTCCCGCGGGTCTTCACGATCCACGGGTTTATCCACGCGGATACGCTGGTGGCGGGCGGACGGCTGGCACGCGTGCGGTCGTGGCTGTGGAAGCGAGTGGAGACCGCGGGGTGGGGCGATCAGCCGCACATCATCTCGATCAGCCCCTACGTCCGCGAGCGGCTGTCGGGCATCGCCCGGGGCGTCATCCACGACATCGACAACCCGATCGCCGAGGAGTGCTTCACGGCGGCGCGGGACGAGCGTGCGGGGACGATCTTCAGCGCCGCCCTCATCTGCCGACGAAAGAACACGCTGGGGCTGGTCGAGGCGTTCGGCCGGCTGGTCGCGGGCGGCGTGGAGGCCGAGTTGCGGCTGGCGGGCGCGGCGAGCGAGCCGGACTACGAGCGCCGCGTGCGGGAGCGGATCGACGCGCTGGAGCTGCGGGATCGTGTGGTCCTTTTGGGCGGGCTGGGCGTGGCGGACGTGTGGGCGGAGCTGGCCCGGGCGAGCGTCTTCGCGCTCGTGTCGCTCGAGGAGGGGGCGCCGATGGGCGTCGCGGAGGCTATGGCTGTCGGTGTGCCCGTGGTCACGTCGAACCGCTGCGGCATGCCGTACATGGTCCGCGATGGCGAGACGGGGTTCCTCGTGGATCCGAACGATCCGGAGGACATTGCCGACCGGCTACGGCAGTTGCTCGAAGATGATGCCTTGCGGGAGCGGATGGGCGAGAAGGCACGTCAAATCGCTCTCGACCGCTTCCATCCCGACGTCGTCGCCCGCCGGACGCGCGAGGTGTATCGGCAGGCTGTGCGCGGTCGCGAGCGGACCGCGTAGGCCGTACCATCGGCTTGGCATCGCACCGAACGCGAAGCCCAAGCGATCGCCCAATGTGATCTGGACGGTCGCTCGCAAATGGACGGACATCAGTGGAGCGAAGACGCCGATGGCAGACGACGCGTTACATACCGATCACGGAGTGAACTGCGTGCCTATCTCTCAGCAAGCGATGGCGTCGATGAATTGGCGTGAGTTCACGTTCCTCGTCTGGTCCGACCTCGATCGTTATCATGAGAACCCGAACATCGGGCAGTTCCTACGGGAGTTGCTCATTGGACAAGGATTCAGATACTCGTTCTGGTTCAGGCTGAATCAGTATTTCGACACCAAGCCGCTCTGGTGGAGCCCGCTCCGGTTGTTCGGGCGGCTCATGCTCCATCATTATTCCTACAAGTTTGGCATCGACGTGAGTCTGTTCGCAGAAATCGGTCCTGGGTTTAAGATCGAGCACCATGGCACGATTGTTGTTAACGGTCAAGCTCGTATTGGTATGCGCTGCACCCTGTGCCAGGGCGTAACCCTTGGGGAGTATCGGGGGGCCCCGACTTTGGGCGACTGCGTATTCGTCGGGCCGGGGGCGAAGGTGATCGGGGGGCTTCGCATCGGGGACAATGCCATCATTGGGGCGAACAGCGTGGTCACGAAAGACGTGCCTGAGAACGCAGTCGTTGTGGGTGTACCCGGCAAGGTGATTTCGTTGCAGGGCAACCTGCGCGGGCCGCGATTGGAGGAGGCGAAACGGCTGCTGCAGCGATACCGATCGGGATGCCGAGCATCACGATGAGCCGCTGCCACTCGCTCGTTTGGGTGGCCCTTTCTGATCCTGGTCGGCGAGGTGCTTTCAATCGCTGAACTCTCGCCGATCTCGGAAAGCCCTGCAACCTCGTCAGTCGCGAGACCGGCCTCGTTGCGTCGCTACCCGCATCCCTACCGGGCCATGCTCGCCATCTGCAGCGACCTCGACGGCACGCCGGACCGGCATGTGTACTGGGAAATCATGCGCTTCCTCAACACCACCGCAACGACCGCGATGGGCCCCGGGCTCGGGCTCGACGTGGGCAACACGATCTACTTCGATATGCCACCGGATCAGTTCTCGTACTGGAACACGGACGACGCCGGGCGCGAGATGGTCCGGGCGCTGATCCGCAGCGGGCACATCGACTGCCTGCACTCCTACGGCGACCTGGCGACGACGCGGGCTCACGCCGGCCGGGCGCTGGATGAGCTGAACCGGCACGGGTGCCGGCTGGAGGCGTGGGTCGACCACGCCGTCGCACCGACAAACTTCGGCCCGGACATCATGCGGGGCCACGGCGACGAGCCGGGCCATCCGGCCTATCACGCGGACCTGACGTGCGGATTCGGCGTGCGGTACGTCTGGCGCGGGCGGGTGACGAGCATGATCGGCCAGGATGTTCCGCCGTCGCTCGGGGGTATCTTCACCGCTCGCCATCCGGCGGCATCGGCCCGGACGCTCGCCAAGGAGGCGGCCAAGCACATGCTGGCCTGTTGCGGCGGCGAGAAGTACGCCATGCACGGCCCCAACCGCGTGATGCGCGAGGTGCGGCTGCGTGACGGCCGGCCGGCGTGCGAGTTCCTGCGGTGCGATCCGTACTGGGGCGGCGTGGGCGACGGGGCGACGCCGCAGCGCCTGTCGGCGGTGTTGACGAGGGCGTTCCTCGATCGGCTTGTGGCTCGCGAGGGTGTCTGCATCCTGTACACGCACCTGGGTAAGGTCGGGGGTCGTGGCGAGATCCTCGCGCCGGCGGCGTGCGAGGCCCTGCGGCTCCTCGCGCAGTACCACCACGACGGCAGGATCCTGGTGACGACCACGCGGCGGTTGCTGGGCTACTGCCGGGCGGTGCGCGAGGTGGTGCTTCGGGTGGACGACGACGGGCGGTTGATGAGCGCGGCGATTGACTGGCCCGCCGGTTCGGGCGATCAGGACGGGGGCCCGCGGCCGGGCGACCTGGATGGTTTGACATGGTATCTGGCGCCTGACCGGCAAGTGCGAGCATCGTGGCGGGGCCGGCAACTGGACGATGTGACGATCAACCCGCCGGACCACACGGGGCGGGCGAGCGCATCGCTGGCGTGGAGGAGACTGGCATTTCCGGAGTCGCATTGGTAAAGACGCCGGCCACGAACGGCGGCAGGGGCGACGCCGCTGTGGCTTCGCTCGGGCCGGGACGCGCGGACGGGACGCCGCACGTCTCCGTGGCGCGGAGGTGCCGGCGAGCCTTCTACCACGGGTTTGTGCGCGCGGTGGTGGCCGCCTTTCGCGCGGCCCTGTGGGTCGGACGATACATCCAACTGCGGCCACGGGATCGGCGGCGGGTGGAGGGGCTTGAGATCCTGCTTACGGGCACGTTCTACTCGGACAACTGGGTCAACGCGCACATCCGGCCGTTGGCCGCCTCACGGCGGTGCGGGCGCCTGTGCGTTGTCGCGACGCACCCGATCCAGCCGACGCCGAACGTCGTCGCGGTCTATCCGCCGGGGTGGCTGGTCCGAGTCGTCGGGCGCGTGCCGGCTCGCCTGCTGGTGTTCTGCTGGGAGGCGGTCCGCCGGCGGCCGGACATCGTCGGCGGTTTTCACCTGCTGGTGAACGGGATGGTGGCGGCGGTGGTCGCGCGGTTTGTCGGGGCGCGGTCGATGTACTTCTGCGTGGGCGGTCCGAAGGAGGTCGTCGACGGCGGCATCAGGGGGGAAAACCGGTTGTTCGGCCGGATGGAGACGCCGGATCATCACGTGGAGCGGGGCTTGCTGCGGATCGTCAGCGAGCTCGACATCATCATCACGATGGGCACGCGAGCCGCGAGTTTCCTTCAGGATCGCGGCACCACGGCCCCGGTGTACGTCGTCCCGGGCGGCATCGATGTGGGGCAATTCTCGCCTCAGGCGGAGCCGGTGACGGCCGATCTGATCCTGGTCGGCCGTCTCGTGGAGGTCAAGCGGATTGACGTCTTTCTGGAGGCCGTGAGCCTGGTGGCGCGGAGGGTGCCGGATGTCACCGCGGTGGTCGTCGGCGACGGCGTGCTGCGCGACGAGCTCATGGACAGGGCGCGCAGACTGCACGTGGACGAACGGGTTCGTTTCGTCGGTCAGCAGAGCGATGTGGGGCAGTGGCTGCGCCGGTCGCGGCTGTTCGTGCTCACGTCCGACTCCGAGGGGCTGGCCCTTTCGCTGATGGAGGCGATGACCTGCGGACTGCCGGCCGTCGTGTCGAACGTCGGCGACCTGGCCGATCTCGTTCAGGACGGCGTGAACGGATACCTGGTCGAGCGGCGCTCGCCACAGGCGTTTGCCGATCGGATCGTGGAACTGCTCGTGGATGAGGAGAAGCGGGCCGCGTTTTCGCGGGCGGCGATAAACGCGACCGAGGGATTCCGGGTCACGGCCATCACAGATCGTTGGGACGAGATCCTGGCCGGGTTGGCGCGGTGACGTAACTCGCGCCGGGGTCACGGGCCGGAGCAGTGGGCGACGCGTTGGGGTAGCACATGACGGCGTTGTCACCACAACTCCTGGATGAGGCCGCGGCCACCGTGGCCGCGGCGGCGGGGCCGGCGTGCTATGACAGCCGGGCGCCCTTCTCGCCGTCGGCGGCCTATGCCGAGTGCCCCTGGCCGGCCGCTCCCGCGAGCGAGGGGGCAAACCATGCCTACGCTTCCGTGCGGGAGGCACTTCGACTATTGGGGCTGGATGCGGCGCGATTCGGCACGCGCGAGTGGAATCCGCTTGGTGCGGTGCTGACGCCCGGGGACACGGTTGTACTCAAGCCGAACTTCGTCCGCGACTTTCGCGAGACCCGTCCGGGCCATGACGACTGCCTCATCACGCACGGTGCGATCATCCGTGCCGTGGTGGACTACGCCTATGTCGCTCTGCAGGGTCGCGGGCGGATCATCATCGCGGACGCGCCGCAGAATGACGCGGATTTCGCAGGCATTCGCCGTATCGTCGGGCTTGACGAGATCCAGGCCTTCTACCGGTCTCATGCGGGTTTCGAGGTCGAGGTCCTCGACCTCCGCCCGGAGCGCGCGGTCAAGATCGACGGCGTGATCGTCGGTCACGAACCATTACCCGGCGATCCGGCCGGGTATGTCCGCGTGAACCTTGGCCGGCGGTCGGCCTTCGCAGAGGTCGGGCACCTGTGCGACCGGCTCTACGGGGCCGAGTACGACGTCGATGAGGTGAGGCGGCATCATCGCGGCGACGTGCACGAGTACCTCGTCGCGCGAACGATCCTCGATGCCGACTGCGTCATCAGCCTGCCGAAGCTCAAGACCCACAAGAAGACGGGCATCACGGTCAACATGAAGAACCTTGTGGGCATGAACGGCAACAAGAACTGGCTCCCACACCATCGCGAGGGTACGCCGGCTCAGGGCGGAGACCAGTTTGCCGACAACGCCGTCGGCCACCGGCTGGAGCGTTCGGTGGTCGCGGGCTTCAAGAGGGTGTTCCCCTGGCTGGGGCCGCTGCGGCCCGTCGTGGCCGGCCCGGCCAAGGCCCTGGGACGACGCCTGTTCGGCGATACCAACAACGGCACGATCCGCTCCGGCAACTGGTACGGCAACGACACGACCTGGAGGATGGTGCTCGACCTAAACCGGACTCTCTTCTATGCCGGGGCGGACGGCCGCCTTCGCGATCGGCCGGTGCGCCGGTTCTTCAGCGTGGTGGACGGCATCGTCGGCGGCGAGGGAAACGGGCCGCTGGATCCCGTGCCCCGGCCCGCCGGTCTCGTGATCGCCGGATTCAACCCACTGACGGTGGACACGGCCTGTGCGCGCCTCATGGGGTTCGACTGGCGGCGGATTCCGCTGCTGGCCCGGGCGTGGGCCGATCATTCGCTCCCGCTGATGCCCGGCGGTGCAGGCGAGGTGGCCCTCCATTCAAATGATCCGCGGTACAATGGTCTGCTCGCCGATGTGCGCGGTCCCTGTTTGGCGTTCGAGCCCCACTTCGGATGGAAAGGGCATATCGAGTTCCATGCGGCCGGGTGTGAAGCGGGCGCTTTCGTGTAAGAACCTTTGGGATGGCCTCCCTCGCGGTGCGCGGCGGGTCCTGGGTCGGTCGCTGCAGATCATCCCGGCGAGCATCCTCCTCGGGAGGCGCTTTCGCGCGACCCGGCGTCTCGCGCAGGCGGCGGAGCGGTGGACGAGTGATGCCGCACGGGCGCATCAGATCGAGCGGCTCCGATCCATTTGTGCGGTCGCCGCGCGGACGGGGTTCTACCGCGAGGTGTTTCGGCGATGCGGCTTCTCTCCGCGCGACCTCCAGCGGCCGGAGGACCTCGCGGTCCTCCCGACCATCGACCGGGGCACGCTACGCGATCATCTGACCGAGATGCGTGCCGCAGGGCGGCGGTTCATGGCGGTCGACTACGTGTCCACCGGCGGCACGGGCGGCGCGCCGCTGCAGTTCTACATCGGGGCCGATCGGTCCCCGGTCGAGTATGCGCACCTGGTGACGAGCTGGGAACGATGCGGCTACCGATTGGGGACGCCGATGGCCGTCTTTCGTGGGCGGGTCGTGGCGGCCGCCCGCGACGGGCTGCGGCACGACTACGACCCGATCCTGCGGCACCACTACTACAGCAACTTCCACATGACCGACGACGACATGCGCCGCTACCTCACGCATGTCGCCACGATCGGTCCGTGCTTTCTGCACGCCTATCCCTCCGCGGTGTTCGCGCTCGCGCGCTTTTGCCGTCGGGCGGGCGTCGAGCCGCCGCGGAACATCCGGGGCGTCATCGCCGAGTCCGAGATCGTCTACCCGGAGCAGCGGGCCTTCGTCGAGGAGGTCTTCGGGGTCCGATACTTCTCCTGCTACGGGCATACGGAAAAGCTGGTTCTGGCGGCCGAATGTGAGCATTCGACCGACTATCACGTGTGGCCCACGTACGGGTACTTCGAGCTGCTGGATGAGCAGGGCGCGGCCGTCACGACGTCCGGTCGGCGCGGCGAGATCGTCGGCACCGGCTTCATCAACACGGTGGTGCCGTTCATCCGGTACCGCACCGGCGACTACGCGACGTATGTCGGCGATCACTGCGAGGCGTGCGGGCGACGGCACACGATCATTCGCGACGTCCGCGGCCACCGGACCCAGGAGGTCCTCGTGGCGGCGGACGGTTCGCAAATCTCCTGGACGGCCCTGAACATGCATGACGACACCTTCGCCCGCGTCCGACAGTTCCAGTTCCACCAGGATACGCCGGGGCGGGCGGTGCTCCGCGTCGTGCCCGCCGACGGCTTCGGCGAGGACGATGTTCGCCGCATCCGGCAGAACCTCGGCCGCAAGCTGGACGGCCGCGTCGAGTTCTCAGTCGAACGGGCGGAGGCGATTCCGCTCACCCGGCGCGGCAAGATGGTATATGTGGACCAGCGCATCGCGGAGGTGGGCGATCCCCGCGATGTCGCAACCGACCGACACAACGCGCGATGATCCCCTCTCCCGCCTTCGAGAGGCTCCGGGGCGCGGGGCGTGCGGCGAAACGAATCGCATCCTTGACCATCACGAATCCCCCTGCGGACAACTCGGCGCGGCCGCGTTCATCGGACCAGGGCGCTCCGCGTGTGGTTCAGGCCTCTCCCGAAGCCCGCGTGCACGAGCGTGCCCGGCCCTGGCCGGGCGGGGAGCGGATCGTCCGCGTCGCCGCCTTTCTTTGGACGCTGTTCCTGCTTTGTCTGGCGGTGGCCGATCGCGGCGGGTCGATGCTCGCGGATGTGCCGCTCTGGGATTTCCAGGATTCGCGGCGACTGGCCGGGTTGTTCGTGGATTTGGGCCTGGCCGCGTTCGCCGTCGTCGTTCGGTTCGGAGTCGCGACGTTTCTATTCACACAGGTTTTCGCGTCGCCCCGGTATCGCTGCGGTCGGCGGAGATCGGGGGCGCTGGCGATCGTTCTTGGGTCGGTGCTTGCGGTTGCTCTTCGCCTCGTGGAGATTGTGCCGGCCGTCGGCTTGTTCAGTTGGCTGGATGTCATCCTGCCGTTGGCAGGGTGCCTGCTCGGGGCATGGGTCGGTTGCGCATGGCTGCGGGGCGCACGGGCGCGGTTGCTTGTCGTTCCGAAACTGGCCGGCTTGGTTTTTGCGTTCGGCGTCGTTGCAGGGTTCGTGGTGTACGGTGCCCTGGAGGGTGATCCCCTGCCCTTCGAGGCGGAGAGGATGACCTCCGTCGAGAAGGCTCGCCTGTACGAGCTTCTGCGGGCCGCAAATCCGCGGGCCGTCATACCGGGCCGGACGCGGACGTTGCGGTTGACGCAGCGGGATATCGACCTGTTGCTCACGTGGGGCCTTTCGCTCGGGTCTCCCGGCCGAAAGGCACGAGTCGTGTTGAGCGATGACACCGTGGCCCTGAAGGCGTCTCTTCAAGTGCCGGTCCCGGCAGCGCGGCCGCGGCATCTCAACATCCTTGTGCAAACTCGCATAACGTTCGACGGGTGCACCCTGCAGGTCCTTGGCGATGAGCTCCGAGTCGGACGCGTCGTTCTTCCGCAGTGGCTGCTGCGCCACGTCTCACCGGCGATTACGGCCCGGATCCTGGCCGATCGTCGCGTGAAACCCTTCCTGGATGCGATCGATCGACTGCGGATCGCTCCGGGGTTTGTGGAGGCGACCTACGGCCGGATCGAATCGCTTGCCGATTTGCGCGACGGCGTATTCGGGTCCTTGGGGCCGCGAAGTGAGGTTCGCGCCGCCGTCTCGGTATATGTGCGACACCTGCTCGAACAGGGTCGTTCCCTGCCGGTCGGGGATGCCCGCTTCGGCGCCTGCCTGGAGTCGGTCTTTCGCCTTGCCCGCGACCGTTCGGCGGACGGGTCGGCGGTGATCGAAAACCGGGCCGCAATTCTGGCGATGGGAATCCTGCTCGGCCATTCGCGTCTTGCGGATTTCGTCGGCCGTGTGACCGATGACACGATCAGGCCGGGTGCCTTCCGGGCCTTTGATGAAGTGACGGTACGCGGCCGGGCCGATTGGACCAGGCACTTCTTCGTGAGTGCCGCTGTCCTCGTCCTGTCGACGGAGTCGGTCACTGTCGAAGTGGGACTGCTCAAGGAGGAGCTCGACGCCGTGCGCGGCGAAAGGATTGGCCGCAGTTCCGGGTTTTCGTTTACCGACCGGCTGGCCGACGAGGCGGGCACACGATTCGCCATGGCGGCGACTCGCAATGAACCGTCCGCCCGTGCGATGCAGCAGCGGCTTGAGGCCGGATTCCGGGTGGACGATTTCTTTCCGCCGGCGGACGACCTGCCGGAAGAGATTCCGGAGAGCGAGCTGCAGCGACGCTTCGGAGGCGTCGGCGGCGAAGGCTATCGCAGGGTGATGGACGAAATTGAGCGTCGCGTGGCCGCCTGCTCCGCCTACCGCTGACGAACTCCTTTACGGTGCGGTGGAGTGCCCGTTGAAATCACCACTGTACGTTTGGATAGAATGCCCCTCGCCCGGCTCGGCGTACGGTTGCCTGCCGGCGGCAGCCTCGGACACGCCTTCATGACGGGCGTTGTGTATTGCCTGCCTCTGCGTCGGGGCCCCGGGGGCGGCGTACGGGGCGAGTGGCCGACCTGGTGAGGAGTTGGTTGAATATGCGTTTCAACGTTGCGCTGTGCGTCGCGCTGGCCGTCCTGCTTGCCGCGGGTGCGGGCTATCGCATCCTGGCCGCGCGGCATGTGGCGCTGGACACGAGCACGCCCATTCCTCGCGGGACGCTGGCCCGCGTCCCGCTGGAGATCGGCGACTGGCGTGGGCAGGACGTGCCGATGGATGAGCGAGTCGTTCGCCGCACCGATACGGACGACCACATCAACCGCTCGTACCGGCGGTCGGGCGGGACCGTGTTTCTCTTTGTGGGCTATGGCATTCGCCTGCGCGACCTGGCCCCCCACCGCCCCGAGGTCTGCTATCCGGGTGCGGGATGGACGCTCGACGGCGTGCGCAACGTGGACCTCCCGCTGTCCGACGGCGGGACGCTCCCGTGCCGAATCCTGCGGTTTCACCGCGGCGGCCTTGAGGCGAGATCCGTGGTCGTGCTCAACTACTACATCGTGAATGACGAGTCATGCCCCGATGTGTCGCTGCTCCGATCGAAGGCCTGGTCCGGGCGGCGGGACGGCACCCTGCGCTATTCCGCCCAGGTCCAGATTACCGCGCCGGAAGACATGGGGCGGTTCGGCGCGGAGGCATTGGTTCGCGACTTTGCCGCCGAGGCGGCTCCGTGGATCCGGAAGGTTCTCACCGATGCCGTCGGCGGGGTCGTCGGCGCCGCGTCCGCCCCGCAGGCGGTCCGACCGACCCGTGACGGGAGGGCCTCGTAACCGTGGCGTCGCCGGCGAAAGAGGCGGTGTCAGGCCTGCATGGGCGCTCAAGGGTTGGCCCGTGGCTGGGCGTCGCGGCCCT